>NZ_JBANDL010000002.1:4720000-5020000 GCF_037027445.1 Lysobacter firmicutimachus
CACTCGCCACCCAAGGAGCAAGCTCCTCTGTGCTGCCGTTCGACTTGCATGTGTTAGGCCTGCCGCCAGCGTTCACTCTGAGCCAGGATCAAACTCTTCACTTAAATTTTTCGATTCCACCTTGCGGCTTCATCAAAGCTTTGAGTGCAGACTTCGTTCCAGGCCAATTACTCGATCGCTGCATTTGCATGCTGCTATTGAATTGATTTGGACTCTGTTACGAACGTCTGCAAGATGGACAACCATCCACTCGCCAGACGCCCGCACAAGTCACCTGCGCACACTGTCAAAGATCTCGGGAACCGGCCTCAGCGCCTTGTTCCGTCCTCGCCACCGAAGTGCCCGAGGGAGCCGCACACTATACAGCAGTTTTCGTGAACGTCAACACCTGTTCGCGAACTTCTTGCTGCTTCCCGTTTCGTCCGAACCCTTCGTTTTCCGAAGCGTCCGTCTCACCGGGCCGCGCATCTTACAGCATCGTTTCGTTTCGTCAACCACCCGCCGAAACCGCCTGCCGTACCGCGCTCCGATCAACCATCCAACCGCCGATCGGGCCGCGCATCTTACAGCATCGTTTCAGTTCGTCAACACTCACCGAAACCGCTGTTTTTGCGCCTTCCCCGCACCCGGCGAACCGTCTGCGGGCCGCGCATCTTACAGCCTGTTTTCGATTCGTCAACACTCGTCGAAACCGCTGCTTTCCGCGCTTCCCACCGGCGATCTTCCTGCCAGCGGGCCGCGCATCTTACAGCCTGTTTCCGATCCGTCAACACGTATCGAAACCGCCGCCTTCCGCGCGCCCCGAAACAATCCAACTCGTCCCGGGGAGCCGCACATTATGCAGACATGAACAGGGCTTGGGAAGAGGTCGCGCGCCACTTCAGCGAAGTTTTTTCGAACCATCGAGTCACCCCGTACGAGCGACCGCTTTTTTGCCGCCCGCCGTCGGGGTCGGGCTACTGCTTGCTGACCTCACCCGCCAAGCGCGACAGGGGCGCTACTGGCAGGACGGCAGCGGATCGGTCCGCAAATTCACCGCCAGGCCCGGATGCCACATGAACGAAAAGGCCCGCGCAGTCGCGCGGGCCCATCGGGCGCTTGAATGGGCGCGCCCGGATCGGGCGTGCGGTCGCCTCAGGCGGCGATCAGGCGCACCCGGGCGAAATTGCGCTTGCCGACGGCCAGCACCCCCTCGAAGCCCGGGGCGAACAACTGCTGGGCGTCTTCGATCACGTTGCCGTCGATCCGCACCGCGCGCTCCTTGAGCTTGCGGTTGGCCTCGGAATTGCTCGGGGTCAGGCCGGCCGCGGTCAGCAGGGCGGCGATGCGCAGGCCCTCGGCGGGCACGCTGAGGTCGGTCAGCGGCAACAAGGCGGTGTCGCCCTCGCCGCGCACCGCGGCGTTCCAGCCGGCCACCGCCTGCTCGGCCGCGGCGGCGCCGTGGAACCGCGCCGCCAGCTCGCGCGCCAGGCGCAGCTTGAGGTCGCGCGGGTTGAGCTGGCCGGCCTCGATCTCGCCCTTCAGGCGCGCCGCCTCGGCGATGCCGATCTCGAAGCTGAGCAGGTCGATCCAGCGCCACATCAGCACGTCGTCGATCTTCATCGTCTTGGTGACGATATCGATCGCCGGCTCGTTGATGCCGATGTAGTTGCCCAGCGACTTGGACATCTTGTTGACGCCGTCCAGGCCTTCCAGCAGCGGCATGGTCAGCACGATCTGCGCCGGCTGGCCGTGGTGCTCCTGCAGGCCGCGGCCCATCAGCAGGTTGAATTTCTGGTCGGTGCCGCCGAGTTCGACGTCGCACTGCAGCGCCACCGAGTCGTAGCCCTGCACCAGCGGGTAGAGGAATTCGTGGATCGCGATGGGCTGCTGGGCGGCGTAGCGCTTGGCGAAGTCGTCGCGCTCGAGCATGCGCGCCACGGTGTGCTGGGCCGCCAGCTTGATCATGTCGGCCGCGCCCATCTGCCCGAACCACTCGGAATTGAAGCGGACCTCGGTGCGCTCCTTGTCCAGCACCTTGAACACCTGGTCGGCGTAGGTCTGGGCGTTGGCCAGCACGTCCTCGCGGGTCAGCGGCTTGCGGGTGACGTTCTTGCCGGTCGGGTCGCCGATCATTCCGGTGAAATCGCCGATCAGGAAGATCACCTGATGCCCCAGGTCCTGGAACTGGCGCATCTTGTTGAGCAGGACGGTATGGCCCAGGTGCAGGTCGGGCGCGGTCGGGTCGAAGCCGGCCTTGATGCGCAACGGGCGGCCCCCGGCCTTCATGGACGCGCCGAGCCGCGCCTCCAGCTCGTCGAGCTTGAGGATTTCGTCGGCGCCGCGGGCGATCAGGTCGAGGGCTTCTTGTACGGATGTGGACACGGGGGGACTCTGGGACTCGTCGGGTCGGCCGCGGCCGCGCTTTGCGCAATCGGTCACGGATTCAGGTTAATTGGGAGTTAAACGAAAACGGCCTCGTTCGATGCGAAAACCCCATTCAGCTCAAGGGTTTGACGCGTACAACTCGCGTGTCTATGGTAACGCCGCAACGCGGCCTTCACACCTCGAACGAGGGATCGATCCATGACAGTACCCGAGCAGGCTTCCAGTGTGGGCGCCGAACGACGCGAACGCCTGAAAGCCCTGCGCGAGGCCGCGCTTCGACGCCCCGTGCTGGCGCGTCATATTTCCGATGGTTTCAACGGCCGCTGGTCGGGCCGGCAGTGGGTGCAGGCCGGCCTGTTCGCGACCCTGGGCATGATGGTCGCGGCGATCGTGCCGGGCTTCAGCCAGCCCGCGCCGACCCTGCGCGCCCATGAGCCGCGCCAGTCGCTGGCGCTGGCTCTGCCGCCGCTGCCGCTGGCGCGGGTGCGCGGCCAGAACGGCGACAGTTGGCAGTTGGTCCGGGTCGGCCGCGGCCAGACCCTGGGCTCGGTGTTCGAGGATCTGGAGATCCCGGCCTCGACCCTGAGCAAGATCCTCGAACAGCCCGGCGCGAAAGACGCGCTGACGCGGATGAAACCCGGCACCGAACTCGCGTTCGACATGCCGGTCGACGGCAGCCTGCGCACCTTCCGCTACGACCGCGACGACAGCCACCGCATCGAGCTGAGCATCGCCGGCGACAAGATCACCCAGAAAGTCATCAACCGACCGACCGAGACCCGCACCGTGGTGCTCAGCGGCAAGGTCGGCAAGTCGCTGTTCCGCTCGGCGCGCAAGGTCGGCCTGACTCCGGCCAACATCAACACGCTGACCGACGAGATCTTCAAGTACGACATCGACTTCAACGAAGACGTCGGCGCCGACGACCGCTTCAGCGTGGTGGTCGAACAGACCTGGCGCGAAGGCGAGTTGCTCAAGACCGGCCCGGTGCTGGCGGCGACCTTCACCAGCGACGGCAAGCTGCACACCGGTTTCCGCTTCGAGCGCGGCGGCAAGGCCGAGTACTTCACCGGCGACGGCCGTCCGCTGAAGAAGAGCTTCATCCGCATGCCGATCCCCTACGCCCGCCTGACCTCGGGTTTCGGCTCGCGCCGTCACCCGGTGCTGGGCCGGATCCGCATGCACACCGGCGTCGACTACGCCGCCGGCACCGGCACTCCGATCATGGCCGCCGGCGACGCGCGGGTGCAGTTCGTCGGCTGGAAGGGCGGCTACGGCCGTGCGGTGATCCTCGATCACGGCCGCGGCTACACCACCCTGTACGGGCACATGTCCAACTTCGGCCGGGTCAAGCCGGGCCAGCGCATCGGCCAGGGCACGGTGATCGGCTACGTCGGCAGCTCCGGCCTGGCCACCGGCCCGCACCTACACTATGAATTCCGCATCAACGGCGTGCACCGCAATCCGCTGTCGATCACCATGCCGCCGCCGGAGCCGCTGAGCGGCATGGCGCTGGCGCAGTTCCGCACCCAGACCAGCGTCGCCCTGGCGCGCATTCGCCAGGTCGAGAACATCATCTACGCCGATGCGGGCTCGGCCCCGGCCGCGCCGGCCAAGACGGCGGCCAAGACGACGGCGAAGAAGAAGACCACGCGGGCCTGAGCGGCCGCCGCGGGTACGCAACGAGAGCCTCTTCGGAGGCTCTATTTTTTTGCGCCAGTTGTTAGCCTTCCACGATGGGACACAGGGAAGCCGCGCCGTGACTGAAACCTCTTCGACCCGCTCGGACGCCGGCGCGGGCCTGCCGCCCTCCGGCCTTTATCTTGGACTGATCTCCGGCACCAGCGCCGACGGGATCGATGCGGCGCTGGTGCGTTTCGCCGCCGGCACGCCGACCCGTTGCGAACTGGTGCTGGGCCGCACCTATGCCTGGGAAGCGCGGCTGCGCGAGCGCTTGGTCGAACTCGGCCAGGGCGGCGATGCGCGCGCGCTGGAAGAACTGGGCACGCTGGACGTGCAGGTCGCCGAAGCCTTCGCCGACGCCGCCACCGCGCTGATCGGCGAGGCCGGGATCGCCGCGGACGCAGTCGCCGCACTGGGCTCGCACGGCCAGACCGTGCGCCATCGCCCGGCCGGCGCCGGCTACGACGGTCGCCACCCCTTCACCTGGCAGATCGGCGACGGCGCGGTGATCGCCGAGCGCAGCGGCATGACCACGGTGGCCGACTTCCGCCGCCGCGACGTCGCCGCCGGCGGCCACGGCGCGCCGCTGATGCCGGCCTTCCACGCCGCCCTGCTGCACGACCCCGGCGAGGATCGGGCAGCGCTCAACCTCGGCGGCATCGCCAACTTCACCCTGCTGCCGGCGCGCGGCGAGGTGCGCGGCTTCGATACCGGGCCGGCCAACTGCCTGCTCGACGCCTGGGCGCTGCGCCACCTGGGCACGCCCTACGACGCCGACGGCCGCTTCGCCGCGTCCGGCGCGGTCGACGCCGGACTGCTCGCGCGCCTGCGCGGCGAGCCCTGGTTCGCCCTGCCGCCGCCGAAGAGCACCGGTCGCGAACAGTTCCACCTGACCTGGCTGGAGGCGCAGTTGCGCGGCGGCGAGGCGCCGCAGGACGTGCAGGCGACCTTGCTGGAACTCAGCGCGATCACCGTCGCCGATGCCCTGCGCGCGCACCAGCCGGCGACCCGACGGGTGCTGGCCTGCGGCGGCGGGGTGCGCAACGGCGCCTTGCTGGCGCGGATCGCGGCGCACCTGCCCGGGGTGACGGTGGAATCGACCGCGGCTTATGGCCTGGACCCGGACTTCGTCGAAGCGATGGGCTTCGCCTGGCTGGCGCGGCAGACCCTGGCCGGGCTGCCCGGCAACCTGCCCAGCGTCACCGGCGCGCGCGGGCTGCGCGTACTCGGCTGCGTGCACCCGGTGGCGTGAGCCGCTGCGGGGCGGCGGCGCAGGCCGGGCAGGCGGATTCGCCTGCCAGGACAGGACGAACGCCCTGGGCGCTGCGATGCCGAACGTTGCGGTGCGCGCGGCGCGGGCTTAGGCCGGATCGCGGTCGAGGCGGTACTCGTCCAGCAGGTCCAGGCCGCTCAGGTCCGGCCCGGCGGGCTTGGGCGCGACCGGCTCGGCGCGGCCGATCTTGGAGAAGCCCGGATCGCTGGGGATGCCCTCCAGCGCGGCGATAGCCTGCTGCAGCGCGATCGCGTCGGAATCGTCGAAGCGGCCGACCATCTCGGCCTCGACCGCGAACAGGCCGTTCTCGATCAGGTACAGCGCGGTACGCGGCAGGCTCCAGCCACGCGTTTCCGCGACCCGACGGATGCGGTCGGCCAAAACGCCGTCGAGGTTGTGCAGGATGATGTCGGTCACTGCCGGGAAAGGTGCCACCGCACACTGACGACCGCAACACAAAGTTGGCGGATTCGTGTTCAGGTACTCGACTGCCCCCGGCGCCGCGCCGATCCGGCACCGCCGTGCCGCCGTTTCGGCGAGACGGGAACGCCGTTCAGCCGCCCCGTCTTCAGCCGGCTGCCGCGGGCGGGCGGCGCAAGGCCAGCACGATGCACAGCACCAGCGCCGGCACGCCGATCAGCGCAGTGCCGACGAAGAACAGCGAATAGGCTTCCAGCAGGCTGCGGTCCAACGCCAGGTGCTCGACCGCCACCCCGGACAGCCCCTTGAGCAGCTTGCCGAGCAGGGCGTAGAACGAACTCAGCAGGGCGTACTGGGTGGCGGTGTAGCCGACGTTGGTCAGGCTCGACATGTAGCCGACCAGGGCCACGCCGGCGTAGCCGTTGCAGAAGTTGTCGATCACCATCGCCGCGGTGAACACGCCCGGGTCGTTGCCGTGGATGGCCAGGTAGGCGAAGGCCAGGTTCGAACCCGGGCCGAGCACCGCGCCGGCGAGCAGGGTCGGAATGAAGCCGAAGCGGACCGCGGTCAGGCCGGCGGCGGCGACCCCGGCGATGGTCGCGACCAGGCCGAACGAGCCGCGCACCGCGCCGACGGTTTCCTTGGCCACGCCGAGGTCGGCGTAGAACGGATTGGCCATCGGCCCGAACAGGAAGTCCGGCAGGCGATACAGGCTGATGGTCAGCAGCATCAGCAGCGCCCACTGGCCGTGCTGACGGAAGAAGGCCACGAACGGACCGACCAGGGCGTCGAACAGGCCCTGCAGCGTGAACAGCGCCGGATGCGGCACGGCCGCGGCCTGCAGCGACGCGGCCGGCTCGCGCGCGATCAGGGTCGCCAGCACGCCCACGCCCATCAGCGCCGCCATCGCGCCGTAGGACAGCGACCAGCCGGCCTGCGCGGCCAGGATCAGGATCAGCGAGTCGGTCACCAGCAGGGCGCCGCGGTAGCCCAGGGTCGAGGTCGAGGTCAGCAGGCCCTGCTGCTCGGGATTGGACGCGCTCTCGATGCGCCAGGCGTCGATGACGATGTCCTGGGTCGCCGAGGCGAAGGCCACCACCAGCGCCAGCGCGCCGAACACCAGCAACTGATTCAGCGCCACTCCGCCGAGCAGCAATTGGCCCTGGCGCGGCTCGACCAGGGCCATGCCGATCAGGGCGACGGCGGCGACCACTTGGGTCAACAGCATCCAGCCGCGACGGCGGCCCAGCCAGCGGCCGACCACGGGGGCGTCGAGTTTGTCGACCAACGGCGCCCACAGGAACTTCAGCGAATACGCCAGGCCGACCCAGGACAGGAAGCCGATCGTCGACAGCTCGATGCCGTTCTCGCGCATCCAGAAGCCGAGGGTGTTGCCGACCAGGTAGATCGGGATGCCCGAGCTGAACCCGAGCAACAGCATCACCAGCACCTTGGGCTCGCGCAGGTTGGCCAGCACCAGGCGCCAGCCCTTGCGCGCCGGCGCCGCCGCGCGCGCGCCCGCGGCGCCGGCCTCAGAGGTCATAGTCGACGACGAAGGGGGCATGGTCGGAGAAGCGCGGCTCCTTCAGGATCGAACAGCCGCGCAGCCGATCGCGCAGGCTCGGGGTGGCGAACTGGTAGTCGATCCGCCAACCCACGTCGTTGGCGCGCGCCGCGCCGCGGTTGCTCCACCAGGTGTAGTCCTGGCCCTCGGCCTTGAGCGCGCGGTAGGCGTCGACCCAGCCGCTGTCGTCGGCGCACACGCCGTTGAGCCAGTCGCGCTCGGGCGGCAGGCAGCCGGAGTTCTTCTGGTTGCTGGTCCAGTTCTTGATGTCCAGGCGGCTGCGCACGATGTTCCAGTCGCCGCACAGCACGTAGTCGCGGCCGCTGGCCAGCCATTGGTCGAGGATGGGCTTGAGCCATTCCATGACTTCGAACTTGAAGCCCTGGCGCAGCTCGCCGGACGAACCGGACGGAATGTAGAACGAGACCACGCTGAGGTTGCCGTAGCGCGCCTCGATGTAGCGGCCCTCGTCGTCGAACGGGGCCCAGCCCAGCGCGGTGCGGACCTCGTCCGGCTCGCGCTTGGAGTAGATCGCCACGCCGCTGTAGCCCTTCTTGGTGATCGCGTCGCGGAAGAAAGCGCGGTAGCCGTCGGGCAGGAAGGCCGGGCCGGCCAGCTGGTGCTCCTGGGCCTTGGTTTCCTGAACGCAGAGCACGTCGGCGTCCTGGGTCTTGAACCAATCGAAGAAGCCCTTGGTCGCAGCCGAGCGCAGACCGTTGGCGTTGAAGCTGATGATGCGCATGCGCGCTCCACGTCAGGGGTGCGGGGATCATAACAACGGGCACGGGTATCATGCCGGCCATGTCCTCGCCCCCGGCCTTTCCGACCGCCCCGCCGCCGGCGACCGCCGATGCGCCTGTGCGCGTCGTGGCGGTCGACGCCGCGCTGGCGCCGGCGGTGCGCGCATTGCAGGTCGCGCCCGAACAATGGCCCTTCGTCGGCGA
Source organism: Lysobacter firmicutimachus (assembly GCF_037027445.1). Lineage (NCBI taxonomy): Bacteria > Pseudomonadati > Pseudomonadota > Gammaproteobacteria > Lysobacterales > Lysobacteraceae > Lysobacter > Lysobacter firmicutimachus. The sequence goes on from NZ_JBANDL010000002.1 coordinate 4,728,252, forward strand.
CGCGAGCGCCAACCTCGATCAGGCCTGGGCCGATCCGGCCAGCGAGGCGATGGCGATCCTTGCCGGCGAGCGGGTGGTCGGTTTCTACCGCCTGGATTTCGCGACGGCCGCGATCGCCGGCCGCGCCTTCGCCGAACCCAGCGTCGGTCTGCGCTCCTACGTCATCGACCGCGATGCGCAAGGCCGCGGCTACGGCCGCGCGGCCATCGCCGCCTGCCGCGACGACGTGCGCCGACGCCATCCGCAGCGGCGCCTGCTGGCCCTGACCGTCAACGTCCGCAATGCCGCCGCCATCGCCGTCTACCGCAAGGCCGGCTTCGCCGACACCGGCGAGCTCTACCACGGCGGCAGCGCCGGGCCGCAGCACCTGATGCTGCTGCGCCTGCAGCCGGCTGCCGATTCCTCTTCCCCCGATCCCGTTCGCGACGCCCCATGACCGACCACCGCTCCCGTTTCCTGCAACTGGCCCTCCAGGCCGAGGCCCTGCGCTTCGGCGAATTCACCCTGAAGTCCGGCCGGGTCAGCCCGTACTTCTTCAACGCCGGCCGCTTCGACTCCGGCGCCCGCCTGGCCGGCCTGGCGGCGTGCTACGCCGACGCGATCGAGCAGCACGGCCTGCCGTTCGACCTGCTGTTCGGCCCGGCCTACAAGGGGATTCCGCTGGCGACCGCGCTCGGCTGCGAATACGCGCGCCGCGGCCGCGACCTGCCGTTGGCGTTCAATCGCAAGGAGGCCAAGACCCACGGCGAGGGCGGCACCCTGATCGGCGCGCCGCTGGCCGGGCGCCGGGCGCTGATCGTCGACGACGTGATCACCGCCGGCACCGCGATCCGCGAGGCCCTGGGCCTGATCGGCGCGGCCGGCGGCGAAGTCGCCGGGATAGTCATCGCCCTGGACCGGCAAGAAGCCGTGGACCCGGCACAATCCCGACGCTCGGCGGCAGAAACTGTCGCAATCGAACACGGCTTGCCCGTGATCTCGATCGCCGGTCTCGACGACCTGCTGGCCTTCACCGGCGAAAGCGCGGAATTCTCCACGCAGCGCGAACGCTTGCTGGCCTACCGTGCCGCCTACGGCCGCGGCGACGCGGCCTGAACGATCTTCCGCGGCGACCGGCGCGCCGGCGCCGCGGGATCGAACCGTGACCGCTGCCGCAACCGGCGCGCATGCCATGGCCCGACTCTTGCTTGGTTTTGCTCGAATGACCGCGGGTTCCGACGGTACGAGGGCGCTATGAACCGAATCCCATCCCTGACCGCGGCTGCCGTGCTGCTGGCGCTGGCCTTGCCGTTCGCCGCCGGCGCCCAAGAGCAGACCGCGAAGAAGAAGCTGTACTGCTGGAACGAGGGCGGCCGCAAAGTCTGCGGCGACGCCCTGCCGGCCACGGCGGTGGACAGCGCGCGCACCGAGATCAGCTCGCGCAGCGGTCTGCCGGTGGGCCAGGTCGGGCGCGCCCTGACCCCGGAAGAGCGCATCGCCGCCGATCAGGCCGCGCGCGCGGCGCGCAGCGCGGCGATGGCGGAAGAGGCGAAGAAGCGCCGCGACCACGCCATGGCCGAGTCGTATTCGACCGAGGAAGAGCTGCGCAATTCCTTCCAGGAGCGGATCATCCTGCTCGACGAGACGGTCAAGGCCTCACGGCTCGGCATCGAGGGCCGTCGCCAGACCCTGCTGAGCCTGCTGCGCAAGGCCGGCGAAGCCGAGCTCGGCAACAAGCCAGTCGACAAGTCGCTGGCCGACAACATCCGCCACCAGCACGACGAGCTGCTGCGCCAGCAGGATCTGCTCAAGCAGCAATTGGTCGAACGCAGCCTGGCCGACGAAGACCTGGCCACCGCCCTGCTGCGCTACCAGTCGATGCGCAAGCGTCCCGGCCAAGGCTGAGCCGAGCGGCCGGCGGCCGGACGGTTTCGTCGCCGGCGCCGTCGTCCCAACGAAAACGCCGCGGCCAGGCCGCGGCGTTTTGCTGGGTTCCTCGCCGGCGGCGCCAGTGGCGCCGCCTTAGGCACGACGCTCAGAACGGCAAGGCCAAATCCGGCTTGAGCGCCAGCAACTGCTCGCGGAACGCGTCCTGGATCCGCTTCAACGCCTCGACGTTGTCGGCGTCGAAACGCATGACCAGGATCGGGGTGGTGTTGGACGCGCGCACCAGGCCCCAACCGTCGCTGAAGTCGACCCGCAGGCCGTCGATGGTGGACAGCCGCGCCCCGTCGAAGCTGGCCTCGTTGCGGAAGCGCTCGACGAAGCTGTGCGGGTCGCCGTTGGGTGCATCGACCTTGATCTCCGGGGTCGAGATGCCGTTGGGCAGGGCGTTGAGGGTCTCGCTCGGGCTCTGCGGCTGCGCGGCGAGGATCTCGAGCAGACGCGCGGCGGCGTAGATGCCGTCGTCGAAGCCGTACCAGCGTTCCTTGAAGAAGAAGTGGCCGCTCATTTCGCCGGCCAGCTCCGCATCGGTCTCGCGCATCTTGGCCTTGATCAGCGAGTGCCCGGTCTTCCACATCAGCGGGCTGCCGCCGTGGCGCAGGACATGGCCGGGCAAGCGGCCGGTGCACTTGACGTCGTAGATGATCATCGCGCCGGGGTTGCGTTCCAGCACGTCGGCCGCGAACAGCATCAGCAGGCGGTCCGGGAAGATGTTCTGGCCGTCGCGGGTGACCACGCCCAGACGGTCGCCGTCGCCGTCGAAGGCGATGCCGAAGTCGGCATTGAGGCGGCCGACCATCTTGATCAGGTCGTTGAGGTTGTGCGGCTCGCTCGGATCGGGGTGGTGGTTGGGGAACTCGCCGTCGATCTCGCAGTACAGCGGCGTGACCTCGGCGCCGATCGCCTCCAGCACGCGCGGGCCGACATCGCCGGCCACGCCGTTGCCGGCGTCGACCACGACCTTGAGCGGGCGGTCGATCTGGATGTCCGAGGCGATGCGCTGGACGTAATCCTCGGAAATGTCGCGATGGCTCAGCTGGCCCGGCTCCTGCGCGGTGTGCAGGCGGCCGCCGACGATGCGGCGGTAGAGGTCGGTGACGGCGTCGCCGGACAGGGTCTCGCCGCCGACCACGATCTTGAAGCCGTTGTAGTCCGGCGGATTGTGGCTGCCGGTGACCGAAACGCAGGAGCCGGCGCGCAGGTGATAGGCGCCGAAGTACACCACCGGCGTCGGCGCCATGCCGATGTCGACGACGTTGCGCCCGGCCTTGCGCAGGCCGGCGATCAGGCCTTCGACCATCGTCGGGCCGGACAGGCGGCCGTCGCGGCCGACCACGATCTCGCTGAGCCCCTGCTCCTGCATCACCGTGCCGATGGCGTGGCCGATCTTCTCGGCGACGCCCGCATCGAGGCTGCGTCCGACCACGCCGCGGATGTCGTAGGCGCGGAAGATGCCCGGATCGACGGCCAAGGGACCGGATGCGGCGGCTTGCGAGGATGGGGTCATGTCGTGAGCGTCCGGCTGGGGAGAGGCCGATATGGTCTCAGCCAGCGTCTGAACCGGACCTTCGTCCACCGCCGGCGGCGGCGCGTTGAAGCGTTGACGCAGGCGCGCCAGCACGAACCCGAGCACGGCGAAAATCACCGCGGCGATGAAGCAGGGAATCGCGCCCAGGCCGAACGGCCCGCCGGCCACGTCGGGCACCGCCGCCGCCACGCGCAGGTCGCTGCCGGGGATCTTGGCGGCGAGCGCTTCGGCGCCGTTGCCGAGCGCGGTGTCGCCGCGCTCGATCACGCTGAATCCGCCCTGGCGCAGGGCCAGGTAACTGCTGCCGTCGACCGGCGCGTTCTCCAGCGCGGCGCTGATGCGCTGCAAAGGCAGCTGCAGATACGCCACGCCGACCAACTGCTCGCCGACCCGGGCCGGCGCGGCCAGGGCCAGCACGGGCTTGCCGCCGGCGCGCACGATCGAGGCCATCGGCTTGTCGGCGACCATCGCCGCTTCCATCGCCGCCAGCCGGCCGTAGCCGCCCTTCGGCAACTGGGCGTAATCGGGGGCCAGATCCTGAGCCAACACCTCGCCCTCGCTGGCCCCGGCCCAGCCGCGGGTCAGCTGCGCCGAGGCGGCGGCGAAATCGCCGGCCTGCAGCGCGGCCTGCATGTCCGCCGCGGCCAGGCGCTCGCGCAAGCGCTTGTGCTCGACTCCGAGCGCGTTGTGCGCCTCGCCCACCGCCTGGTCGCGCAACTGGCTGATGTCGGCGCGGCGCTGGGTGTCGACATGCTGCTGCACGCCGCTCCAGCCCAACCACAGCGCCAGCACCAGGCTGACCGCCGCCAACGGCACCAACGCCGGCTTGAGCTGCGCGGCGCTGATCTGCGGTTTTTCCATCTTCAGATCGACCATTCCAAGATCCTTTCCCCTGTCTGTGCTACGCGCACGACCCGTTCAGTGTGCACCGGAGGCGGCGACCGATTCCGTCGACTACGCCTCGCGCCGAGCTAGCAGGCCGCGCGCCCCGCACATTCCTAGCAGGTTGCGTGCCATCGCCCCCCCCGGCGCCGGCCCGCCTTGCGCTCAACGCACGCCGGTATGGCCGAAGCCGCCGGCGCCGCGCTCGCTGCTTTCGAACTCCTCCACCACCTGCAGGCTGGCGCGCACGATCGGCAGCACCACCAGCTGGGCGATACGGTCCCCCGGCTGCATCGTAAAAGCCTCGCGGCCGCGATTCCACACACTGATCAGCAGCGGCCCCTGGTAATCGGCGTCGATCAGGCCGGTGCCGTTGCCGAGCACGATGCCGTGCTTATGGCCCAGCCCGGAGCGCGGCAGGATCACCGCGCACAGGCCAGGGTCGCCGAGGTGGATCGCCAGGCCCGAGGGCACCAGGGCGGTGTCGCCGGGATGCAGGACCAGCGATTGGTCCAGCGCAGCGCGCAGGTCCAGGCCGGCGCTGGCCGCGGTGGCATAGCTCGGCAGCGGCCATTCGCCGCCGTGGCGCGGGTCGAGGATCTTGATTTCCAGGGTGTGGTGCATCGAAAGCGTTCCGCTGAGAGAAAAGAGTCGGTCCGGCCCGCGCTGCGGCGCCGGCCCCGGGCCGCACGGGCGGCGGAAAGCGGGCTGACGCGGCGTCAGGCCGGCCAGCGTTCCAGGATCAGGTCGAGCAGGCGGTCGGCCAGCTCGGTCTTCGGCGCCGGCCCCAGCGCGCGTTCGCCATCGATCCAGTACACGGTCAGGGCGTTATCGTCGCTTTCGAAGCCGCTGCCGGCGACGCCGACGCGGTTGGCGGCGATCAGGTCGACGCGCTTCTTCTCCAGCTTGCCGCGGGCGTAGAACTCGACGTCGTGGGTCTCGGCGGCGAAACCGACCACCAGGGTCGGCCGCTGCGCGTGCACGGCGACCTCGGCCAGGATGTCCGGAGTACGCACCAGCGCCAGGGTCAGCTGCTCTTCCTTCTTCTTGATCTTGCCCGGGGCGACCTCGGCCGGCGCGTAGTCGGCGACCGCCGCCGCGCCGATGTAGGCGTCGGCCGGCAGCGCGCCGATCACGGCCTCGCGCATCTGCCGCGCCGAACGCACGTCGATGCGCTCCACGGCGGCCGGGGTCGGCAGCGACACCGGGCCGGCGATCAGGGTCACCCGGGCGCCGCGGCGCGCGGCGGCCTCGGCGATGGCGAAACCCATCTTGCCGCTGCTGCGGTTGCCGATGAAGCGGACCGGGTCGATGTCCTCGAAGGTCGGCCCGGCGCTGACCACCAGCCGGCGACCGGCCAGGTCGCGCAGGTCGCGTTCGCCGCCGCTCATGCGCCGGCTCCGGCCAGCGCAGCGACCAGCTCGTGCGGTTCCAGCAAGCGGCCCGGCCCCGATTCGGGTTCGGCCATGCGGCCTTCGCCGGGGCCGAAGAAGCGGACTCCGCGGCTGCGCAAGGTGGCGATGTTGGCCTGGGTGGCCGGGTGCCCCCACATCCGATGATTCATGGCCGGCGCGATGGTCACCGGCGCCTCGGACGCCAGGCACAGGGTGCTGATCAGGTCGTCGGCGAAGCCGTGGGCGAGCTTGGCGATCATGTCGGCGGTGGCCGGCGCGATCAGGATCCGCTGCGCCCAGCGCGCCAGTTCGATATGGCCCATCGCCAGCTCCGCCGCCTCGTCCCACAGCGAGGTGCGCACCGGATGGCCGGACAGGGCCTGGAAGGTCGCGGTGCCGACGAAACGGGTCGCGTTCTCGGTCATCGCCACGCGCACCTGAGCGCCGGCATCCTGCAGGCGGCGCACCAGGTCGGCGGCCTTGTAGGCGGCGATGCCGCCGCAGACGCAGAGCAGGATGCGCTGGTCGTGCAGCGTGGGTTGGGAATCTGGCGCCATGTTCGGCAGGGGCTCTTCGATACGGTTCGGACAACGGACACTGAGCGGGGGAACGTGATGCGGTCGCGACGGCACTCGCGTCGGCCGATCCCTACCCCGCTCCGGGCACCTAGCTTACCCGATGCGCCGGATCCGCCCGATGGCCGCCCCGGCCGGCGCCGCGGAGGCTGTGCGCATGAGAATCCACGAATGGCCCAGCGCGGAACGGCCGCGCGAAAAACTCCTGGCCCGCGGCGCCGGCGCGCTGTCCGACGCCGAGCTGCTGGCGATTTTCCTCGGCTCGGGCCTGCGCGGCCAGGACGCGGTCGGCACCGCCCGCAGCCTGCTCAGCCGCCACGGCCCGCTGCGCGCCTTGCTCGAACAGCCGCCGGCCCAGCTGATGCGCATGCGCGGAATCGGCGCCGCCCGCGCCTGCGCGCTCAAGGCCGCGCTGGAGCTGGCCTCGCGCAGCCTGCACGCCGAGCTCGAACGCGGCGCGGCCCTGTCCGACCCCGGCTCGGCCGGGTTGTATTTCGCCCAGCGCCTGCGCGGCCTGCAGCACGAAGTGTTCGCGGCCATGTTCCTGGACGCGCGGCACCGGGTGATCGGCTTCGAGGAGCTGTTCCAGGGCACGGTCGACGGCGCCGAGGTGCATCCGCGCGAGGTGGTGCGGCGCGCGCTGCAACGCAACGCCGCGGCGGTCATCGTAGGTCACAACCACCCCAGCGGCAATGCCGAGCCCAGCCAGGCCGACCGCCAGGTCACCGCCCGGCTGCGCCATGCCCTGTCCCTGGTCGACGTGCGCCTGCTGGATCACTTCGTGGTCGGCGACGGTCGGCCGGTGTCGATGGCCGAGCGCGGCTGGATGTAAGGCGACGAACGAATGCAGGGCCGTAGCGGGCGGGTCGCCGGGGGCATGGCGGAAGGAACGACGGACGGGGCGAGCGCCGACGCCAACGGGAGACGAGCGGGCAAAGGCGAGGGTGCGGGTACGCTCCGGGTCGGGCACCGCATTCTCGGCATGACCGGCAGCGCAGCGATCGCGGGCCGGCGTCGGAAGAGCCGGTCTTCACTCATTCCTCACCCCTGTGTCCTCACTTCTATCGCCGTCGCCGCCGCCCCGGGCAGCGGCGGAAGCTAGTAAAATGCCCGGTTCCGTAACGCCCGCGAACACGCCCATTCCCGTGAAAGCCACCCTTCAAGCGCTCGTCGCGCAGGCCATTGACGCCCTGCGCTCCGCCGGCACCCTGCCGGCCGATCTGCCTGCGCCCGATTTCGTCATCGAGCGTCCCAAGACCCGCGCCCAGGGCGACTTCTCGACCAACGCCGCGATGCTGCTGGCCAAGCCGGCGCGCGCCAATCCGCGCGAGATCGCGCAGAAGCTGGTCGATGCGCTGCCGGCCAACGCCGACATCGCCCGGGTCGAGATCGCCGGGCCGGGCTTCATCAATTTCCATGTCGACGAATCCGCCTGGCGCCGCCAGCTCGGCGAAGTGTTCGCCGACGGCGCCGGCTACGGCCGCAACGCCAGCGGCGGCGGCCGCCGCGCCGGGGTCGAGTTCGTCTCCGCCAATCCGACCGGTCCGCTGCACGTCGGCCACGGTCGCGCCGGCGTGATCGGCGACTGCATCGCCCGCGTGCTCGCCGCCAACGGCTGGGACGTGGCGCGCGAGTTCTACTACAACGACGCCGGCGTGCAGATCAACAACCTGGCGATCTCCACTCAGCTGCGCGCGCGCGGCCTCAAGCCCGGCGACGAAGGCTGGCCGGAAGCGGCCTACAACGGCGACTACATCGCCGACGTCGCCCGCGCCTATCTGGACCGCGCCACGGTCGAATTTGAGAACCACGCCGTCACCGGCAAGGGCGACATCGACGACCTCGACGCGATCCGCCAGTTCGCCGTGGCCTACCTGCGCCGCGAACAGAACGAGGACCTGGCCGCGTTCGGCGTCGGCTTCGACGTCTACTTCCTGGAAAGCTCGCTGTACGAGCAGAACAAGGTCGAGGAGACCGTGCGCGAGCTGGTCGCGCACGGCCACACCTACGAGGAAGGCGGCGCGCTTTGGCTGCGCAGCACCGACTTCGGCGACGACAAAGACCGGGTGATGCGCAAGTCCGACGGCACCTACACCTACTTCGTGCCGGACGTCGCCTACCACCTGAGCAAATGGCAGCGCGGCTACGAGCGCGCGATCACCGAACTGGGCTCGGACCACCACGGCAGCCTGGCGCGCGTGCGCGCGGGCCTGCAGGCGCTCGACCAGGGCATTCCGCCGGGCTGGCCCGAGTACGTGCTGCACCAGATGGTCACGGTGATGCGCGGCGGCGAAGAAGTGAAATTGTCCAAGCGCGCCGGTAGCTACCTGACCCTGCGCGATCTGATCGACGAAGCCGGCCGCGACGCGGTGCGCTGGTTCCTGATCGCGCGCAAGCCCGATTCGCAGCTGACTTTCGACATCGACCTGGCGCGTTCGCAATCGCTCGACAACCCGGTCTACTACGTCCAGGTCTCGCATGCGCGCATGTGCGGCCTGATGCGTCAGTTGGCCGAACGCGGCCTCAGCTACGATCAGGCCGACGGCCTGGCCCAGCCGCTGGACCTGAACGACGCCGCCGCGCACGAGCTGGTGGTCACCCTGTTGCGCTACCGCGACGTGGTCGCGGCCGCCGGACGCGACCTGGAACCGCACCAGATCGCCGCTTATCTGTTGGAATTGGCGCAGACCTTCCAGACGTATTACAACGATCACCAGTTCCTGGTCGACGACGCCCATCAACGCCATGCGCGCCTGGTCCTGGCGATGGCGACCAAGCAAGTCCTGGCGAACGGTCTCGAGCTATTGGGGGTCCAGGCCCCGGAGGTGATGTAAGTGGCTGCACGTCGCGGAAAGTCCCAGGCCAAGCGCAACCATCAGAGCAACGAGAGCCTGCCCGGCTGGGCCTGGGGCGTGCTCGGGCTGTTGCTGGGCGTGGTCTTGATCCTGGTCGCGCCGAAGTTCCTCAAGTCCGAAGGCGACGGTTTCTTCCGTCCGCAGCCCAACCCCGACGCCCAGCCGGCGGCGGTGGCGGCCGACGAGGAATCCGTCGCGCCCGAAGGCGATACGCCTGCGCGCGCGGCCGCCGGCGAGCGCGCGCAGGCCGCCAAGGCCGAGCCGAAGGCCGCCGAGGCCAAGGACACCGACTACGATTTCTACACCCTGCTGCCGGGCAAGGAAGTCGAGATGAGCGATGCCGAACTCGCTGCGACCGAGGCCGCCGAGGAGCAGCGCCGCGCCGCGCAGCAGCGCCGCGCCAACCAGGCCGCCGCCACCCAGATCGCGGCGAACGGCTCGTCCGGCCAGACCGCGCCGGCGGCGACACCGGCCCGGCCGTTGCCGGCGCCGGTCGCGTCCAATCCGCAGCCCGCCGCGCAACCGGCGCAGAACGCGCCGGCCACGGCCAGCCTGCCCAAGCCGGTCGACACCATCGCTCCGCCGCCGGCACGGCCGAACGCCGCCGCCCAGATCGCGGCGTCCGCTCCCGTCGGCGCGACGCCCAAGCCGCCGAGCGTCTCGGCTAGCCAGGGCGCGGCGGCCAAACCGGACGCCGCGGCGGCCGCGATCGACGACAAGACCCGCTACCTGCTGCAGGCCGGCGCCTTCCAGGCGTCCGGCCAGGCCGAGGAGATGAAGGCCAAGATCGCCATGCTCGGTCTCGGCGCCCGGGTCGAGTCAGCGCAGATCGGCGGCAAGACCGTCTACCGCGTGCGCATGGGGCCCTACGGCACCGCCGGCGACCTGGCCGAGGCCAAGCGCAAGCTCGCCGACGGCGGGCTGCCGGGGATGGCGATCAAGGTGCAGTAAGCGCCGCCGCAGCGCGAACGACGTACAGGCCGGGCCTAGCGCCGGCCTTTGTTTTTTCGTCGACCGCACGCGGACGACATCGGCCGTCCGGGCAGCGCCCGGCGCCGCCGAGGTGACGCCGCACGTCGGCGCAGTGACGCCTTCCGGCAGTGCGCGCCGTCACAGCGCGACGTCGGTCACCCTGATCGTCACTTCCGGCCTATTAGACTTCGCCGGCTAGTCGTCGTTGGGGAAGTAATGAACAAGCGCGTATTGAACGGCTGCCTCGGTGCGGCAGGCCTGTTGTTGCTGTTCGCGATGGTCACCAAGCTGTCCGGCCTGGACGCCCGGCAGATGATCGAAACCGGTGCCGGCGCGATTCCGTTGCTCGATATCGCCGCGGCCCTGGTGGCGATGGGGGTCGGCGGCGCGATCGCGCGCCATGCGCAATTCCGCTGGATCGCCCTGTTGCTGATGGTCGCGATGTGGACCCTGACCCTGTTCGCGGTGGTATCGATGGCCCTGCCCGACAGCCCGCCGCCCATGCGCAGCATGTTCGGCGCCCTGCGCTACAACGCGATCGCGATCGTGCTGACCGTGGTGGCCGCGTTCGTCGGCGCGGTGCTCGGCGAACGCCTCGGCCGCGGCCGGTTCGGCGCGCCGGCGCATTGAACCGGTCGCTGCGGCGCGCGCGCGCCGCAGCCTTCGCCCGGATGCGGCTCAGCCTCGCTTGAGCGCGATCAGCGCGGAGGTATCGGCTTCGCCGTAGCCGCGCTCGATCAGTTCGGCGTAGTCGGCCAGCGCCTGCTCGATGGTGTTGGTGCGCACGCCGCTGTCGCGGGCCATGCCGTGGACGATGCGCAGGTCCTTGAGCATGTGCAGGCACTTGAAGCCCGGCGCGAATTCGCTGCGCAGCATGGTCTCGCCGCGCTTTTCCAGGAACCAGTTGCCGGCCGCGCCGGCCATCAGCGTCGGCAGCAGCCGTTCCGCGTCCAGGCCCAGCTTTTCGCCGAGGGCCAGGCCTTCGCACACCGCTTCGTTGATCCCGGCCACCAGCACCTGGTTGACCGCCTTGGTCGCCTGGCCCGCGCCGGTCTCGCCCATGTGGGTGATGCGTGCGGCATAGGCGCCGATCACCTCGCGCACGCGCTCGAGCTGGGCGGCGTCGCCGCCGACCATGATCGACAGCTTGCCGTTGCGCGCGCCCTCGGCGCCGCCGGACACCGGCGCGTCGAGGAAGCCGATGTCGTGCACCGCCAGCAGCGCCGCCGCACGGCGCGCGGTTTCCACCGACACGGTCGAGTGATCGACCACGATCGCGCCGGGCTTGAGCACCTCGGCCAGCGCAGTCACGTTCTCCAACACGTCGGCGTCGAGCGACACGCACAGGATCACCACGTCGCAGTCGGCGAAGTTGGCCGCGGAGCGGGCCGCGCGCACCTCCAGCTCGGCCGCCAAAGCGTCGGCCCTGGCCTGCGTCCGATTGCCGACCGCGGTCAGCATGCCCTTGCCGTGAACGTGCCGCGCCATCGGCGCGCCCATCGCTCCCAGACCGATCACCCCTGCTTTCATTTCGACCTTCTGCCCGTGCGGGCGCTTATGTTGCAAAAACTGAATGGAGCATCGACCGCGAAACCGGACCGGACACGGCCGGCGCGCACGCCGATCTTTTCATGGACGGCGGCGGCGCGCCCAGGTCCGCGGACCGCAGCCGTGCGGATACGTGAACGCTTCAGCGCCGATTCGGTGAAACCGGTCCGACGCCGCTCAGGCCGCCTGCCACTCGAACACGTCGATCCGCGACGAGCCGGTCAGGTGCAGCGGATCGCCGAACGCCAGCACCCGCGCCTCGTCGATGTCGCTGGCGCGCAGCACGTAGGCCCCGCCGCTCTTGTCGGAAAAACCGCCGGCCAGCTCCAGCCGGCCCCGATCGCGCAGGCCGTCGAGGAAATCGCGGTGCGGACCGATCTGCGCCGTGTCGAACTGCGGCAGGCGCATGGCCATGACCAGATAGCGGTTCATCGTGTCGTCCTCAGGCCAGCGGCGCGTCGTCGAGATAGGTATAGCCGGTCAGCCCCGCCTCCAGCGCCTGGTCCAGGCGCTGCGCCTCGTCGGCCGGCAGGTTCGCCGCCGCGACCTTGGCGCGGTAGGTCGCGCGCAGGTCGGCCAGCTTGTAGCCGACGTAGTCGAGCATGACGTCGGTGGTGTCGCCGCGGCGCTGCTGCGCCAGCCGGTAACCGTCGCCGTCGACGCGCACTTCGACCGCGTCGGTGTCGCCGAACAGGTTATGGATGTCGCCGAGAATTTCCTGGTACGCGCCGACCAGGAAGAAGCCGAGCCGGTAGCTCTGGCCCGGATTGAGCGTGTGCAGCGGCAGCGAGCTGTCCAGGCCCTCGGTTTCGACGTAAGTGTCGATCTTGCCGTCGGAGTCGCAGGTCAGGTCGGCGATCACGCCGCGCCGCGACGGCGCCTCGTCGAGGCGCTCGATCGGCGCGATCGGGAACACCTGGTCGATCGCCCACACGTCCGGCATCGACTCGAACACGCTGAAATTGACGAAGTACTTGTCGACCAGGCGCTCGTTGAGCTCGTCGAGCAGGTCGCGATGGCTGCGCTCGCCCACGTCCAGGCGCGCGCGCACCGCATGGGCGATGGCGTAGAACAGGTCGTCGATGCGCGCGCGATGGGTCAGGTCGATCTGGCCCAGCGCGTACAAAGACAGGCCCTCGCCGTGATGATGTTGGGCCTCGTGGAAGAGTTCCACCGCCGGGCGCTGGTCGAGTTCGTCGTGGATCTCGCGCAGATGGCGGATCACCGCCGGCTCGTCCTCGTGCGCCGGCGGTACCCGGCCTTCCGGCGCCTCCTCGATCTCCGAGACGTTGGCGACCAGCACGGCGTGATGCGCGGTCATCGCGCGGCCGCATTCGGTGACCAGGCGCGGCGGCGCCAGGCCGTATTCCTGGCAGGCTTCGGCCAGCGGCTGGACGATGTTGGAGGCGTACTGGTTGACGCCGTAGTTGATCGAGCAATAGCTGCGCGAGCGGGTGCCTTCGTAGTCGATGCCCAAGCCGCCGCCGACGTCCATGTAGCGCACCTTGGCGCCGAGCTTGGACAGTTCGACGAAGTAGCGGGTCGCCTCGCGCATGCCGTTGGCGATGTCGCGCACGTTGGAGATCTGCGAGCCCATGTGGAAGTGCAGCAGGCCCAGGCAGTCCTGCAGGCCGTTGTCGCGCAACTGCTTCCACAGATCCAGCACCTGGCGCGGGCTGAGGCCGAACTTGGCCTTGTCGCCGCCGCTGTTCTGCCATTTGCCGGCGCCCAGCGAAGCCAGGCGCATGCGCACGCCGAGGCCGGGCTTGACGCCCAGGGCCTTGGCCTCCTCGAACACCAGCGCCAGCTCCGACGGCTTTTCGACCACGATGAAGGTCTCCATGCCCAGCTTGCGCCCGATCAGGGCCAGGCGGATGTACTCGCGGTCCTTGTAGCCGTTGCAGACGATCAGCCCGCCCGGCCGGCTCAAGGCCAGCACCGCCATCAGTTCGGGCTTGCTGCCCGCTTCCAGGCCGAAGCCGTCGCCGGCGTGCGAGGCCAGCGTGCCGGCCACGCCGTGATGCTGGTTGACCTTGATCGGGTACACCGCGGTGTAGCCGCCGGCGTAGTCCCAGTCCTGCATGGCCTGGGCGAACGCGGCCTGCAGCTTGCCCAGGCGGTCGCCGAGGATGTCGGGGAAACGCACCAGCACCGGCAGCTTGGCGCCGGCGGCGCGCGCCGCATCGACCACCTCGGGCAGGACCACGGTCGGGCCGCGCTCGCCGCGCGGCTTGACCACGATGCGGCCGGCGCCGTCGATGTCGAAATAGCCCTCGGACCAATGCGGAATCGAATAGGTCTTGCGGGCCTGATCGAGCGACCAGTCGGACATCGGCGTGCTACCAGCGTGCGGGGAGGAGCGGGCATTCTAGCGTCGTCCGCCCCCCGGGTCCCGCCCGGCGGGGGCGTCCGCGCTCAGCCGCGGACGTAGTCGGGCCCGCCCAACGCCTGGATCCGCTTGGCCACGGCCCGTTCGGCGCCGGCGTCCAGGACGATGCACGAGCCCGGCAGCTCGATCGCGTCGACCACCTTCTGCAGCGCGCCCGACTGGCTCCAGCGCCAGCCGCGGGTTTTCACCAGCACCACGTAATGCGGCACGCCGCTGTCGTCGCCCGGGATCGCCTTGCGCGCGATCCAGGCACGGGCGACGTTGCCGGCGCGTTGCAGCCCGGTCACGGCCACGGCAAGCGCCTGCGGCGCCAGCGCATGCGGCAGGAACTCGTCCTTGGCGCCGATCTGCTCGCGCGCCTGCAAAGCCAGCGCGCGTTGGCGCTGCAAGGCTTCGATCCGACGCCACACGGCCTGGTGGCCGGCTCGGTCGCCGATCTCGCGGTAATGGCGCTCCAGCACCGACAGGCCGGACTCGAGCAGGCGCGGGTCCAGGGCGATGGCGCGCTCGACATGGTCGACGCCGGCGACGTCGTTGCGCGCCAGCAGCCAGGCGCCGTAGCGGCCATGGCTGAGCGCGTGCTCCGGCAGGGCCTGCAGCGCGGCGCGATAGAGCGGGCCGACATCGCTGTCCGGCCGCAACTGCTCGACCAGCGAAGCGTACTCGGCACGCTCCTCGCCGCTCAGCGCGTCCGCGCGCGCGTCTAGCTCGCTCAGCCGGGCCTGATCGTCGGCATGCCGCAGGTGGCTTTCGCGCCACTGCGGCCCGGCCTGTTCCTGCCATTCCCGGCTGAACTGCCGCTCCAGCGCGTCGGCCAGCGGGCCGAGCAGGACCTGCGCCGCATCGGCCGCCGGCGCCGCAGGCGGCGCGGGCGTCTGCGCCAGGGCCTGCAGACGCTGGCTCAGGGTCGGATGGGTGTCGTCCAGGTCCGGCGCCCGTCCCAGCAATTCCTGCAGCCGCGCCGGCGCCTGCGGGTCCGGCTGGGCCAGGTCGGCCGCCATGTCGCGGAACAACAGCGCCGGCGGCTCGGGCTGGGCCGGCACGCGGCCCTGCACGGCCGGCCAGAAGTCGCGCTCCAGGCGCGCGTCGCTCAAGCCCAGCCGCTGCAGAGCCTGCGCCAGCGGCGCCGCGCCGACCACCCGCGCGGCGGTGGCGTCGGCATCGTATTCCTGTGCCCGGGCCAGCACGAAGCTGTAGGCGTCGAAGTAGGGCGCGTACCAGCCGAAGAAGCGCACGAACGCCGCGGTCGTCCAGGAGCGCCGCTCGGCCAGGCCGTGCAGCACCCGGTACCAGCCGGCGCGCACGCGGTAGATCCAGCCGGAAAACCGGCTGTGGCCGCCGCCGAAATGACCGAACTCGTGCGCGATCACCGCCGCGAGCTGGTCGCGGTCGAGCAGTCGCATCAGCGGCAGGCCGAGCACCAGATAGTGCTCGTGGCCGAGCAGGCCGAGCGCGCGCGGCACGCTGGCCGCACCGGCGTTGAGCGAGGAATCGAGCAGGATCGCGCGCAACGGCGGCGCTCCGGCCTCGCGGCGCAGGCGCTCGATTTCGGCTTCCAGGGCCGGTGCCTCGCCCGGCTGCAGCGCGTGGCCGGCCGGCGGCTCGAACTTCACCCACAGCGCCTTGAGCATGAAGCCGCCGAAGGCGACCGGAATCCACACCACCTTGATCAGCTTGAGCAGCAGCAAGGGACTGATCGCGACCAGCGCGGCCACCAGCCCGACCGACAGGCCCAGCGCCAGCAGCACGCTGCCGCCCAACACCGCAAAGCCCAGTGCGGCCAGCAGGCCGAGCTTGAACTTGTACGTCCCCGGCGCCCGCTGCGCCTGCGCTTCCAGCCGGTCCACCAACTGCCGGTACCGCTCCATGGTCGCCATCCCGGCGCTCCCCCTTTCCCTGAATGCGGTCATCATAGACCGCGCCCGCCGCCGCAGGCGCCTGCATTACAGTCCCTTACAATATCGCCCCCTCGCCTTCCCGCCGCGCCACCGTCATCGGCGCGGCTTACCCTGGAAGCGCGTCCCGTCACCGGAATCCATCGGCATGAGCAGCAACACCTCCTGGCATTACGAAAACTTCGACCCGACCGGTTCGTCGATCGGCTATCGGATCACCCGCAAGCTCGATGAGGTGCAGTCGCCGTTCCAGAAGATCGAGATCTACGAGACGACCGACTGGGGCAACCTGATGCTGATCGACGGCGCGGTCATGCTGACCACGCGCGACAACTTCCTCTATCACGAGATGATGTCGCACCCGGCGCTGTTCACCCATCGCGCGCCCAAGAACGTGGTCATCATCGGCGGCGGCGACTGCGGCACCCTGCGCGAAGTGCTCAAGCACGACGGTGTCGAAGAGGCCGTGCAGTGCGACATCGACGAGCAGGTCACGCGCATGGCCGAGAAGTGGTTCCCGGAACTGTGCGAGCGCAACGCCGACCCGCGCGCGCAGCTGCTGTTCGACGACGGCATCGCCTACATGGCCAACCGTCCGGCCAACAGCGTCGACATCGTCATCGTCGACTCCACCGATCCGGTCGGCCCGGCCGAAGGCCTGTTCAACAAGGCTTTCTACGACAGCTGCTTCCGCGCCCTGCGCGAGGACGGCATCCTGGTCCAGCAGTCCGAGTCGCCGCTGATGCTGCTCAAGCTGATCCAGGAAATGCGCACCGAAATGGGCAAGGCCGGCTTCCGGACCTTCAAAACCCTGCCGTTCCCGCAGCCGTGCTACCCGACCGGCTGGTGGAGCTGCACCCTGGCGCGCAAAGGCGACGGCTTCGAATTCCGCCAGGCCGACGCACAGGCCAAGGGCTTCGCGACCCAGTACTACAACGCCGGCATCCACCAGGGCGCGCTGTCGACTCCGGCCTTCGTCGCCGAAGCGCTGGGCGAGTAAACGCCGCAGCCGCCCGTCCGGCGCCGATGCGGCGCCGGACGACGCACTCGAGTCCGGCAGGCGCCGGGCTCCGCGCCGTCCGAAACCGTGCCTTGCGCAACGCAATGCACGTATTGCGTGCCCGCCGCGCACGCACGCAACCGCGCCAACGGCTCGACGGCCTCGGTCGCCAAACTGCGCGAACCGCTTTTGCGCTCGCACCGCTCGCGAGAGGTGTGCGGGCGCTTGGATTGTGCGACTTCAGGCGCGCGAGCCCGATAGAGCCCATGCATATGTACCGTTGAAACAATCTATTTCCCAAATGGGAAATCGCCCCGCATCGTAGCCGGCAGACACCGGGCACTCGACGAAGCCGCCGCATCGCACTGGCGATCGGCGGCCCGAACTCGCATTCGGCATCTCCTCACGCACACCGATGCAGGCGCGCGACTCGCCTGCCAAGCAGCGCCCCGCTGTTTCGGCCTGCCTCGGCGTTGGATGGAGCGGCGACGGCGACCGATGCGCCCGCACGCTTTGAGTCACAGCCGACAGGAGTATGTATGTCCCAGATTCTGCGTTCCGCCTCGATCGTCGCCGCGCTCGGGGTCGCCGCCTGCAGCGGCCAGGCCAGCCGCCCCGCCCCTGCGCCGTCCGCGACGGTGGAGATGATGCCGGCCTCCGGCAGCCGGGTCAGCGGCAAGCTGGTCGTGCGTCCGAAGGGCGACCGGATGTACGTGAGCGGCGAGATCGCCGGACTGGAACCCGGCAGCACCCATGCCATCCACATCCATGAGAAAGGCGATTGCAGCGCCGCCGATGCCAGCAGCGCCGGCGGCCATTTCAATCCGGCCGGGCAACCGCACGGCCAGGTCGAGCATGGCGCCCATCACGCCGGCGACATGAACAATCTGGTCGCCGATGCCAAGGGCGTGGCCAAGGTCGAAGCCTACGCCAGCGGCGTCGCGCTCGGCGGCGGCGCGGCCGACGACATCGCCGGCCGCGCGGTGATCGTTCACGCCGCACCGGACGACTACAAAAGCCAGCCGACCGGCAATGCCGGCGCGCGCCAGGCCTGCGGCGTCATCGAACTCGCGCTCTGAGCGATCGCGAGCGATCGCAGCGATCCGCGTGGATCGCTGCGACGGCGCCCTTTGTCGACGATACGAGCGCCAGCCTGCGCTGCGAACACGTGCCGGCCAATGCCGACAGCGCGTGCACGCCCGTGGCGATGCGCCGTGTCCGCCAGGCCGGCGGGCGTCGCTGCGCCCTCGCCGCTCAGCCGAACAGCTTCGCCGCGCCGACGTTGAGCGCATACCCGCCCACCGTCAGCACGCCGAACAGGATCGCCGCCAGCAGCATCGGCTTGGCGCCGGCCTGCTTGATCGCGCCGACATGGGTGCGCAGCCCCAGCGCCGCCATCGCCATCGCCAGCAGCACGGTATCGAGCTGCACGATCGCCGCCTTCGCCGTCGCCGGCAGCAGATGCAGCGAGTTCAGTCCGCTGACCGCGACGAAGCCGAGCGCGAACCAGGGGACCACGATCTTCGACGCGCGCGCGGCGCCGTCGGCCGCGCCGACGCGCGAAGACAGCAGCAACAGGAACGGCGCCAGCAGCATCACCCGCAGCATCTTCTCGATCACCGCCGCCGAGGCCGCGGTCTCGCCGACCGCGCGCCCGGCCACCACCACCTGGGCGACTTCGTGGATGGTCGAACCGGCGTAGACGCCGTAAGCGTGTTCGCTCAGGCCCAGATACGGATACAGCCACGGGTACGCGAACATGCCGACGGTGCCGAACACCACCACCGTCGCCACCGCCACCGACACCTTGTGCGCTTGCGCGCGCACCACCGGCTCGGTCGCCATCACCGCCGCCGCGCCGCAGATCGCGCTGCCGGCGCCGATCAGCATCGATGTCTCGCGGTCGAGCTTGAGCCAGCGCGTGCCCAGCCAGGTGGCCAGGCCGAACACGCTCGCCACCACCACCGCATCGATCGCCAGCCCGGCCCAGCCCACTCCGGCGATTTCCTGGAAGGTGACCCGGAAGCCGTACAGCACGATGCCCAGCCGCAGCAGCCGTGCCTTGCAGAAGTCCACACCGCTGCCGGTGGCCGGCGCCAGCGCCGGGAAGAAGGTGTTGCCGGCGGCGATGCCGAGCACGATGGCCAGGGTCAGCGCGCTCAAGCCCAGCCCTTGCAGCGCCGGCAACGTGGCCAGACCCATCGCCGCGGCGGCGATCGCGCCGGTCAGCGCCAGCCCCGGCCAGAACCCGCGCTGCCGGTGAACCCCGAGCGGGGCGGCGGGGGCGGACGAGGTCGGATTCAGGGCGGACACGGTGGCGGGCTCCCGCGGAAACTGGCGCCACGGTAGGCCTGCCCGTTCAGGGAGTCCAATACATATAATTCAAGTATCCATGAGCTGGACTCATGCAATGAACTTGCACCTGCTGCGCGTATTCCTGACCGTGGTCGAGCAGCAAGGCTTCTCGCGCGCCGCCGAGGCCTTGTTCGTCAGCCAGTCGGCGGTGTCCAAGGCCGTGCGCGAACTCGAACACCAGCTCGACCTGCCGCTGATCGAACGCAGCGGCGGCGACGCCAAGGCGGTGCGCGGGGTGCGCCTGACCGAACACGGCCGGGCGGTGTTCGAACATGCGCGGGCGATCTTCGCCCTGGAACGGATCGCGATCGAAGACGTGCGCGACCGGGTCGAGCTGCGCCAGGGCCGGCTGCGCATCGGCGCCAGCACCACCATCGCCGGCTACTGGCTGCCGCAGCGGATCGGCCCGTTCGTGCGCCGCCACCCGGGCCTGGCCTTCGAACTGGTGGTCGGCAACACCGAGGAGGTCAGCCGCGCGGTGATCGATTGCGCGGTCGACCTGGGCTTCGTCGAGGGCCGGGTCGAAGACCCGCGCATCGAGTCGACGCTGTGGCGCAGCGAACCGCTGCGCCTGATCGCCGCCTCCGGCAGCGCGCTCGGCGCACGCCGCCGACCCTCGCTGGAGGAACTGGCGCGGCAGACCTGGCTGCTGCGCGAGCCCGGATCGGGCACGCGCCAGGTCGCCGAATCGCTGTTCGCCGTCCATGCCATCGTCCCGTCGCGGGTGATCGAGATCGGCAGCAACGAGGCGATCGCGCGCGCGGTCGCCGCCGGCGCCGGCATCGCGCTGCTGCCGGAAACCGTGATCGCCGACCTGGCGACCATGCGCCGGGTACGCACGATCGGCTTCGACGGCGGAGACGGCGACCAAGACCGGGCCTTGAACCGACCTTTGTACCGGCTGGAACTGGTCAACCGCCCGCGCGCGCCGGCCCTGCAAGCCTTCCTCGACGCCGACCGCGAGGATTGAAGGCTCCGGCGATCCCCGATCACCGCGCAGCACGGGCGAGGAGCGGCGCAAACCGCGACCGCATTCCCCCGGCCGCGCCGCCGCCCGCCGCAGCCCGCGAAACAATCGTCCGCGCAAACACTGTCGCTCGCACACGCGCCCGTGCGCCAACGGCGTTCGAAACGATCTCTGCGCGCACGGGCCCGCGATGCCCCGGAGCGCTGTCGCGAGCGCCGATCGATCGACGTCTTCTCCTGAGCGAAACGGCGCGCTACGGCGACGCCGCAGCCGACTTACAACGCGTCGCCGTCCAGCTCTCCGGTGCGGATGCGCACCGCGCGTTCCAGATCCCAGACGAAGATCTTGCCGTCGCCGATCTTGCCGGTGCCGGCCGCTTTCATGATCGCCTCGACCACGGTTTCGACCTGATCGTCGGTGACCGCGACCTCGAGCTTGATCTTGGGCAGGAAGTCGACCACGTACTCGGCGCCGCGATAGAGCTCGGTATGCCCCTTCTGGCGGCCGAAGCCCTTGACCTCGGTAGCGGTGATGCCGGCCACGCCGGCCTCGGCGAGCGCTTCGCGCACGTCGTCGAGCTTGAACGGCTTGATCACCGCCATGACCATCTTCATACGCCTGTCTCCACCGCGCCGATTGCGTCCGCCGCACCCGGATCGGTGCGGCGACTGGCGCGCAGGATAGCGCGCCGGCGCGCCGCGACCTAGCCGCGCGCCGGCCGCCCGCCGTCGCGCGGCGGGATGGACGGCGTTCACATCGCCTGCGCGGCATGCGTCGGAGGATGGCAACGCTGGATGAAGACTCCGGCGAACCGCCCGAACCAAGGCTTGCCGGCCGCGTCGGCGCCATGATGTAGTGACCGCCTCATCCACTCCGGACTTTTCCCACAGCCCGCCGCGGCCTCGGCCGACGGCGTCGCCCCGGTCCGACGCCGACACTGGCGTCCTGCCGGAGGAGCACTTCCCCTCATGATCGACCTGAACGCCATCGACGACCTCGCCCGCCGCCTCAGCTCCCTGGTTCCGCCGGGTTTGCGCGAAAGCCGCGAGGAATTGCAACAGAACTTCAAGTCGGTGCTGCAGACCGGCCTGTCCAAACTCGATCTGGTCACCCGCGAAGAATTCGAAGTCCAGCGCGCGGTGCTGCTGCGCACGCGCGAGAAACTCGAAGAACTGCAGCGCACCGTGGCCGAACTCGAAGCCCAGCTCGACAACGCGTCGACGCCGCAGCACTGACGCCCGACGGCATCGCGCCGTCGCGGCGCTGACAGGCGCCCGCCCACGGGCATCGGCGGTGCCGGTGCCCTCCTCCTTCTTCCCCTCGCCCCGCGCGCGGCGGCCGAATCTGCGGCGATGCGGCCTTTTGCCGCACCCTGTAGCGACCGTCGCCGGTCATCGCTGCCGCGCGCGAACGGCCTGAGTTGCGGCCAAGGAAGGCGCAA
Source organism: Lysobacter firmicutimachus (assembly GCF_037027445.1). Classification (NCBI taxonomy): domain Bacteria; kingdom Pseudomonadati; phylum Pseudomonadota; class Gammaproteobacteria; order Lysobacterales; family Lysobacteraceae; genus Lysobacter; species Lysobacter firmicutimachus. The sequence continues at coordinate 4,749,976 of NZ_JBANDL010000002.1, forward strand.
AAAAGACAACGCTCACTCGCCGCCCATCGAGGCATCGAACACTCGCGTCCTCCTGCCCCCGCGATGCAGGCCACCGCGACGAAACTCACGATGGCCCAGCGCGGCTATCGCCGAGCGAGCCCGCGCGCGACGCAGCCGCGGCAATCCGCCTGCCGCGCCGCTTGCAACATCGCCTCTCCCCGCGCAGCGCTTGCTCCGGCGCCACACTCGCCGCCGCACACTGCGATGCGGCATTTTCCGACGACCGCGCGCCGCAGCCACCGACGGCATCGAACTGCGCCCTCGCCCAGACTGCGGCCATCGTCATCGGAACCGGACCATGCCTACACGATGCCCGCCGCCGCCCGCCAGGAACCGGCGATGAACCTCGCCCTCGTCCACAGCCGCGCGCGCAGCGGCGTACGCGCGCCCGCGGTGCGGGTCGAAGTGCACCTCGGCGGCGGGCTGCCGTCGATGTCGATCGTCGGCCTGCCGGAGGCCGCGGTGCGCGAAGCCAAGGACCGGGTGCGCGCGGCGATCCAATGCGCGCGCTTCGAGTTTCCGCAGCGGCGCATCACCGTCAATCTGGCGCCGGCCGACCTGCCCAAGGACGGCGGCCGTTACGATCTGGCGATCGCGCTCGGCATCCTCGCCGCCAGCGGCCAGATTCCGCTCGACGCGTTGGGCGAATGCGAGTTCCTCGGCGAACTCGGCCTGACCGGCGAACTGCGCGCCGTCGACGGCGTGTTGCCGGCGGCGCTGGCCGCCGCGGCCGCTGGCAGGCGCTTGATCGTGCCGGCAGGCAACGGCGCCGAAGCCGCGTTGGCCAGCCGGGTCGAAGCGCGCACCGGCCGCACGCTGCTGGAAGTCTGCGGCCAACTCGCCGGCCGGCAAACCCTGCCGCTGGCGCAGGCCGTGCCGCTGCAGCACGCACCCGGACCGGACCTGCGCGACGTGCGCGGCCAGGCGCAGGCGCGGCGCGCGCTGGAGATCGCCGCAGCCGGTGCGCATCACCTGCTGCTGATCGGTCCGCCCGGCTGCGGCAAGACCCTGCTCGCCTCGCGCCTGCCCGGCCTGTTGCCCGAAGCCAGCGAAGACGAAGCCCTGGAAACGGCCGCCGTGGCTTCGGTGGCCGGCCGCGCGGACGGTCGCGGCCTGGACCCGGCGCGCTGGCGCGAGCGCCCGTTCCGCGCCCCGCACCACACCGCCAGCGCGGTCGCGTTGATCGGCGGCGGCGCCGACCCGCGTCCCGGCGAGGTCTCGCTGGCCCACCATGGCGTGTTGTTCCTCGACGAATTGCCCGAATGGGAACGGCGCGCGCTGGAAGTGCTGCGCGAACCGCTGGAATCGGGCACGGTGACGGTGTCGCGCGCGGCGCGCAGCGCCGAGTTTCCGGCGCGGTTCCAATTGGTCGCGGCGATGAATCCCTGCCCCTGCGGCTGGGCCGGCGACAGCAGCGGCCGTTGCCGCTGCGCCGAGGAAGCGATCCGCCGCTACCGCGCGCGCATCTCCGGGCCGCTGCTCGACCGCATCGACCTGCACCTGGAGGTGCCGCGACTGCCGCCGGCGCAACTGCGCCCCGACCAGCCCGAAGGCGAGAGCAGCGCCTGCGTGCGCGAACGCGTGCTCGCCGCGCGCGAGCGCCAACACGCGCGCGCCGGCCAGCCCAACGCCCGCCTCGACCAAGCCCAGACCGAAACGCATTGCCGCCTGACCGCGCGCGATCAGGCCCTGCTCGAGCGCGCGGTCGAAGGGCTGCAATTGTCGGCGCGGTCGCTGCACCGGATCCTGCGCGTCGCCCGCACCATCGCCGACCTCGCCGGCAGCGAAAGCATCGCCACCGCGCACCTGACCGAAGCGATCGGCTACCGGCGCGGCGAACGCGGCAGCGCCCATGCGCCACAGGCCGCGTAGCGCGAGCGGTGCCCGCTCATGGTCCGGACGATTGCGGCCGGACGATCGCGGCCCGCCGGCTACGCGCATCGTCCATCACTCAGCGATGCTGCGACGCTGCGGACCGCTATCGGGCGAACCTCTTCGCCCCGCCGACGCAGATCACCGCGCCCAGCGTCACCGCCAGCATGGTCCAGCTCACGTTTTCGTGCAGCAGCAACGCAGCCAGGCCCAGGCCCATGAACGGCTGCAGCAACTGCAATTGCCCGACCGCGGCGATGCCGCCTTGGGTCAGGCCGCGATACCAGAACACGAAACCGATCAGCATGCTGAAAAGCGAGACATAGGCCAGCCCCAGCCAGGCCGGTACACCGACGTGGCGCAACGAGGCCGGCGTGGTCCATACGGTGATCGCGAGCATCGCCGGCAGCGCCAGCACCAGCGCCCAACTGATGACCTGCCAGCCTCCCAGCGTGCGCGACAGCCGTGCGCCTTCGGCGTAGCCCAGGCCGCATAGCACGATCGCGGCCAGCATCAGCAAGTCGCCGCGCAGCGAGGTTTCGATCCCGCCCCAGGCGGCATAGCCGACGACGAACGCGCTGCCGAGCAGCGAAAACAGCCAGAACGGCGGCCGCGGACGCTCGCCGCCGCGCAGCACCGCGAACACCGCCGTGCACAGCGGCAGCAGGCCGACGAACACGATCGAATGCGCGGCGGTCACGTGCTGCAAGGCCAGGGCGGTCAGCAAGGGGAACCCGACCACACAGCCCAGGGCGGTGACGGCGATGGACGGCAGGTCCGCGAGTTGCGGCCGCGGCTGCCGCAACAGCACCAGCAGGGCCAGGCCCAGCACGGCGGCGATGGTGGCCCGCGCGCAGGTCAGGAAGGTCGGATCGAAATCGGCGACGGCGATCCGCGTCGCCGGCAGCGAGCCGGCGAAGATGGCCACGCCGATGAAACCGTTGATCCAGCCGCGGGTGCTCGTTTTCACCGAAGACTCCTTCATCGCCGGCGCCCAGCAAATCACCCGGCGGTCGGCTCGAACAGGCACAATCCCAATACAATTCGAAGTGACTGTTATGGCAATAGAACCAGCACAGTCGAAGGAGATCGGATGCAACGCAAGGGCACGCGCATCGCCGCGGTGATGGCGGACGTCCGTTCGAAGATCGCCGCCCGGGCCTATCTGCCGGGGACGCGCCTGCCCTCGGTGCGCGCCCAGGCGCGGGCGATGCGGCTGTCGGTCTCGACCGTGGTCGAGGCGTATGAGCGGCTGGCCGCCGAAGGCGCGGTCGCCTCCCGTCCGGGCTCGGGCTTCTACGTCGCCGGTCCGGCCGCGCCCCTGGCGCTGACCGACATCGGCCCGCGGCTGGACCGTGCGATCGACCCGTTATGGGTCTCGCGTCAGGCGCTGGAAACCGGTGCCGGATCGCTCAAGCCGGGCTGCGGCTGGCTGCCGGCGTCGTGGATGTACGAAGCGGGAATGCGTCGCGCCCTGCGCGCGCTGGCGCGGGCGGACACGCTGGAGCTGACCGACTACGCCACGCCGCTGGGCCATCCGGCGCTGCGCCGTTTCCTGTGCCGGCGCCTGGCCGCCACCGGGGTCGAAGCCGCGCCCGAACAGCTCCTGCTGACCGAATCAGGCACTCAGGCGATCGACTTGATCTGCCGCTATCTGCTCGAACCGGGCGATACCGTGCTGGTCGACGATCCGTGCTATTTCAACTTCCATGCCCTGCTCAAGGCGCATCGCGCGCACGTGGTGGGCGTGCCCTACACCGCCAACGGCCCGGACCTGGAGCGCTTCGAGACTGCGCTGCGCGAGCATGCGCCGCGGCTCTACATCACCAACTCCGGCATCCACAATCCCACCGGCGCGACGCTGTCGCCGGTGGTCGCCCATCGCGTGCTCAAGCTCGCCGATGCGGCGGGGCTGGCGATCGTCGAGGACGACATCTTCGCCGACTTCGAGCTCGCGCCGGCGCCGCGCCTGGCCGCGTTCGACGGTCTGGCGCGGGTGGCGCATATCGGCAGCTTCTCCAAGACCATCTCCGCCTCGCTGCGCTGCGGCTACATCGCCGCGCCGGCCGGTTGGATCGAGGGCCTGACCGACCTGAAGATCGCCACCAGTTTCGGCGGCGGACGCCTGGCCGCCGACGCGGTGCTGACCGCACTGACCGACGCCGGCTATCGCCGGCACATGGAGGCGGTGCGGCTGCGCCTGGCCGAGGCGATGGACAAAACCCTGAGCCGGCTGCAGGCGCTCGGCATCGAGCCCTGGCTGCGGCCGCAGGCCGGCATGTTCGCCTGGTGCCGGCTGCCCGACGGCAGCGACGCCGCCGCCATCGCCCGTACCTGCCTGAAGGACGGAGTGGTCCTGGCGCCGGGCAATGCCTTCAGCCAGTCGCAGAGCGCCGGCGATTTCCTGCGCTTCAACGTCGCCCAATCCGCCGACAGCCGGGTGTTCGAGGTCCTGGCGCGCGCCATCGCCGCTCCGCCGTAACGCCTCACCGGCGCCTGCCCGTCGCATGCCCGATCCGGGCAACCCCGCCCCACGCGCCCCAGAACCAGCGACATCGGTCGCCGCCGCCGCGGCGCGCGGCCACGACGACAACGTGCGCGGTAAGCGACGAGCATGCCGACTGCGGTGCGCCCCATAAGAAACAAAGCCTTAGGCCGTTTTATTCCCGTTTTATACCCGCGGCTGCGCTGGCTTCGGCGCGCCGCGGCCACCTACCCTGGACCGGTCTCCCAGCCACAGGAAGTGCTCATGTTTTGCATCCGTGCTTTACCTCCCCTGATCGTCGCCGTTGCCGCCGCCATCGCCTTCGTCCCCAGCGCCCGGGCGCACGAAACCCTGCCGCCGGACTGGTGCCTGGACAGCAAGCGCGAAGCCGAGATCGTCGCCAAGTTCGAGTTCGACGGCGACGAGCTGCGCGAAGTGGCCGACAAGTGCGGCATCGTCGAGCACGACGACTGGCTGACCGCCAGCGCGACGCTCGCCGCCTATTGCAAGATCGTCACGCCGCTGAAGGACGCCGTGCCCTTCGTGTTCGGCCCCGACAGCTATGCCGGCGAAGGCCACCACGCCGAGTATCGCCTCGACGACGGCGCCACCGGCGTTTGCGCGGTGTGTCCGCCGCGGCCGGCCAAGTGAACCGATGCGGCAGGGACGCCGCTCACACCATCGCGTCGCGACGGGTATAGGCCAATACCGCATCGACGCGTTGCTGCAAGGCGGCGCGGCTGTCGGCCGGCAGCCCGTCGCAACGGCTCAGTACGTAGTAGGCCGAGCGCAGCACGTCGCGCCAGCGCGGATTGCGCGGCAGTTTGGACACGGCCAGATAACGCTCCAGCGCCCGCGCGCGCAGGCGGCCGTCGTCGATGTTGACCCGCCAGATCCGGCTCTTCTCCGCCAGTTCCAGGCGACCGGTGCCGGTGGCGCGTTCCCAGGCTTCGAGCGTGGCCAACATCAGTTCGACCAGACTGCGGCGGAAGCCGTCGCGCATCGCCGCGTCGGCGGCGCCGTCGGCGGCCGCGACGGACGCCGCGCCGACCACGACACCGGGCTCCGCGCCGGTCGCATCCGTCGCATCCGTCGCATCCGTCGCGGCCGTTGCGGCGATCGGCGCGCCGGCCGTCGTAGCGGCGTCGCTCGGTTGCAGCGCCAGCACCACCAGCCCGTCGCCGCCCGACCAGGGTTCCAATGCCGCGATCAACGGCCGGCCCTGACGCGTGGCCAGCGACAGGCGCTGCGCCGCACTGTCTTCCATGCGTTCCAGCGCCGAGGCCAGGGCATGGCCGCCGGCCTCGTCGAAAAACCCCGCCAGCGGCTGCCCGACCAGGCCCTCCTCGTCGCCGGCGCCGAGGCGCAAGCGGCCGGCGCGGTTCACCGCGAGCACCTGGCCTTCCGCATCGAGCAGGCACAACGCGTCGTCGCGGCTGTCGAGCAGGGCCTGCAGCAGGCTGCGGTCTTCGGCCAGGGCGTCGGCCTCGCGCCGATAGCGCGCCAGCTCCTCCTCGTGGCGCACGCGCCGCGCCTCCTCGCGCAAGCGCTCGCGCTGGCGCCGCCGCTGCAACAGCAACCACACGCCCAGCACCGCCGCCAACCCTGCCGCTCCGGCGAACCACAGCATCAGCGTGCGCTGCTGGAACTGCGCGCTGCGCAGTCGGTTTTCGCTCTCCAGCGCGGCGATGGTGCGTTGCTGCTCAGCGGATTCGAAACGCACCCGCAACCAGTCCAACTGACGGTCGTGCTGGGCGCGCGCCAGGGCGATCGCCTTGGCGTGCGCTTCGCGCAGGGTGGCGTTGGCCGCGGCGGCCTCGCCGGCGCTTTCCTGAGCGGCGGCCAGCGCTTCGAGCAAGGCCACCCGCATCGGATCGCCCTCAGGCACCGCCGCCAAGGCTTCGCGCAATCGGGCCGCGGCCACCGCCGTGTTTCCGGACAACTGCGCGGTGCGCGCGATCTGCAGCTGCAGCGCCGGCGGCAATGGCAGCTTCCAGGCGTCGGCCAGGGCCAACGCGGCGGCGCTCCAGCGCTGCGCCTGGGCGATGCCGCCCTGCGACAGCGCGACCCGGGTCAGGCCGTCGTGCACGCGCAATTCGTACACCCGGTTGCCGTCGGCGCGATAGGCCGCCAGCGCCTCCTGCAACCAGGCAGAGGCCTGGCGCGCATCGCCGGTGTCCAATGCGACCTCGGCCATGGTTTCCAGCACATGCGCGGCTTCCACCGGCTCGGCCTTGGCCCGGTACGCGGCCAGGGCATCGCGGTAGTAGCGCATCGCCGGTTCGGTTTCGCCGAGTTCGCGATAGACGTCGGCGAGATTGTTCAGCACCGCGCCGGAGACCTCGCCGCGCGCGCGCTGGATGTCCAGGCTCGCGGTAAGGCTGCGCAGGGCGCCGCGGAAATCGCCGAGCCGGCGCAAGGCCGCGCCGACGTTGCTCAGGTCGCGCGCGGTCGCGGCGCGATCGCCGAGTTCGGCCGACAGGGCGGCCGCGCATTCGAAGCGCGTCAGCGCCTGCGGAACCGCTTCGCGACGGAAGTCGAGGATGCCGCGACGGCGCACCAGCTCGTAACGCAGGCCGGCGTCGCCGGGGTTGCCGATCACCGCTTCGGCGCAATCCAGCGCGCGCTCGGCCTCGTCGAGACGTCCCGCCTCGAGTTGCGACTTGGCCTGCGCGAACAGCGCCGCGGCGCCGCCGTCGGCGGCGGTAGGCGCGATCTTGGCCCGTTGCAGGCACAAGGCCGGCTGCGGCAAGGTCCGGGCGGCCCGCGGCGGGTCGCACTGGGCCGCGGCCTGCGCGCTCGCGCAGACGCTCGACACGGCGACGGCGATCCAGGCGCCCAGCCACACCGCCGCGCGAGTCCGCACCGGGGGACGACAACGAACCGCCTCGGCCCATCCAGGCATCGCGCCGCCCCTAGTCCTTATCCGCCGGCATGCCGGCAGCCGGCCCCGGGCCGTCGGGGGCGATCGCATCGTCCGGTCGCGCGGGCCGGCGTCCGCCGGCGCAGGCGCGCTGCCCGCAGACCCGCACGCTGTGCCGGTCCGCGACCCCAAGCTTGCTCATCTGCCACCTGCCTCATGCGGATATGGGCCCAGCGCGGAGTGCGTCCGTCCGGGCGAAACACCTCGTCCTTGTCGGGGTCGGGCCCAGCTTAGCAGCCCGCTCAGGAGCGCTGATAGCCGGCCCGACCGCGGCGCGGCAAGCCGGGAGCCGCGGCCGGCCGGTGCGCGGCGCCCGATCCGCACCGGACGTCGCGACGGCGCCGAACGTGCCGGCGACGGCAGCGCTCCGTTGCCGATGCCTGAGCCTTTCGCCGGCACGCCATCCACCGCCGTCGCAGGCCGGGCCGGTGCGCCGTGCGCGCTCGACCGTGGCGAGGCAGGCATCGCGAAGACACGCGACGAAGCGCCTGCACAGCGAGCCTCTTCGAACACAAGCCGACGCCCGCGAGCGTCGATGCGTCCGTGACGCGAGTCGCGAACGCACGCATTCGCTACACATCCGATCGTGCGGAAACATCTCGAAAACATGTCGTTTCGATGACAAACGGTATCCGTGATCTCCCTAGCTAGTCGATCCCTTCGCTTGTTGTTCTAATCCGCCGACCTCCCCTCAGCGCAGGCGATCGCCCCATGGGCTTCCCGACTCTCGACGGCGTTTCCTACTACCCGCAGTACTTCCAGCAGCCGGCGCAGACGGTGCCGCCGCCGCAACCGCAAGAGCAATTCCACACCGTCGAAAACGGCGAGAGCTTGGAGTCGATCGCGCAGAAGTACAGCACGCCGGAAGCGCCGGTCACCGCGCAGGACATCGCGGACCGCAACCAGATCGACGCCGGCGACGTGCAGCCGGGCCAGAGTCTGATCGTGCCGACGATCAAGCAGCACGCCGCACCCAAGGCAGCGCCGAACGCCACGCCCGAGCAGGGCAAGAGCGACCAGGCGATGAGCAAGTACCTCACTGCCGAGGACAATCTGACCGCATTCGAGAGCGGCTACCAGCGCAACCACAACGACCCGGACTATCAGCCGCTGCGCAGCGGCTACGCCAGCCAGGCCGATACCGCGCGCACCGAACTGCGCGACGCGATCGGCGCCGAGATCAAGGCCGAATTCGCCGCGCACTCGCGCCCGACCGGCGACATCTTCGACAGCAAGGCGATCGAGCAGTACGGCGCGGCGGTGATCAAGCGCTACGAAAACGACCCGGCCGGCAAGGCCGCGGCCGAGGCCGCGGTCAAGGACTTCGGCGTGCAGCACGAAGTCGACACCGCGCTGTCGACCGCCAACGCCATGGGCGACGCCAAGGGCGCGGTCGAATCGCTGAGCCGCGATCTGTCCAAGCTGTCGCCGGAGGCGCAGTCGCGGTTGCTGTCCAGCCCGGGCTTCGACAAGCTGATGGACGAGAAGATCGTGCCGTCGTTCACCAAGCCGCTGCAGGGCGAGCCATGGGAGAACGCGCGCAACGGCGCGAGCGCACCGCCGAAGGAAAGCCTGCTGCAGTTGCAGGCCTTGGTCGAGAAGGCCGATCCGCGCGTCGCCAACGAACTGGCCGGACGCGGCGTCGATGCCCTGAACGATTTCTTCCAGCGCGCCGAGAAGGACGGCTACAGCATTCGTCTGGGCATCGAAGGCACCACCGCCCTGGTGCAAATCGCCGGACGCGTCGGCAACACGGCGGACGGCCTTGCGGTGGTCCAGCGCATGGCCGACCTGCCGGTCGACGCCAGCCAGATCCATCTCGCCGTGGCCGACGGCGCGCGTCCCGACCTGCTGGTCGCGATCGCCAAGGCCGGCGGCGGCGACCGCATCACCGCCACCGCGATCGAAGGCGTAAAGACCTATGCCGGCAGCCTCAACGGCGATGTCGACAAGCTGGCCAAGGCCACCGACGAGCTGACCTGGCTGATCAGCAATCACGGCGGCTCGATGACGCCGGATCAGCTCAACAAGGCGATCCAGGACTACACCGCCGACAAACTCAAGAAAGACCCGAACTGGGAAAAGAACATCCAGGCGATGGAGGAAAAGGTCGCCCAGGGCGGCCAGACCCTGCTCGACCAGATCGAAAGCCTGAGCAACCTGCCGCCGGACCAGAAGGCCGCCGCCGACAAGGCCATCGAGGGCATCCTCGGCGACAGCAAGTCCTCGTACGCGATCAGCCTGGCGCTCAAGAAGCATCCGGAATACATCGACACCGAGGCCGGCAAGCGGCTGATGCAGAAGAACGCCTACGACGCCAAGCTCGGCGAGCAGGGGCTGAAGCTGACCAAGGAACTGGCCAACGCCTACATCCGCAACGACGTGCTCTCGGCGGCGCAGAACTACGACCCGCGCAACCCGGCCAGCATCCAGCAAGCCGAGCAGGCGATCGAGCGGCTCAAGAACCCGACCCTGGTCAAGGCGCTGGGCATGGACGTCGACAGCAGCAAGTACCAGAGCTACGTCAAGCTGGTCGATGAGCTGAAGAAGAGCCTGCCGGCGGCCGGCGACGGCACCCAGCAGATCGTCGACAAGCTCAAGACCCACGCCGAGGCGATGGACAACGTCGACAAGCGGTTCACCGCCGAAGGCCATCGCCCGACCTTCGAGAAGAACCAGCCGGTCGGCCAGGTGCTGCGGATGGTCGGGGTCGGTTTCGCCACCATCGGCTACCTCAATTCGCAGGGCAAGGCCAACGACGGCCAGTTCACCCTGGCCAACCGCAACGACATCAAGGCCATCGTCGACGCCGCCTCGCTGGGCCAGAAGGGCACCGAGCTCGCGGTCGGCCTGGGCATGGTCGCCGAGAATTCGGCCCTGGGCCGCTTCGGCGCCGGCAACCGCGCCAACGACAACACCAGCCTCGATCCGGGCCGGATGACCCGCGCCGACCGCGTGTTCGGCCACCTCAGCGCCGGGCTCGATTACTGGGCGGCGGCGACCAGCTACTCCGCAGGAGACAACGTCCGCGCCGGCTTGTACGCGGTCAGCGGCGTCGGCGGCACCATGGCCGCGCTGTCGGGCACCAGCCTCGCCGCTTCGCTCGGCGCCGGCAGCTGGCTGGGACCGGTCGGCATCGCTCTGGTCGCGATCGGCACCATCGGCCTGACCATGAAGGATCGGGTCGATCACTCCAATGCGCACATGAACGAAACCTCGGCCAAGTTCCTGAGCCATGCCGGTTTCGGCGAGGCCGCCTCCACGGCGCTGGTCGATCAGAGCGGCGAAGGCTGGAGCCCGGTGACGCTGCTCGCGCGCTATGCCAGCGACAAGGGCTACAAGCTCGACGACCCCGCGGACCAGCAGAAGTTCGCGCTCTGGATCAAGGGGCTGGACAGCGGCAAGCTCGAGCGGCTGCGCGATGAGATGCACCACGCCCTGGACGACATCGACGGCGACGTCGGCAAGTTCGGCGGCGACACCACGGTCTATCGGCCGGAGAAGTTCATTCACGGCGGCAACGGCATGGCGGTGAAGGTGCCTGCGAACATCAGCACCATCGGCCACCTGGATGCGGTCATCCGCGACCTCGGCCTGCCGGAGTTGCCGAAGGCCTGAGGCATGGCGCGCCGAGCGCGGCGCTGCGGTGCAGCGAATCGCCCTTCCCCCTTTTTTGGGGGGAAGGCATCCGGCGGCGGATGACAAGCGCCTACGGGTTCGCGCAACTCGAGCGGCTTCCTCCTTTTAAAAAGGGGTTGTCGTCATTCGCTTTCGCTGCGCCCTGCGTGGCCCGCTCAACCCGCTGCGCGCGCCAGCATCGCCAGGCTCTCCTCGGCCAAACTGCGCGTCAGCGCGTACGCCGACAGATCCCGCCCCAGCCGCGCCGCCTGCCCCGACCACAGCGGGGTGAAATCGGCGCCTCCGGCGGCTTCGGCCTGCGCGCGCAACGGCGCCAAGGCACCGCCGGCGAGCGGGAATTCCGGGGCCAGCGGCGACATCGGGCCGAGTTCGCGCATCAGCCGGTTGACGATCCCGCGCGCCGGCCGGCCGGTGAACAGATTGGTCAGCGCCGTGCCGTCGTCGCGCGCCTCGCGCAGGGCTTGACGGTGCATAGGCGACAACTTCGCTTCGGGACAGAACAGATACGCCGTGCCCAGCTGCACCGCGGCTGCGCCCAGCGCGAACGCGGCGACGATGCCGCGCGCATCGCCGATGCCGCCGGCGGCGATCACCGGCACCCGCACCGCATCGACCACCTGCGGCAACAGCGCGAACAGGCCGAGCTGGGTCGAGACGCCGTCTTGCAACGGGCCGTCGTAGAGAAACACGCCGCGATGGCCGCCGGCCTCCGCCCCCTGGGCGACGATCGCATCGCAGCCGTTCGCCTCCAGCCAGCGCGCTTCGGCCACCGTGGTCGCCGAGGAGATCACCCGCGCTCCGGCCGCACGCACGCGTTCGAGCAAAGGCGCCGCCGGCAGGCCGAAATGGAAACTGACCACCTGCGGCCGCACCTGCTCGACCAGCTCGCAATAGGCCTCGTCGAACGGCGCACGGACGGACGGCGTCAGCGGCATCGCCGGGTCCAGGCCGTATTCGCGGTAGTAGCCGGCCAGCCGATCGCGCCAGGCCGCCTCGCGCGCGGGGTCCGGCTCGGGCGGCCGATGACAGAAGAAATTGAGATTCAGCGGCGCCGCGGTCGCCTCACGCACCTGCCGGCACTGCGCCAACGCCTGCTCGACGCCGAGCATCGCGCACGGCAGCGAGCCGAGCGCGCCGGCCTGCATGGCGCCGATCGCCAGCTCGGCCAGATTCGGCCCGGCCATCGGCGCCTGCACGATCGGCAATGGGATGCCGAACAAGTCCTGGATACGGCGGTCGGGCCACATGCGCGCGCACCTGTCGCAACGGAGCTACAGCATGACATCGTCCCGTGTGCGTCGTCTCGCCGCGGCCGGTACGCAGCGTTGCGCGCTACTGCGGCGCTCGCGGCCAGATCGCGCCGCTGGGATCGAACTCGGTATTGCGCATGCGTTCGCCGCGCCAGCCGAAGCCGCAGATCGCCAAGGGACCTTCGACCAGCGGGTCCAGGCCGAACGCGCGCTCGATATCGACCTCGTTGATCGCCGCGGTGACGAACGCCCCCAGGCCCAGCTCGGTCGCGCTGAGATACAGGGTCTGCGACAGGTGGCCGCTGTCCAGCACCAGGGCCCGATAGGCCTTGGCGTGGTAACGGTATTTCCAGAAGCTGCGCGCGTAGCGCGGCGTCAACACCGCCATCGCCGCGGCGTCGGCGAACCAGTGCTGGCCGGCCAGGGCGCGCAGCGCGAACGCATGCAGCTCGCCTTCGGGCGCCGGCAGCGGCTCCAACGCGTGCTCGACCGGGTGGTAGTGATAGAGCCCCGGGGCGATGCCGTCGACCCGCTGCACGATCAGATAAGCCTCGGTCGGGTGCAGGCCGCCGCCGGAAGGCGAGTGCTTCTTGAGGAAAACGGTGTCGTCGGCGACGGCGACCATCGACTGCGCGGCGAACACGCGCTGCAGCATGTGCGCGAACAGCTCGCGGCTCAGCGCGCGCTCGGGATCGAAGTTGCGGCAGGTGGCGCGCTGCGCGAGCAGGCGGTCGAAGTCGGTGTCGCCGACGCGCGGCAGGGCCAGCGTCGGCCCGGCATCGGCGCGCGAGGGCGCATGCGCCGGCGGCGCGCCGAGCTTACGCCGCAGGTCCGGCGCGGTGTGCAGTTGGTTGGCCTCCATCGCGCCGACGCTGTCCAGGCCCTGCCAGCGCGCCAGCCGGTGCATCATCGCCGCGGCCGGCCACCAATGCGCCTCGCGCAGGCGTTCGTCGCGCTCGCGCAGCGCCGCCCGCGCGGGCGGGTCGCCGTCGCTCAGCACCAGGCCCGCGTCGAGCAGGCCCGCCAAGGTCGCCGCATCGGCGTCGAAAGCCGCCGCCTCGCTCCATTCGCCCGGACTGATCCGGCCAAGCAATTCGCGCTGCGCCGCATCGATCTCGATCTCGCCGTCCAGGTGCGCGGCCAGCGCCAGCCAGCGCCGCTGCCGCGCCAACCCGGCGCCGCCGGCCAACAGCGACGACAGATCGAACGCCACGTCTTCGCGCGGCTCCAGGAACAGCACGCTGCAACGGCGGATACGCATGAACGCCCCGAGTGGTGGTAGGACCGCCGCCGCGCGGCGCGTGCGGCGCGCGAATCGCGCCGGCAGGCGCCATGATGCCGGGCGATGCCGCAGGCAGCTAGCTGAACGCGTTCATCGGATCGCCATTGGCCGACCGTTCTGCGCTTTCGCGTGACTGCTCTGTGGAGCCCGAAGGTTGTGAGTCGCTCCATATCAGGGATAAATTCCGCCGCAGACAGATCCAAGACGGATCTTCACAAGGGGAAACAGATGTCCATCGAAAACACCGGCCAGGGCGGGCATCCGCCGTTGGCGCCCGAAATCGCCGACAAGTTGCTCGACTTGCTGAGCTCGGACGACCAGTTCCGCCAACTCTTCGCCAGCAACCCCGAAGGGGCGCTGCAGAGCGTCGGCCTGGCGCCGCTGCAGAGCGAAGCCGCGCTGACCGGCGGCAGCTGCCTCAACGTCAGCTTGCTGGCGAGCAAAGAGGAACTGCAGGCCTCGCGCGACGTGCTGCGCGATTACTTCACTTCGGCCGGCACCCACACGGTGGTGTTCGTGCTCGAGTTCGGCCATGTCCAGGCCACCGCGGCCGGCGCCGTCGGCCCCGGCGGCACGATCGGCTCGGGCGGCGGCACGCTGAGCTGAACCGCATCGGCGATTCCGCGCGGCGCCGGGCCGGGGAGCCTGCCGCCGCGACGGAACCGCCCGTCGCGCTCCGTCGTATCGACCTCGCCGCCGTCCGATCGCGGCACAGATCGCGCCGGATCGCGCTGCGGTCCGGCGAACCCTCGAGCAGCGCCGCCGCCGGCGCCCGGTCGAAGCCGATGCGGCGCCTCAGCCCGCGGCGGCGACCGGCGCGAGCACCTGGATCAGGGCCGCCGTGCGCGGCGCCTCGCGCCGGGCGCGCGCAGCATCGGCCACGTTCATCGCCAGATAGACCTGGCCGCCGATCGGCTCGGCGTAAGCGCGGCCGCGGTGGTCGGCGATCCAGCGGTTCTCGCTCGCCGCCTCTTCTGCCCGGCCGGCCGCCAGCAGCGCATCGCGCAACGCGACCCGGGCCTGGAACGGTTCGCTGCCGTCGAGCAGAGCGCGCAGTTCGCGCACCGCGCGTTGCGGATCGCCGCCCAGGCGCGCCTGCTCGGCATAGGCGATCCGCAGCAGCTTGCGCGATTGCCCGTTGCCGCTGACATCGACCAGCCCGGCCACGCGCGGCAGCAAACGTTCGGCGACGCCGCGCTCGCCCTGGCGTTGCGCCAGCCGCACCGCGGCCAACGCGATCGCCGACAAGTCGTCCTGGTCGGCGCTGCCGGGCTTGACCGCGTCGTTGAGCACGCCCTGGGCGAACTGTTCGATCTCGCTCGCGCTGGGCGGGTTCTGCCCCGATACGCTGCGCACCAGCAAATCGGTGAAGCGCATCGGATGCCGCACCAGCAGCCCGGCGTCGCGCGCCGCCTCGGCGGCCTTGCGCGACAGTTCGCGCGCGCGGGTCAGGTCGTCCTGGTCCAGGGCCACGGCGATGCGTTCGAACTGCACGGTCAGGTTGGCCGAGCCGATGTCGCCGTCGGCGCTGAGCGCGTCGAGCATCCGGTTGGCCTCGTCGAAACGGCGCATCGCCGCCAGCGCGGCCGCGTGGCGGCGGTTGGGCGGGTAGTGGCCGCTGGCCTCGGCCTGCTTGAACGATTCGATCGCCTTGGCGTAGCGCTCCTGCGACAAATGCACCCGGCCGGCCAGTTCGAAGGCGACGTTGCGCAGCGGTTCCTGCGGCGCGGTCGCCGCGGTGGTGGCCGCCAGCGCGCTGTCGAAACGGTTGGCGAGGAATTCCGACCAGGCGTACTGGTAGCGGCCGGCGAAGTAGTCCGGGTAGACCCCGGCCAGCAGCTTCCACTTCGGCGGCGCGCGCAGCGAAGGCTGCGGGCCGAACTCCGCCGCCCAGGCGTCCAGGTACAGCGCTTCGCGCGGAGTCAGGTGGTCGCGCAGTTGCTGCGCCTTTTCCAGATAAGGCCGCGCCGCATCGGTGTCGGCGTTGCTGACGTACACGCGCATCACGCCCATATGGGCGAGCGCGAAATTCGAATCGATCTGCACCGCGCGCTGGAAGTACTGCAAGGCCTCGTCGAACTGGCGGTGCGCATAGGCCTTGCTGCCCAGGGCGTAGGCGCGCAGCGCGTCGAGGTTGCCGGTGGCGACCTTGGGCAGCGGTTCGGAGTCCTTCTCGATGTTCTTCAGCGCTTCGCCGAGCTTGCCGCGCAGCACACCGGTGACCTCGTCGATCGAGGCCAGCGCCGAGGCCGCGCCGACGCCGTCGGCGGATTCGGCGTAGACCGTGGTCTGGGTGTGGGGATCGATGACCTCGGCGCTGACCCGCACCCGCCCGCCGACCTCGGCCACGGTCGGCAAGATCACTGCGCGCGCGCCGTCGCGCAGCGCGATCTCCGAGGCGATCGCGCGGTCGAGCACGGTGTCGGGCTTGCGATGCATGCGGTCGAGGGTGTCGCGCGCCTTCAGATCGGACAGCACGTTGACGTAGCGCGACTGCTCCAGGCTGATCCGGAACGCCTGCTCCAGCGAATCGTCGAGCACGCTCTGCCCGGTCAGATTGCGCAAGTCGCCGACCACCACCCAGTCGCGCTGGTTGAAAGCGATCGCCGGCTGCGGCCGGGTCGCGAACCAGATGCCGGTGCCGATCACCGCCAGCACCGCGATCTCGGCCGCCAGCGCCGCCGGGCGCCGCCACAGGGGGATGTCGCGCCAGGCCTTGGGCCCGTTCGGCGGCGCGCGCAGCGGCGCGATGCCGGGCTCGCCGACCTCGTAGATTTCCTGCGGCTCGGGCACGCCCTTGAAGCGCCAGCGGCCGTGCGATTTCCACAGCAGCTGCTGGCCGCGCTCGCCCAGCTCGCGCGCGGCGCGATGGGCCAGCGGCTCGGCCACCGCCGAGAGCAGGATCTGGCCCGGCCGCGCGGTCGCCATCAGCCGGCCCGCCATCGGCTTGGCCAGGCCCTCGACCTCGACCGGCTTGGCCCCGACCCGCACCGCCTCGTCGCTGTTGCGCCAGGTCAGCACTTCGCCGACGTGCAAGCCGGCGCGGGCCTTGAGCTCGACCTTGCGGCTGGCGCCGAGTTCGCGCAGGCCGCGGGCGTAGTCCAGGGCGAAGCCGAGGCCGTCGATCGGGCGCTCGAACAGCAGCAGCAGGCCGTCGGAGCGGTCGATCAAGCGCCCGCGCCAACGCTGCTGCAGCTGCAGCACCAGGCGGTCGTGCTCGCGGAACAGACCCGCCGCCGGGCCGTCGCCGAGCCGTTCGACCAGAGTGGTCGAATCGCACAGGTCGGTCAGCAACAGGGTCCGCAGTTGCGGCCCGTCGGGGTTCGGGCGATGGGCGTCGTTCATCAACGGCATCCTTGTCGACGACGGCTCAGGCCGGCGTCAGTTCGGCATCCTGCCAGTGCACCCGATTGCCGCCCAGGCGCTTGGCCTGATACAGCGCGCCGTCGGCATGCGCATACCAATCGTTCCAATCGTACTTGGCGCTGACCAGGCAGGCGCCGACGCTAACCGAGCAGATCGTCGGCGGCGACTGCGGGATCGCCAGCAGGCCGTGCACGGTCGCGACGATGAATTCGGCGAAACGCATGACGTCCTGGCGGGTCGAGGCGGCCACCAGCAGGCAGAACTCGTCGCCGCCGAGGCGGCAGGCGATGTCCTCCGGCCCGGCCACCGAGCGCAGGATGTTGGCCACGCTCTGCAGCACCCGGTCGCCGGCCAGATGTCCGTGGTCGTCGTTGACCTGCTTGAAGCGGTCGCAGTCGACCAGGATCAGGCCCATGGTTTCGGGCATGCCCAGGGCGCGGCTCTCCTGCAGGTGCAGGGTCAGGCCGCGGCGGTTGTACAGGCCGGTCAGATCGTCGGTGCGGACCAGCTCTTCGGTCTGGTTGAGCTGGTGGGTGGTGGCGTAGAGGCTGTCGAGCGCGGCCTCCAGGTCCTGATTGCGCCGGCGCAGGCGCCGGATCAGGCTTTGTTCGTTGAGCACCACGCGCATGATCGCGCGGCGCAGAAAATGCGAGACCAGGGCCGGGTCGCGGTCGACCAGGCGCTGGAACTCCTCGTGGCGCAGTTCGACCAGCAGGCCGTCGGTGGCGGCGATGGCGTCGGCGCTGCGGGCGTGGTCGCCGATCAGCAGACCGAGCTCGCCGAAGAATTCGCGCACGCCCAGGCGCTTGGTCACCAGGTCGTCGCCGAAGTCGAGCAGCACCGCGCCGCGGGCGATCACGAACATGGTGGTGCCCAGTTCGCCGCGACGGAACACGACCTGGCCGGCTTCGACCCGGCGCGGCCGGCCGATCTCGGCGAACAATTCGAATTCGCCGGGCGTCAGGACGGCCGTCGCCGCATCCGTCGGCGCCGCGGTCGCAGTCGTATTGTCGGTCTCACGGGCCATCGTCGGCACCGTCACGTCGCGATTCATCCCGATCTCCCCACACCCCGCGTCCTGTGGGGTCACAGCGGCAGGATAGCACCTGGTCTGAACGGCTAACGCCGTGCACCGGCCGGATCGGCCAGCGCTCCGCCGAGGGCCCAGGTCTATTCACCGCGGGGCCATCATGGCACGGCGCCCGCGGCGGACGCATGTTGCGGCGACGCAACCCTGCGAGCCGCCGCGCACCGACGGCGGACGTGTGCCGGCCTATTTATTAATGGGGGTAGCCAGGCAAGCCCGAGGCCCGGGATGGTGGCCTGTTCAGCAGCCCCGTGGCGCGTCCCGGCAAGCGGCCGTCCTAGCCAATTGGTCGTAGCAAGGCCGCGACAGGCGTGGCGGCCCTATGCGGGCCGGGTGGTATCGGTCACTCGCGGCTAGGCCGTGGGGTCTCGGCCTGCCTACTCCCGCTTCCCCAACTCCTAAGGCGTTGCCGTTGCCGTTGCCGTTGCCGTTGCCGTTGCCGTTGCCGTTGCCGTTGCCGTTGCCGTAAAGAGATTGGCACCGCATTGAACTTGCGAGAACGTCCTGAAGCCCCGGAGGGCGGCCCGCAGGCAGACGGGCCGTGCGCGGTCAGGCCAGGGAGGGCCGGTGCGGACCAGCCCCGCGCACGCTCCGTCCCATAACGGCTTTTGATCCGAAACCGCCATGGCGTTTTCTTTGGTTACTTTTGACCGAAGGAAATCCCGTAGGACGTTGTCGCCTTGGACAAAGAAAGTGACCCGGCCGCTTGCGGACGGAAGCTTGGCTTTGCGCTTTGCGTCTTAAAGCCTCAGAGGCCTTCGAACGACAAACGCCGCGAGACCGCACGAGCGCAGTCGCGGCTTACGCCGCTCCTACAGGAGGCCCAGGACAAAGACGCGGCGAGAGTGAAGGATGGCGGTCGCGGCTTGCGCCGCTCCTACCTCGCGAGGGTCTCGGGCTTCGATCGATGGCGAAGGCGTTGATTCCTCTGCGCGTCCCGTGGTCGCGGCTCGCGCCGCTCCTACAGTGAGGAAGTGCGGTAACGGCGGCGCAAAACACGAGGGCCCCGCGCGGGACCCTCGGGGCGGCGGCGCCACAACGCCGCCGCGATCGGCCCGGTCCGCGGCCTCAGGCCGCGACTTTGGCGCCGTCGTGGAACTGCTCTTCCTCGGTCGACCCCTTCAGCGCCACGGTCGAGGACTGTCCGCCCTGGATAGTCTGGGTCACCGCGTCGAAATAACCGGTGCCCACCTCGCGCTGATGCTTGACCGCGGTGAAGCCCTTCTCGGCGGCGGCGAACTCGGCCTCCTGCAACTCGACGAAAGCGCTCATCTGTCGGCGCGCGTAGCCGTGCGCCAGGTTGAACATCGAGTAGTTCAGCGAGTGGAAGCCGGCCAGGGTGATGAACTGGAACTTGTAGCCGTAGGAGGCGATTTCCTTCTGGAACTTGGCGATGGTCGCGTCGTCCAGGTTCTTCTTCCAGTTGAAGCTCGGCGAGCAGTTGTAGGCCAGCAGCTTGCCGGGGAACTGGGCGTGGATGGCTTCGGCGAACTGGCGCGCGAACGCCAGGTCCGGCTTGCCGGTCTCGCACCACACCAGGTCGGCGTAGGGCGCGTAAGCCAGGCCGCGGCTGATCGCCTGGTCCAGGCCGTTGCGGGTCTTGTAGAAACCCTCGACGGTGCGCTCGCCGGTGGTGAAGGGCCGATCGTTCGGGTCGATGTCGGCGGTCAGCAGGTCGGCGGCTTCGGCGTCGGTGCGCGCAACGATCAACGTCGGCACGCCCATCACGTCGGAGGCCAGGCGCGCGGCGACCAGCTTCTCGACCGCTTCGCGGGTCGGCACCAGCACCTTGCCGCCCATGTGGCCGCACTTCTTGACCGAGGCCAACTGGTCTTCGAAATGCACGCCGGAGGCACCGGCCTCGATCATGCCCTTCATCAGTTCGAAGGCGTTGAGCACGCCGCCGAAGCCGGCTTCGGCGTCGGCCACGATCGGCTGCAGGAAGTCGACCTCGCCGCTGCCCTCCGAGCACTGGATCTGATCGGCGCGCAGCAGGGTGTTGTTGATCCGGCGCACGACCTGCGGCACCGAGTTGGCCGGATACAGCGACTGGTCGGGGTACATCTCGCCGGCGATGTTGGCGTCGGCGGCGACCTGCCAGCCCGACAGATAGATCGCCTTGAGGCCGGCCTTGACCTGCTGCATGGCCTGGTTGCCGGTCAGCGCGCCGAGGGCGTTGATGAAGTCTTCGGTCTGCAGGTAGTTCCACAGCTTGGCCGCGCCGAGCTTGGCGATGGAGTGCTCGACCGGCACGGTGCCGCGCAGGCGCACCACGTCCTCGGCGGAGTACGGGCGGGTGATGCCGGCCCAGCGCGGATTGGTCGCCCAATCGTGGCGGAGTTGGTCGGCGGTCGGCAGCGTGTGGCTCATGACTTCGATTCCTTAGCGTTGGGTCGGGTGACGTGGGAGTACTGCGTCTGTAGGAGCGGCGTGAGCCTCGACCGCGGCATCCGGCTCGCGATGGCGTCGCGGTTGGGCGGTCGCGGCCGACGACCGAAACCAATCCCGGGGCAAGGCCGCACCTGCAAGTGGCGGGGGATCAGTCGATGCGTTCGTAAGCCGGCAGGGTCAGGAACTCTTCCAGGGTGTCGGCGTGGGTCAGGCGATCGAGCATCGCGATGGCCTCGTCGAGCTTGGAGCCGCCCGGCAGCTTCATGCGCTCGGCGAGCTTGCTCGGCAGGCCGATCAGGGCGCGTTCGAGCAGGGCGAAGTCGACCGGCGTGCCGTCGTCGAGGAACAGGCTGTCGGCATGCAGCCACTGCCACAACTGGGTGCGGGCGATCTCGGCGGTGGCGGCGTCTTCCATCAGCCAGTGGATCGGCACGCAGCCGTTGCCTTCCAGCCAGGCCGCCAGGTAGCGCACGCAAACTTCGACATTGCCCTCGAAACCGGCGCGGGTGACCGTGCCCAGGCAAGGCTTGATCAGGTCATCGCGGATGATCAGCACGTCGTCGCGCAGCACGTGCTGCTGATGCGGGGTCGGCATGCGCTCGTCGAAGATCCGCATCGCCAGCGGGATCAGCGCCGGATGCGCGACCCAGGTGCCGTCGTGGCCGGCGGTGACCTCGCGCAGCTTGTCGGCGCGGACCTTGGCCAGCGCGGCTTCGTTGCCGGCCTCGTCGCCGCTGATCGGAATCTGCGCCGCCATGCCGCCCATCGCGTGCGCGCCGCGCTTGTGGCAGGTCTGGATCAGCAGTTCGGAATAGGCGCGTAGGAACGGCTGGGTCATGGTGACTTGGCCGCGCTCGGGCAGGACCTTGTCGCGGTGCGCGCGGAAGGTCTTGAGGTAGGAGAACACGTAGTCCCAGCGGCCGCAGTTGAGGCCGGCGATGCGCGTGCGCAGCGCGTGCAGGATCTCGTCCATCTCGAACACCGCCGGCAAGGTCTCGATCAGCACGGTGACCTTGATCTGGCCCGGCGCCAGGCCGAGTTCGGCCTCGACCCGGTCGAGCACCTCGTTCCACAGCTGCGCCTCTTCCATCGACTGCAGCTTGGGCAGGTAGAAGTAGGGGCCGCGGTCCAGCGCCGCCAGCGCCTTGGCGTTGTGGAAGGCGAACAGGCCCAGGTCGAACAGGCTGCCGGACATGGCCGCGCCGTCGATGCGCACATGCTTCTCGTCCAGGTGCCAGCCGCGCGGGCGCACCATCAGCACCGCCTGCTCTTCGAACGGCTTGAGGGTGTAGTGCTTGGCGCCGTCCGGAGCCATCCAGTCCAGGGTGCCGGCGACCGCCTTGCGCAGCGCGCGCTGGCCGGTCAGCAGGTTGGCCCAGGTCGGCGAGGTGCTGTCCTCGAAGTCGGCCATGTAGACCTTGGCCCCGGAGTTCAGCGCATTGATGACCATCTTCGGATCGACCGGGCCGGTGATCTCGACCCGGCGGTCGAGCAGCGCGGTCGGCAGCGGGGCGACCCGCCATTGACCGTTGCGGATCGCGGCAGTGTCGGCGCGGAAGTCCGGCAGGCCGCCGGCATCGAAATAGGCCTGGCGCTCGCGGCGCGCGGCCAGGCGGGCCTGGCGCGCCGGTTCGAAGCGGCGGTGCAGACCGGCGAGGAAGTCCAGGGCGGCCGGGGTCAGCAGCGACTCCTGACCGGCCACGACGGCGGTCAGTTCGATGCCGTCGCCCGGCGACCGTTGCTGGGGATGGGGGTCCTGCCACTGCGCGATCACTGCCGACATGGTGCGACTCCTGGGGGAGAGGGCCGCTCCCGACGAGCCGACCCGACGCCTCCGACCATGCGCCGGCGTGTTGTATTTGACAATCAAGTTTTTTCAATGCATATCATTTGCAAAACTTATATTTGTCTGTCACATGACACCGCCCCGCACCCTAAGTCCGCGATTCGCTTACAAAAGCGACCGGCTCAAGCCGCTGCGCGCGTTCTGTCAAACGGCGCGCCTGGGCTCGGTCTCACGTGCGGCTGAGGCGCTTTACCTCAGCCAGCCGGCCGTGACACTGCAGTTACAGGCCCTGGAGCGCGAGATGGGCGTGCGCCTGCTCGAGCGCAGCGGGCGCCGGGTGGCGTTGACCCGCGAGGGCGAGGCGCTGTACGAACTGGCCCGGCCCCTGGTCGAGGGCCTGGACGCTCTGGACGGCACCTTCCGCGAGCGGATCCGCGGCCTGGACGCCGGCGAGCTCAACGTCGCCGCCGGCAGCTCGACCATCCTCTACCTGCTGCCCAAGATCGTCGAAGCCTTCCGCGCCTCGCATCCGGAGGTGCGCCTGACCCTGCACAACGTCACCGGCGCCGGCGGCCTGGACCTGCTGCGCTCGGACGGGGTCGACCTGGCGGTGGGCTCGATGCTCGACGTGCCCGGCGACCTCAGCTACGCCCCGGTGTACCGCTTCGAGCCGATGCTGATCGCGCCGCGCAAGCACCCCCTGGCCCAGCTCGAGCGGGTGACCCTGCAGGACCTCAGCCCCTACGGCCTGATCCTGCCGCCGCAGCGCCTGACCACCTACCGCATGGTCGACCTGGTGTTCCAGCAGAACCGCGTGCCGTACACGGTCGCGCTGGAAGTCGGCGGCTGGGAAGTCATCAAGCAGTACGTGGCGATGGGCCTGGGCATCAGCATCGTCACCGCGATCTGCCTGACCGAGGCCGATCGCGCGCGGCTGTGCGTGCGCTCGCTGGCCGAGTATTTCCCGTCGCGCAGCTACGGCGTGGTGGTGCGCAAGGGCAAGTACCTGTCGCCGCAGGCGCGCGCCTTCACCGAGCTGATCCAGCCGGCGCTGTTCGAGCGCGCGGACTACTACGCGACCGGTCAGTCCGATCGCTGAGCGACGGGCGCCGCGGCGGCGGAAAACAACCGCGGCGGGAGCTCGCGCTCCCGCCGCTGCGCCGCTCGGACGCTGCCGCCCGAGCGGCTATCGATCGACGCGGCTCAGTAGCGCACGCCGATCGTTGCGCCGCTGAAACCGCTGGCCGCGTACAAGCTCAGGTACACATAGCCGGTCGGCGGATTCGGCACCACCAGGGTTTCGGCGTTGCCGGGCTGGGTCGAGCGGTAGTTGTGCGCGGTGCGGGTCGCCCAGCTGCCGTTGGTGTTGATGTACAGGTCGGCATTGCCGCTGCCGCCGGCGACCTCGATGCGCAACTGCGGCGTACCCGCCGGCACGTACAGATAGAAGTACGCCGTGTTGCCCGCGGTCGCGGCGACGTTGCTGCGCGCGCAGTTCCGGCCGAGCTGACGGGTATCCGCGCCGCTGCATTCGGGCAGGCCCGGCGCGGCGACCGCGACCGTGCGCACGGCCTTGGCGGTGGCGCCGCGGTCGTCGGTGACGGTCAGAGTCACGGTGTAGCTGCCGGCTGCGGCGTAGGTCTTGCTCGGGTGCTGCTCGTTCGAGCCGCTGCCGTCGCCGAAGCTCCACTGCCAGGCCACCACGCGCCCGTCCGGATCGGTCGAGCCGTCGCTGAAACGCACGCCCAGCCCGTTGACGGCCGCGGTGAACGCCGCGGTGGGCGTCTGGTTCGGCGTGGTGCCGCAGCCGGAGCCGTCGGGCTGGGCCACGCACGGCAGCCAGGCGCGGAACGCCGCATCGTTGCTGCCGCCCAGGCTGCTCATGTAGCCGGCATAGCCGGTGTAGTTGCCGGGACGGAAGTAACCGAGGATGGCGTTGACCTGCTCGCGGCGCTTCTCGAACATGAAACGCACCGCCAGATAGCCCCAGCGATAGACCAGGTTCTGACCGCTGTTGTAGTCGTTACCGTAGACCCGGCTCAGCGCATGAGTCGCACGCCCGGCCTCTTCCTGCGCCGCGGTATTGGCCAGGTTGCGGTACGAGTAGGACATGTACTCGGCCAGGCCCTCCACCCACCACACGGTCTTCTGCGACATCGCGGCGTTGAAATCGCCGTGCATGTCGAAACGGCCGTCCAGGTAGTGCACGTACTCGTGGGTCAGATTCCAGATCTCGAAGCGCGGCCGCACCCAATCGGCTTCGTGGGCGATGAAGCGCGCCTGGTTGCCGGCCTGGGCCGGGTTGCCTTCCAGGTACATGCCGCCGTTGTTGGTGTCGATGCCGAAGATCGCGCCGGCGTAGATGCCGTAATCGTCGCTGCTGTCGAACACCACCATTTCCAGGGCCGCATTCTGGTCGTTGGCGACCGGCGTGCGTTGGGTGCCCAGGGCCTGGTGGAAGTAGTTCTCCTGGCCGGCGACGATGCTGCAGGCCTCGCCGAACTCGGCCGCGCTCATCGCCTGGGCGCGGATGCGCAGGGTCGCGCTGCAGGTGTGGCGCAGCGGCAGCGCCGCCGCTTCGACCCGCGCCTTGAAGTCGCACAGGCCGTAATAACTGCAGTTGCCGCGATCGTAATAGTCGGCCATTTCGCCGACCCCGACCCACAGCCGAGCGGTCGGGCCGGTCACCGCACCGCGGTCGAGCAGCGCCTTGACCCGCGCGCGCGCCAGGGCCTTGAGGCTGCCGTCGTACTGCAGGAAGCGCCCCAGCTCGCGGCCGGCGTTCGACACCAGATAGGCCTCCGGCTGGCTCAGCCGGGCGAAGTGGCGGTCGGCGAAGCCGTACAGCGACTCGACGATCGACGAATCGGCTTGCACCGCGGCGCGGAACGCCGGGTCCTGGTGGCCGCGGAAGGTCACGTTGTAGGCGTTGTTGACCGCCACCTTCATCCAATAGAACGCGTTGTAGCGGCTGTCGTAGCCGGCGAGCAGGCGCCTGACCACGTACAGATAGCGCGCGTTCTCGACCGCACTGTCGATCAGGGTCACGTACTCGGCCAACGTCTCGCCGTGCACGTCGTCGACGCGGCCGAACTGGGCGTTGGCGGCGAAAGCATCCAGCGCCGGGCGGATCGCGTTCTGCAACGCGGCGCCGTAGCTGCCGACCGAGCTGTCGTAGTACTGCACGTAGTAGCCGGCGCGCAGGAACAGCACCAACTGCAGGGTGCTGTCGGCGTTGCTGCCGTCGTAGCGCTGCGCCGACGTGGTCAGGGCGTTGGCGACGGTGACCATCTGCGCTTCGCGGAAGGTGCCATGGGCGACGCTGCCGCCGAGGCCGAACAGGGCGTTGATGCAATCGGCGTCGGCGGCCTTGATCGCGCTCACCAGGGCGTTGCCGCTGAGCGCGGCGAAACCGTTCGGGTCGCAGGCGGCCTTGGCCGATCGCTTCGCGCTCGCCTTCAGCGAAGGACGCTGCAACAGGTCGCGACCGGAATCGGCCAGATCGTAGGCGCCGGCGTCGGGCTGCAACAGCTGGGGCTGTTGCGGCGCGCGGCGGGCCGGGTCGAGCGATTGCGGCTGACGGTGTTCGCCGTAGATCTGGCGTTCGGTGCTGGGGCTCTTGCGTCCGGCCGAGCGCACGACCGGCGCGCGCGCCGAAGCGATCGTCGATACCGGCCCACGGACCAGTTGCGGCGACGATGGGGCCTCGGCCTGCCATGGCAGGGCGAAACTCAACAGGCTTACGGCGGCGGCCGCCAGCCCGATCAACAGGGCGTGGGCCGGCCGCGGTTTGGGTGCGAAAGACATCGCTTGTCTCCTCTCAGGATAGGCGGCTGCGCCGCCGCGCGCAGCGCGGCCGGTTGCGCAGCCGGGGGCATGACGAGAACGGCGATCGGTGGTGGGCATCTCTCCTGCGTCGTAGGGATCGACGGGCGACGCGCGCCCGCTGCGGGGGATCGGTCCGATCGGCAACGCGGGCGCGACGGCGCCCGGCCCGGCGGGCGATGAGCCTCCGGGAGCTGGCAGGGCGCAATGGAGAGGCGGACAGGCCGCGGAGGAACGGGCGCCGGCCGGGCGCAGCCCGGCACCGGCTGAAGCGCGCCGGCGCTGCGGATTGCGGCCAGGACGGGCCCCCTGACCCGGTCGACCGAGGGCAAGGCCGCCACGGTCATGAAGCCGTCACAAATGCCCGCTAATCGGTATAACGTATACGCTATGACTGCAGCTGGAAGATTTCCGTGACCGCGGTCGAGCGGTGGCGGTCGAGCCGACGAACGGCACACCGGCCGCACCGGATCGGGCGAGATCGGATCGGCGGAACCGGATCGGGCAAGTTCCCGCCGCCGCCCGCGCCTCCTCGCCTCGCCCGCCGCCGGGATCCGACGCCCACCTGCCAGCGCGTGCGGCGCTTGGTTAGACTGTGACGATGAGCATTGTCCCGCGTTCGCTGTCCGACCAAGCCTTCGAAGTGGTGCGCGAACGGATTCTTTCGACCCAGATTCCGCCGCTCACGCCTATCCGCCAGGAATTGCTGGCCGAGGAACTCGGCATCAGCAAGATCCCGCTGCGCGAAGCGCTGGGACGGCTGGAAGAGCAAGGCCTGCTGTGCTCGCACCCGAACCGCGGCTTCTTCGTGCCGGCGCTGACCGCGGTGGAAGCCGAGGAAGTGTTCGCGCTGCGGCTGAAGATCGAGCCCGATGCGGCCGCGGACGCCTGCTGCGACGCCGGCGACGACGAACGCGAGGCCGCGCGCGCGGCGCTGGCCGCACTGGAATCGGCGTCCGACGCCGACGTGCGCAATGCGGTGACCTTCAACCGCCGCTTCCATCTGAGCCTGGTGCGGCCGGGCGGTCGCGCGATCACCACCCAGTTGGTCGAGCGCCTGCACGTATTGGCCGAACGCTACGTGCGCAAGCACCTGGAACCGGAAGGGCGCGAGGCCCGCGCCGCTAGCGAGCACCGGGCCCTGCTCGAGGCCTGGCTGGCGCGCGATGCGGCCCGGGTGTCGCGGTTGCTCAGCGCACACATCGTCTCGACCCTGCACGACCTGCGCCAACAGCTGCCGCCGGCCGACCCGGCGGCGAGCGCCCCGCCGCCGCGCCGCCGCCAGCGCCGCTGAAGCCGCGGCGCCCGCCGTGCGGCGGCGCGCAAGCGCTCAGGTGGTGCCGTGGTGCTTGCCCTGCCAGGGTTTGTACCAGTCGCGGATGCGGCGCATGTCGGCTTCCATGTCGTCGCCGAGATGGAACTCCTGGCCGATCCCGATGACTTTGTCCGGGTAATGGAAATAGGCCGGAATCACCGGCACGTCGGCGGCCTTGGCGATCTTCCAGAAACCGGCCTTCCAGCGCTCGACCACTTTGCGCGTGCCTTCCGGGGCGATTCCGAGCCAGAACTTCTCGGCGCCGCGGATCATCGCGGTGGCCTGGTCGATCACGCCGTGCGCGGCGCTGCGGTCGATCGGGATCACCCCCAGCCGGCGCAGCAGCCAGCCCAGCCCCGGCACCCGGAACAACGACTCCTTGGCGATGATCTTCACGTCCAGGCCGAGCGCGGCCTTGGCGGCGAAGCCCCACACGCCGTCCCAGTTGGACGAGTGCGGGGCGCCGATCAGCACCGCGCGCGGCACGTCGGGAAACTGGCCGACCATGCGCCAGCCGCCCAGGCGCAGGATGCTGCGGCCGATCCAACGGGTCAGACGGTTGGGCGGAACCCGCGGCGCGTTCGGCGGCAGCGGCAGGACGACGTCGTCCGTGGCGGTTCGGTCGGCAGGCATGCGCGCGCGGCTCTCCTTCAATCCCAACTGCGTTGCGAACGCTCGCGCTTGGTCGCGCTGCGTTCGCGCTTGGCCCCGAGCCGGCGCTCCTTGGCGGCGCGGCTGGGCTTGGTGGCGATGCGCGGCTTGGGCGCGCGCAAGCCGCTGTCGACGAACGCCGCCAGACGCTCGCGCGCGTCCTCGCGGTTGCGTTCCTGGGTGCGGAAACGCTGCGCGCTGATCACCAGCACGCCCTCGCCGGTCATGCGCCGGTCGCGCTTGGCCAACAGCCGCGCGCGCACCGCCTCGGGCAGGGTCGGTGACTGCGCGACATCGAAGCGCAGCTCCACCGCCGTGGCGACCTTGTTGACGTTTTGCCCGCCGGGGCCGGTCGAGCGCACGAAGCGTTCGACCAGCTCCTGTTCGGGGATGGTGATGGACTGGGCCGTCATGCGTTCCTCCGCGGGCGATTGTAGACCGGCGCGCGACCGCGCCGATGACGTCGCCTTGACGTTACCGGCCGGTACCGCAGCGACTGCGACCGCTGTCGTTGACGGGGCCGGAACGGAGGGGGACCATGCCCGAACCGGTCGATGGAGGACATCCGCATGAAGCGCCCCCTGCTGTTTTCGCTGCTCGCGCCGGCCCTGGCCTGCGCGCTCGCCGCCCCGGCCTGGGCCCAGTACGACCCGGCCAACGTCGACGCGATGGCCTCGCCGCGCGCCCAGCAGCAGATGCGCCAGTCGGCCCAGGCGGTGGCCGAAACCATGGTCGGACGCCGCGCCAACGCCACCGACCAGCGCGTCCTGGACCAGTACATGAGCCAGCAGAATGCACTGGCGCGGCAGCTGCAGAGCGCCGCCCATGCCGCCGGCGGCGCCCTGCCCGCCGGCTACGGCACCGCGCCCGCGTACCTCGAGGCGGGCGACGAAGGCTATGCCAGCCTGCCCCACGACAGCCGCGACGGCGAGCTCAGCCCGTCCGAGCTGCAGGCCCTGACCCGGCTGGCGCAAACCCCGGAAGGCCGGCGGGTGATGCAGCAGCTGAGCCAGCAGGGCTACGACGTCGGCAACCGCGGCGCGGCTTACGGCTACGGCAGCGGGCCGGCGCAGAAGCCGGGCCGGGTGCTCGGCCAGGCCTTCCTGCTCGACCTGCTCAACGCCGCGCACAACTCCGCGCTGCGGCCGAAGGTCATCTACAAGGACGGTTCGCGGCCCTGAGGCCGGGCCGCACGCGCGGCGCCGACCCCTCGCCGCACGCATTGACGCCGCCGTGCGCGGCGCCGACCATGCCGGCTTCTTTCATGGAGGAAGCCCGATGCGTCTGTCCCGCCCCCTGCTCGCCGCGTCCCTGTACGCCGCGTTCTGCCTCGCCCCGGCCCAGGCCGCGCGCCCGAGCGACGCCCAGATCGACCAGCTGATGGAGTCGATGAACTACGAGCGCATGAGGCGCGAGATCGTGCAGCAGATGCGCGGTTCGGCTGAAATGATGGCCCAGGCCGCCGCCGGCGATCAGCTCACTCCCGAACAGCGCGCCAGCCTCGCCAAGGCGATGGAAAAGCAGATGGCGTCGGTGGAGAAACTGCTGGAGTGGAAGCAGGTCGCGCCGATCTACCGCAAGGTGTACGGCGACGTGTTCGAAGCCGCCGAAGTGCAGGCGATGATCGATTTCTACCGCACCCCGGCCGGCAAGAGCATCCTGGAAAAGATGCCGCTGGCGATGGGCCGCACCATGCAGGAAATGCAGCCGCTGATGAAGCGCCTGTTCGAAGACATGCAACGCGATCTGCAGCGCGACATGCAGGCGTTGATGCTCGAGTCCGGCGATCACGCCGGCCACGATCACGGCCACGAGCCGGTCCCGGCGCCGTATGCCCCGCCGGCGCCCCCTGCGCCTCCGGCCCCGCCGAAGCCGTCCAAGGGCGACTGAGCCCGCGCCGCCTCGCTCAGCCCGACGGCGGCGCGTCCAGGCCGAACAACGCCAGCGCCTTGGCGAACTCGGCGTCGACCCGCGCCGACGCCTCGATCCGGCGCCCGTCCGCCGGATGAGCGAACGCCAGGCGCTGCGCGTGCAGCAGCATGCGATGGATGCCGAGCATGCGGAACTGGCGGTTGTGGCGGCCGTCGCCGTGGCTGGTGTCGCCGATCAGGTGATGCGAGAGATGCTTGAGGTGGCGGCGGATCTGGCGGAAGCGCCCGGTCAGCGGCTGCGCCCGCAACAGCGCGTAGCGCGAGGTGGGGAATCCGGCCGAAGGCAGGTCCAGCTCGGCCCGTGCCAGCACCCGGAACCGCGTCTGCGCCGGCTTCTTGAGCGGCTTGCCGGGGCCGCCGTCGAGGTCGTGATCGACCTCGAACGCGTCCTCGCCCGGCCAGCCGCGGCACACGGCCAGATAGTCCTTTTCCACCTCGCGCGACATCAGCACCTTGCCCAGGGCCGAAGCCGTCTCGCGCTCGAACGCCAGCAACAGGCAGCCGCTGGTGGCCCGGTCGAGGCGGTGGACCAGGAAGATCGGCCGGCCGAACTGCTCGCGCAGGCGGTCGGCGACGAAGTCGGTCTCGCCGCGCGCCAGCGCGCTGTCGTGAACCATCAGCCCCGCCGGCTTGTCGATGACTGCCAGGACCTCGTCGGCGTACAGCACCGGTAGTGCGCTGTCGGCGGCGGCAGGGTTCGGAATTGCATCGTTCATGCGGCCGGGCATCGCCTCGAAAGTGTCCGGCGGCTATTTTCGTCTATTGCGTCCGGCGCTCCCAGCCCGGCGCCGTTAACAGGAAGCTTTCATGACGCCGTTTCTGCCTTCGCCCCGCCCCGCCCTGCTCGCCGCCGCGCTGGCCCTGGCCTGCGCCTTCGGTCCTGCCGCAGCCGCGCCGACGCCGTTGCCGACGGGCGTGCAGGCCGGCCCCTGCGTCGAGGGCATCTGCGAATACCGGCTCGGCAACGGCCTGCGCGTGCTGCTGTTCCCCGACGCGAGCCGGCCGACGGTGACCGTGAACCTGATCTACCGGGTCGGCTCCAAGCAGGAGAACTACGGCGAAACCGGCATGGCGCACCTGCTGGAGCATCTACTGTTCAAAGGCACGCCGACGCATCGCGACATTCCCGGCGAGATGAAGAAGCGCGGCATCGGCTTCAACGCCGAGACCTCGCTGGAGCGCACCAACTACTACGCCAGCTTCCCCGCCAACGATGCCACCCTGGACTGGCTGCTCGGTCTGGAAGCCGACCGCATGGTCCATTCCGACATCGCCCGCAAGGACCTCGACAGCGAGATGACGGTGGTCCGCAACGAAATGGAGAACGGCGAGAACAGCCCGGCCGCGGCGCTGGTCGAACGGGTGCGATCGACCGCCTACCTGTGGCACCGCTACGGCAACAGCACCATCGGCGCGCGCAGCGACGTCGAAGGCGTGCCGATCGAACGCCTGCAGGCCTATTACCGCGCCTGGTACCGGCCCGACAACGCGACCCTGGTGCTGGCCGGCCGCTTCGACCCCGCCGCGACCCTGGGCTCGATCGCGCGCCGCTTCGGCCCGATCGCGCGTCCGGCCGAACCGATGCGGTCGTTCTACACGGTCGAGCCGGCGCAGGACGGCGAACGCGAGGTCACCGTGCGCCGGGTCGGCGACATCCGCCTGCTGATGGCCGCCTACCACATCCCGGCCGCGACCCATGCCGACGCGGCCGCGCTGGCCGTACTCGAAGACGTGCTCGGCCACGTGCCGGGCGGGCGCCTGCACAAGGCCCTGGTCGAAACCGGCCTGGCGGCCAGCGCCGGCGGCGGCGCCGAACAGATGCGCGACCCGGGCTTGTTCAGCGCGATCGCGGCCTTGCCCAAGGACGGCGACGAGGCCAAGGCCCGGCAAGCCCTGCTCGACCAGCTCGAACAGATCGCACGCCAGCCGGTCACCGCGGCCGAAGTCGAAGCCGCGCAGCAACGGCTGCGCAACGGCTTCGAACTGGCCTACACCAACGTGTCCTCGGTCGCGATGGGCCTGTCCGACGCGGTCGCCAGCGGCGACTGGCGGCTGTACTTCCATCAGCGCGATGCGCTGGACAAGGTCACCGCGCAGGACGTCAACCGGGTCGCGCGCGACTATCTGACCGCCAACAACCGCACCTTCGGCCGCTTCGTGCCCAGCCAGACCGCGCAGCGCGCGGCGATCCCCGCCGCCCCGGATGCTGCCGTCCTGCTCAAGGACTACGTCGGCAAGGCCGCGGTCGCGGCCGGCGAGCATTTCGATCCGACTCCGGCCAACATCCAGGCGCGCACCGAAACCGTGGTCATCGACACCGGCGGCGGGCGCTCGCTCAAGCTCGCCCTGCTGCCGAAAAAGACCCGCGGCGGCACGGTCAGCGTCACCGCCTCGTTCAATTTCGGCAACGTCGACGCGCTCAAAGGCCGCGAAGTCGCCGGCAGCGTCGCCGGCGCGCTGATGATGCGCGGCGCGCAAGGCCTGAGCCGCGAGCAGATCGACCAGCGCTTCGATGCGCTCAAGACCGCCGCGCGCGTCGGCGGCAGCCTGCAGTCGGCGCGCATCGACCTGACCACCCGCCGCGAACAACTCGCCGACGCGCTGTCCCTGGCGGCGCAGGTGCTGCGCACGCCGACCTATCCCGATGCCGAATTCGAGCAGTACCGGCTGCAGGCGATCACCGGCATGGAAGCCTCGCGCCAGGAGCCCGGCAGCATCGCCGGCCTGGCCCTGGCCAAGCACTTCGACCCGTGGCCGGCCGGGCATCCGTTGCGCGCGCTGAGCCTGGACGAATCGCTGGCCGCGCTCAAAGCGCTCAAGCTCGCCGACGTGCGCGCCTTCCACCGCGACTTCTACGGCACGGCCGAAGGCCAGATCAGCGTGGTCGGCGATTTCGACCCGGTCGCGCTCAAGCGCCAGTTGCAAAGCCTGTTCGCCGATTGGCGCGCGCCGCAGGCGTTCGCGCCGATCGCCACAAGTTACACCGCGGTCGCCGCCGAACAGCGCCGCTTCGAAACCCCGGACAAGCCCAACGGCGTGTTGCTGGCGCGCGCCAACCTCTCGCTGAAGGACACCGATCCCGACTACCCGGCCCTGGTCGCAGCCAACTACATCCTCGGCGGCGGCACGATCAAGTCGCGCCTGGGCGACCGCATCCGCCAGCGCGACGGCCTCAGTTACGGAGTCGGCAGCGACATCGACGCCGACACCAGCCGCGACGGCCGCGACGACGCCGGCAACTGGTCGGTGGAGGCGATCGCCGCGCCGGAGAACCTGGACAAGGTCGAACGCGCCATGCGCGAGGAAATCGACCGCCTGCTGCGCGACGGCGTGCAGGCCGACGAATTGCGCGATGCGGTGTCCGGCCTGCTGACCCAGCGCGAACAGGCGCGCGCCTCCGACGCCGCCATCGCCGCGGGGCTGGCCGGCAATCTGTTCTACGGCCGTACCATGCAGTTCTCCGCCGACTTCGACGCCGCGCTCAAGGCGCTGACCGTCGATCAGGTCAACGCCGCGATCCGCAAGCACCTCAAGCCGGACCAGCTCAGCGTCTACCTGGCCGGCGATTTCGCCGCCGCGGCCAAAGGCGGCTCGCCGGCGAAGGCTCCGGCCACGGGGGCGGCATCCGCGGCCGGCGATGCCGGCGCGGGCCAGTAAGCGCGGCCGGACGCCGACAGGCCGTGCCGGGTGGCCGGCGGATGCGCGCTCGGCTACGGACGCTCGCGCCGCGGCCGGCGAGCTCGCAGTCGCGGCTCGCGCCGCTCCTACCCCGCGCGCATCGTCGTCCGCACCCGCTCTATAGCTTCCCTTTGAAAAGGAAGCGGAGGGATTCAGGTTGCCGTTGCTGCTGCCGCGCCCTACCCGCCGCGCGGCCGCCGCGGCCATGCCGCCAGCAGGGCCCACAGGCCGCCCAGTCCGGCGATCCAGGACGAGGCCGGGATCGACCAGAACCTCGGCCCGCCGGACTCCATGCCGTACAGCACCGCCGCCACGATTAGCAGGCCGGTGCCGAGAATCGCCGACACCGTGCGCCGCACCGCATCCTGGATGCTGCGGTTGAGATCGATGATGTCCTGCGAGCGCATCTTCAGCTCGTGCTCGCCCGAGACCTGCTGGTTCAACCAGGTGTGCAGCAGCCGCGGCATTTCCGGCGCGCGCGTGACCAGCTCCGGCAGGCGCTTGCGGAACTCGCCGGCCAACCGCTGCGGGCTGTAGCGCTCCAGCAGGATGCGCTGCAGCACCGGCCGCGCCACCGCCCAGATGTCGAGCTTGGGATCGAGCAGGCGGCCGACGCCTTCGATGTTGAGCAGGGTCTTCTGCAGCAGGATCAGCTGCGGCTGCAGGGTCAGTTCGTAGCGCTGCGCGGTGCGGAACAGCTTGACCAGCACCTCGGCCAGCGAGATCTCGCTCAGCGGCCGGGTGAAGTACGGCTCGCACACCGCGCGCGTGGCGGCCTCGAGCTCGTCGATGCGCATGTGCGCCGGAATCCAGCCGGCCTGCACATGCAGCTCGGCGATGCGGCGGTAGTCGCGGTTGAAGATCGCCATGAAGTTCTCGGCGAGGTAGTACTGATCCTCGTCCGACAACTGGCCCATGATGCCGAAGTCCAGGGCGATGAAGCGCGGATTGCTGCGCCGCGCGGGATCGCTGTCGACCCAGATGTTGCCGGCGTGCGCGTCGGCGTGGAAGAAATTGTCGCGGAACACCTGGGTGTAGAACACCCGCACGCCCTTGGCGGCCAGCGCCCGGCGGTCGATGCCGGCGGCGTCGAGCGCGGCGATGTCGTCGGAAGGAATGCCGTACACCCGCTCCAGGGTCAGCGCGCGCTCGCTGGTGTGCGACCAGATCACCTCGGGCACGTACATGTCGTCGCTGTCGGCCCAGAACCGGCGCAGCACGCTGGCGTTGGCGCCCTCGCGCTGCAGGTCCAGTTCGGCGGCGAGGGTGCTTTCGATCTCGGCCACCACCGCGCGCGGGCGGATCTTGTCGGCCTTGGGATGGGCGCGCTCGACCAGCGCGGCCAGCGCCTTGAGCAGGGCGATGTCGCCCGCGATCTTGCCCTCGATGTCGGGGCGCAGCACCTTGACCACGACCTCGCGCCCGCCGTGCAGGCGCGCGGCGTGGACCTGGGCGATCGACGCCGAGGCCAGCGGCTCGATATCGAAGGAGTCGAAGGCCTCGTCGATGCGCCGCTCCAGCGCCGCCTCGACGATCCTGCGAGCGGTCTCGCCGTCGAACGGCGCGACCCGGTCCTGCAGCAGGGCCAGCTCGATCGCGATGTCCGGCGGCACCAGGTCGCGGCGGGTGGAGAGGATCTGGCCGAACTTGACGAAGATCGGCCCCAGTTCCTGCAACGCCAGGCGCAGGCGCGCGCCGCGCGACATCGCCGCGACCTCGGCCGAGGCGCGCGGCACGAACGGCCGCGCCAGCTTGAGCCAACGCTCGAACGGAGTGTCGTCGAGCAGCGCGTCCAGACGATAGCGCAGCAGCACGCGGCCGATGCGCCAGGCGCGGGCGGCCGACCTCATGCGCGCCGCCCGGCGCGGTCGCGCAGGCGCGCCACGCGCGCAGCCAGGCGCTCGACGTCGTCGCGCACCGCGTCGACGTCGTCGTGGAAGGCGTTGAGTTCGTCGCGCGGCACCACGTCGCGCGATTCCTCGGTCACGTACTCGGCGACGTTGCCGGCCAGCGCGCCGGCGGCGCCGCGAGCGTGGCGCAGAGCCGCGGCGATGGTGTCGGCGATCTGCACCCCGAGCACTTCGCCGAAGGCCGCGGCGAAGGGTTGGCGCCAGTCCGGATCGAAACGCTCGGCCAGCCGCTGCAGGCGCCGGGCCAGATCGGCATCGCCTTCGATGCGCAGCTGCCCGACCGGCGCGGCGCGCTCGTTGCGCGCTGCGCCGAGCAGGTTCGGCAATTGCGACAGGATCGCGCCCAGGGTGCTGCGCACGGCCAGATCGGGCTCGTCGCTGCTGCGCACCGGGCCCACTTCGAGCCGGTCGCCGGCGACCAGGATCCGCATCGCCAGCGACGGCGAGGCCAGGTGCAGGGCGATGCTGCGTCCGTCGAGCGCGCGCAGGCCGTCGCGGGTGTCGGGGTCGAGCGCCAGGGCGCGGTTCAGCGCGGCTTCGAGGGCGCGCCCGGCCAAGGGCTTGAGCGCATCCAGGGGCGAGGCGGAGTCGGTCATGCGGCCATTCTAGCCGGCTCGCCGCAAGCGGCCGTCAGGGGCGGCCCGAAGCCGCCAGATGATGCGCACGCACCCGCTCCAGCCCCTCGTCGAAACCGACCCGGGGGACATAGCCGAAATCGCGCCGCGCCGGGCCCATGTCGTACCAGTGCACGGTCGACAGCTGTTCGGCCAGGAACCGGGTCATCGGCGGCTCGCCCTTGAGCGGCAACAGCGTCCACAGCCCTTCGCAGACCGCGCCGATGAGGTAGGCGGCGCGGAACGGCAGGGTCTTGTCGACCTGCGGCGCGCCGACCGCGCCGAGCAGGCCGTTGACCGTCTCGCGCACCGTGCGCGGGTCGCCGTTGCTGATGAAATAAGCCTTGCCGGCGCAGGCCGCGCCGGGGGCGAGGTGTTCGAAGGCGTCGAAATGCGCCTGCGCCGCATTGTCGATGTAGGTCGTGTCCATGCGGTTGTAGCCGCCGCCGACGAAGCGCAGGCGGCCCCGGCGCGCGCGTTCGACCAGGCGCGGCAGCAATTGATTGTCGCCCACGCCCCAGATCAGGCGCGGGCGCAACGCCACGGTCGCCAGGTCCGGACCATTCGCGGCCAGCACCGCTTTCTCGGCGACGGTCTTGGTGGTGGCGTAGGCGGCCTTGAAGCCTTCGCCGTAGGGCACGGTCTCGGCGGTGCCGCCTTCGACCGGGTGGGTCGCGCGGTGGGTCACGCTGGGCGTGGAGGTGTAGACCAGCCGGCCGATGCGGTGCGCGCGGCAGGCGTCGATCACGTTCTGGGTGCCGACCACGTTGGCCTGGTGGTAGCTCTGGTAGCTGCCCCAGGCACCGGCCTTGGCGGCATTGTGGAAGACCGCCTCGCAACCGCTGGCGGCGGCGATCACCGCCTCGCGGTCGGCGAGGTCGCCCTGCACCTGGGTCACGCCGATCTCGTCCAGCGCCGGATAGCGGCCGCGGTTGAAGCTGACCACCTCGTGGCCGCGCGCGACCAAACCGCGACACAGGGCCTGGCCGAGAAAACCGCCGCCGCCGGTGACCAGGATCTTCATCGTCGAAAACTTCCGTGAAAGCGCAGCGCGCGGCTGCGGAGAGGCTTGCGCATGATAGGCCGCGTGGATGGGCTTGGCACGGACGGCAGCCGGGAACGCTTTGCGCCCGCCACGAAGGCGACAGCAGCAAGAGCAAATCCCTACGCCCGCCGCACGGCCTTCCCCCCCCTCAGTCAAAAGGGCAACCGCAGTTCACGACTCAGGGAAGGCGGCTCACGCTACCCGGTTGCGGCGACGACGTCCGGCTCCTGGCTCCTGGCTCCCGACTCCCGACTCGCGACTCCCGAACGCGCCACCCTGCGTCGTTTCGACGCAGCCCGCGGGCTTGTCAGCCCGGCGCCGCCTGCGCGGCGAGCTTCTCGCGGCCGATCTTGGCGTTGTGGCGGATATCGACCGGGAACCCCGGGTGGAAGCGGATCCGCTCGATCCCGGCGGTATGCGCGAACTGCGCGCCGATCGCGCGCAACTCGCCGGCGATGCGCTCGCACTCCGCCGACGGCGTACGCGGATCGTGCAGTTCCACCCACAGCAACGGCTGCTGCGCGCCGAACGCGCCGGTGCCGACCAGGGCGGTGCGGCGCACCTTGGGATGGGTGTTGAACACCGGTTCGACCTGCTCGGTGTACAGCGGGCCGTGCGCGGTCTCGACCCGGTGGGTCTTGCGCCCGCAAAACCAAAGCCGCCCTTCCTCGTCGAGATAGCCGACATCGCCCATGCGATGGACGATGCGCTCGACGCCGTCGCGGACCTCGCGGATCTTGGCCGACCGGGTCGCGGCATCGCGGCGGAAATAGCTGTCGGTCGCGGTCGGCCCGGCGACGGTGATCTCGCCGACCGCGCCGGCCGGCAGCACCCAGTCGTCCGACCATTGCTCGATCGGCGCATCGTCGATGCGGATGATCCGCACCTCGTTGCGCGGCACCGGCCGGCCGACGCAGGTACCGGCGCCGCGCTCGGTCGCGGCGCGGGTGGATTGCAGCTCGCGGCCTTCGATCACCGCCACCGGCAAACATTCGGTGGCGCCGTACGGAGTCCAGAACTGAGCATCGCGCGGCAGCAGTTCGCGCAGCGCGGCGACCGTGTCGGGCGGCACCGGCGCGCCGGCCGACGTGACCCGCTTCACCCCCGGCAAGGGCTGGCCATGGCGCGCCAGCACCGCCATCAATGCCGGCGAACCGAACAACTGGTCGACGCCGAAGCGATGGATCGCATCGAGCAGCTTGACCGGATCGGCCTGCGCCGGCCGGGTCGGGTCCATGTCGGGAATGATCGAGGTCAGCCCCAACGCCGGGTCGAACAGCGCGAACGGCGGGAACGTCGGCAAATCGACGCCGCCCGGCATCAGGCCGAAGGCCTCGCCCATCATTTCGATCTGGGCGACGAAATGCCGGTGCCGGAACACCACGCCCTTGGGCACGCCGGTCGAGCCGCTGGTGAACACCACGGCGGCGACCTCGTCGGCCCGGGTGTCGGCCAGTTGCGAAGCCGCGCCGGCGCCGGCGCGCTCGATCCGCTGCAGCGTGTCGTCGGCCAGGAACGCATAGCGCCCGGTGGTGATGCGAATCCGCGCCGACTTGGCCCAGCCCAGCACCACCCGCGCGATATGCGCCAGCGGAATGCCGATGAAGGCCTCCGGCGCGGCCTCGTCCAGGCACTGGCGCAGCGCGCGCTTGTCGATGCCCGGGTCGATCAGCACCGGCACCGCACCGAGCTTGAACAGCGCGAACATCAGCAGGAAGAACTCCGGCGACGGCCGCACCATCACCGCGGTGCGGGTGCCGCGGACGATGCCGCGCGCGGCCAGGCCGGCGGCGATCGCGTCGCTGCGCCGGTCCAGCTCGCCGTAGCTCAGGGCGACATCGTAAGCGGCCAGACCGTCGGCGCGGCGCGTGCCGGGGCAGCGCATGGCGATGCGCTCGGGCGACTGCGCGGCCAGCGCCGGCAGCGCCGAGGCGATGTTGCAGCGTTCGCCTTGCGCGGCGGAGGCATCAGGGCTCATCGGCTCAGCCCAGCCGGTGGCGGTCGAGGAAGGCGCGCATTTCCGGCACCAGCAGCGCCGCCTTGTCTTCCAGCACGTAATGGCCGGCGTCCTCGAAGGCGCGCACCTGCGCCTGCGGCAGCGCGTCGGTGAAGCCCTTGAGGAAGTGATGGTCGAACACGAAATCGCGCAGGCCCCAGCCGATGAAGGCCGGGCGGTCGGCGTACTGCGGCAGCTTGGCCGCCATCGCCTGCACCAGCGGCCAGGCCTTGTCGCCCTCGCCGAGCGGGATGTCCTGGACGAAGCGCGAGGTGGCGATGCGGTTCGCCCAAGAATCGTATGGAGCCAGGTAGGCGCGGCGCACCTCGGCCGGCATCGGCGTGGCCACGCCCAGGCGCGCGGCGCCGCCGGCGAAAGCGTTGAGGCCGCGGATCAGGCCGGTGCCCAGGGCCGAATCGCGGCCCAGGCGCAGGCGCTTGGGCAGCGGCTTGGCCGCCGGCAACGGGAACGCGCCGGTGTTGGTGACGATCAGGCGCTGGATCTGCTCGCCGTGCTTGAGCCCCCAGCCGAAGCCGATGCCGCCGCCCCAGTCGTGCACCGCCAGGCTCATCGGCCCGGTCACGCCCAGGTGCTGCAACAGCCGCTCGACGTCGTCGACCCGCGACTGCAGGGTGTATTCGTAGCGCTCGTCGCCGGGTTTGTCCGACAGGCCCATGCCGACATGGTCGGGGACGATGCAGCGATAGCGGTCGCGCAGGCCCAGCACCAGCTTGCGCCAGTAATAGCTCCACGACGGGTTGCCATGCAGCATCACCACGACCTCGCCGTCGCGCGGGCCTTCGTCGAGATAGCTCATCGCGATCCCGGGGCGGACTTCGAAGCGCTGCGGCTGGAACGGGTAGTCGGGGAAACTGCGGCTGGACGTCATCGGCGGCTCGTGGACGGCGCGCGGCGGGCGCGGCCTGGGCGGACAGGGGCGCCATTATCGGCTGCCGGGGGCCGATGGGGAATTTTCCGGGCCGCGCGGCCCGATCGGGGCCCCCGGCCGCTCCCGCCGGGCCGTTCGCCGCCGCTCCGGCCAGGCTCAGGCCGGTGCCGCCTCCGGCGCGAACTTGCGCCACAGGGCTTCGAACTGGCCGACGAAGCAGCGCAGCAGGTTGGCGTCGTCGGTGACCACCAAGTTCTCCTCGTTGCTGGCGGTGGCGCTGCGGGTCCAGTTGAAGCTGCCGTTGGCCAGCACCCGGCCGTCGAACACGGCGAACTTGTGGTGCATGTGGAACGGGCTGTCGTCGATCCGCACCGGCACGCCGAGCTCGCGCAGGCGCAACACATCGCTGCCTTCGTCGAACTTCTTGTCGTTGTCGCTGAGCACGCGCACGGCGATGCCGCGCCGGTGGCAGACGACGATCTCCTCGGCCAGGCGGTCGTCGGAAATGGTGTAGACGCAGATGTCGAGGCTGCGCTTCGCGCCGCGGCACAGCTCGCGCAGTTTGCGCAGGCACGCGTCGCCGGGCGCGAAGTAGGCGCTGGACACGGTCGCGGGCGCGGCCGCGACCACGTCCAGGGTCTTGACCACCTGTTCCAGCCAGCGCAACGCGTCGAGCGTGCGCGCCGGTTCGGCCAGCATCAACTCGCGCGACATGGCGAAGGCGCGGTTGCGCAGGTAGCGCACCCGGTCGGCGGCCAGGCCGGCGCCGAGTTCGCGCAGTTCGAACTTTTCCTCGTTGTCGAGCTGGGCGTCGGCGATGCTGTCGCGCAAGGCCTGGTCGAGTCGGGCGAAGTCCATGCTCGGTCCTCAGCGCGGCACGCGGCCGTTGAGCCGGTCGGCGAATTCGTTGAGCGCGCGCTGCAGTTCGCGCTGTTGCTCGGTCATCGCCGCGCGGGTCGGCGCATCCTGGAGCTCGCGTTCGCCGAGCTGCTTGAACAGTTCGACCAGGGCCTCGTTGATCCGCGCCTGGCGATCGCCGCTGTCCTGCAGCCGCTCGACCAGCGGGTGCAGGGCCTGCTGCAACGAGGGGCCGAGCCCGTGCAGCAATTCGGCCAGAGGCTGCGCGGCCGGTACCGGGACAGCTTGCTCCGGCGCTGCGGCGACGCGCGCCTCGCCCTGCGCCGCGCTCAGGCGTTCCAGCGCGGCCAGCAACTGCGGCCACGGCGCCGGCTCGGGCCCGGCGACCGGCGTCGCTGCGGTCTGCGCGGCCGCATCCAGGCCGCGCACGCTTTCGACCAGATCGGCCAGCTGCGCCACCACCCGCCCGCCGACGTCGTCGTCGGCCGCGCCCATCGCCTTGTTGCGCAGGAAATCGCGCTTGATCTGCGCCCAGCGCGCGCTCTGCGCCGGGTCGAGGAGGCCGCGCAGCTCGCCGAGCTTCAGCAGGTTCTCCTCCGCGCCCGAGGTCAGCAGCTGCGCTTCGCCCAGGTAATGATCGCCGATCAACTGCTGCAGCTCGGCCGGATTCATCACCGGCGAGATCTTCTCGGCCAGCTTGTTCATGTTGCGGTAGCTGCCCTGCAGCTTGAACGGCGGCTCGACCCGGTAGCGTTCGGCCTGGGCCGCGCTGGCGATGTATTGCTGGTTGACCTTGTAGACCACGTCGCGCACCACGATCAGCCGTTCCAGGGTCGCGACGATCTCGTTGATCTCCGCGCCGCTGTAGGCATGGCTGAGTTCGTTGGCCGAAAACGCGCCGCCCTCGGCCTTGGCGACGAAGCGGTACAAGTCGGCCATCTCGCGCGTGGCCAGCGGCGCCAGCACCGGGTTGCTGGTCAGGCTGTTCTCGATGTAGCTGAGCAGGAACGCCTGCTCCATGCCGCCGAGCACGTCGCCGAGGTTGTAGATGTCGGCGCGGTTGGCCAGCATGTCCGGAATCTTGAACACCTCGCCGGACTCGGTGTACGGGTTGCCGGCCATGACCACGCAAAACTTCTTGCCGCGCATGTCGTAGGTGCGAGTGTGGCCTTTCCACACGCCCTCGATGCGGCGAGTGCCGTCGCACAGCGAGATGAACTTCTGCAGGAACTCGGGATGGGTGTGCTGGATGTCGTCGACGTACAGCATCACGTTGTTGCCCATCTCCAGCGCCAGGTTGAGCTTTTCCAGCTCCTGGCGCGAGGTCGCGTCCGGCGCCTGCGCCGGGTCGAGCGAGCGCACCTCGTGGCCCAGCGCGGGGCCGTTGATCTTCATGAAGATCAGGCCCAGCCGGTGCGCCACGTACTCCATCAGCGTGGTTTTTCCGTAGCCGGGCGGCGAGATCATCATCAGCAGGCCCATCAGGTCGCTGCGCTTGCTCTCGCCGACCGTGCCCATCTGCTTGGCCAGGTTGTCGCCGATCACGCCCAGGTAGACGTCGTTGATCAGTTTGTTGCGCACGAACGAGCTCAGCGGCCGCGGCTTGAACTCCTCCAGGCGCAGCGCCGCGCGCTCGCGCGCGACCACCTGCTGGCGCAGGGCGTGGTAGCGCTGGAAGCCGGGCACGAAGCGCTCGCGATGCTCCCGCAGGCGCGCCGACCAGTCGTCGATGGCCACGGTCATGCGGCCCCCGGCGATGCGCGGATGCTCGCCGAGCAGGCCTTGCACGGTCGCGCCGAGATCGAGTTCGGTCGGCAGCCTGGGGAAGCGTTCGTCGAGCAGCAGCAGGGCCGCCGCCTCCGTCGCATAGGGCGCCAGCGGCGCCAGTTCCGGCGTGCGCGCCAGCGCCTCGACCCAGTGCAGGGCCAGCGACCAGCGCGCGCCCAGGCGCTGTTCCAGGCTCTGCAGCGCGGCGGCGAAGCCGTCCCACATGCGCGCCGCGGTCAGCTTCTCGCGCAACGCCTTGGCCAACCGCTGGCCGTATTTGCTGATCGCGAACTGCGGCCGCTCCGCCGCCAGCTCCAGGCTCAGGTACTCGGCCGCACCGCCGTGCAGCGTCGGCTCCAGGGCCAGCGTCTGCTGCTCGGCGTAAGCCTGCAGTGCCGTCGCGATCTCCGCGCGCAAGGTCTGCAGGGCCTCGCCGGCGCCGAACAGGCGCTCGACGTCGGCGGCCGTGCGCGCGCGCTGCGGCCATTGCCGCGCGGCGTCGCTCTCGCCGGCCTGCGACCAGAACAGCATCGCCCAGGCCCGCTCCGCCGGCGCGTAGGCCAGGCGGCCGGCGCTGTCGCGCAGCGGCAACAAGGCTTGCAAGATCAAGGCGGCATCGTGGTCGTGGATGCCTTTCTCGTAGCCTTCGCGGTAGCGCGGAGCGGCGAAGTCGCGCAGGCTCCGCGCCAACGCCTCGGGCTGGGCCAGCTGTTGGCGCAGCAGGTCCAGGCTGAGGCCCTCGCGCTGCGCCTGGGCCGCCTCGATCGCCAGTCCGGCCAGGTACTCGCCGCGGTACAGCTGCGGCGACTCGGAATCCAGCGACACGCCCCAGTAGGCGCGCGCCGCGTCCAGCTCGGCGTCGGCGATCGGCTCGAAGAAGTCGGTGCCGGTCAGGTGCAGATGCAACGCGTCGCCGCGCGGCATCAGGGTCAGGTCCAGCTCCTGGGTGTTGACGCTGAAACGGTGGCGCGGACCGAGCTTGATCACGTCGCCGCCGGCTTCGAACAGCTCGCTGCGGTCGCGCAGCGCGCGCACCGCCTGGTCGCGCGCGCCCTTGAGTCGGGCCTCGACGTCGTCGGCCTTGACGCTGTCCTTGAGCGCGCGCAGGCGCTCGGCCAGTTCGCGCAGTTTGAGGATCAGCGCGTCGCCGGCGAAAAAAGCGTTGAGTTCGTCGGCGTCGGCGAAGCGCGCCGTGCGCCGTCCCAGGCCTTCGAGAATACGGGTCGCAGCGTCCATCACCGCCTGCGCCTTGCGCTGGCGGTCGTCGAGCAAAGCCTGCTTGTGCGCCTCGAAGGTTTCCAGCAACTCCTCGCGCTTGGCCAGGATGTCGCCGAGGAAGCCTTCGTGCTCGCCGAACTGGCTTTCCAGTTCCTCCAGCTGCACCAGCAGGCGCGAGAGTTGCTCGTCGGCCTTCTCCGGGTCCTGGGCCAGGGCCAGCGCGCTGGCGACGCTCTGCCCGAACAGGCTGAACTGCGCGCCGAACTGAGCCACCGATTCGGCCGAGCCGAGCTGCTTGCGGCGTTGCTCGGCCCGCGCCTTGGCCTGGTTGAGTTTGGCGTAGATT
This sequence comes from Lysobacter firmicutimachus, assembly GCF_037027445.1. NCBI lineage: Bacteria > Pseudomonadati > Pseudomonadota > Gammaproteobacteria > Lysobacterales > Lysobacteraceae > Lysobacter > Lysobacter firmicutimachus. Next base: position 4,794,121 of record NZ_JBANDL010000002.1, read on the forward strand.
CCGGAGATCGTCTCGACGATGCGGGTGCGCTGGGTGGCATCGTCGACCTTGAGCGTGGCCATCAGCGCCGACAGCATGTCCAGGTCGGCCGACATGGCCTGCATCTGCGTCAGCGGTTCGGCCAGCTGGGCCACGCTGACGGCCTGCTGCGCCTGCGCCTCCAGCGCCTGCAGGCGCTCGCCCAACGGCGCCAGCGCCTTGTCGTCGGCGAGGAAGGCGCCCGTGGCGGCACCGATGCGCGCGTGCGCGGCGACCAGCGCCTGCTCCATCGCGTCGATCGCGGCCACGTCGATGTAGCGGTAGTCGCGGATGGTCAGCAGATGCCCGCGCTGCGCGGCTAGGCCGTTGAGCGCGTCGACGAACTCCTGCGCCCGGTTCCAGTTCTCCGGCTGCAGGCTGTCGAGCAGGGCCTTGTGCTTGCGCTGCGCCTCGCCCAGCGCGCGCTCGGACTGGCCGCGGATGCTCTCCACCTTCTCGTACTCGTCCAGTACCGACTCGGCGGTAGCGGCGATCTCGCGCAACAGCGGCGCCAGTTCGCCGCAATCGGGCTCGGCCAGCCAGTGGTGGGCGTCGAACAGGCGGCGGGTGTTCTGGGCTAGCAGACCGTAGCGCTGCGCCGAGACTTCGCCGGCCTCGATCTCGCGGCTGAGGCTGACCAGTTCGGACACGCCGCGCACCAGCTCGGCATTGCCGATCTTGCCCATGAAGGTATTGCCGGCCGGCTGCCGCGCCGCGTATTCGTCGCTGGCGTAGGGCGTTTGCCAGACCTGCATCGGATGGACCCGGGTCGGCTCGTCGCTTTCGGTGGCGAAGATCACCATGCGCCCGTCTTCCAGGCGCGCATAACCGTGGCCGAAGATCGGCGTCTGCAGGCGACGCTCGATCATGTTGTAGGTGAACATGGCCGTGCGGCCCTGCTCGGGTTCGTAGAACAGGTACAGCACGTCCTCGCCGTTGGGCGAGCGGATGCTGCGCTTGTAGCGCATGCCCTGCATCGACTGTTCGAAGCGTTTGTGCTCGCCGCTTTGCAGATAGTAGCCGCCGGGGAAAATGATGCCGTGGTCTTCCGGCAACTGGACGCAGGCCAGGCCGATCTCGTCCAGGCGCACCACCTTGCGGCTGAGGGTGTTGAACACCAGGTAGCGCCAATGCTCCTCGCGGTACGGCAGGATCTTGAGCAGGATCAGGCTGCCGACCTGGGCGTAGTCGACCTGGGCGTCGTCCAGCGACTGGGTCTTGTCGGCGACCGGTTCGCGGTAGATGCCCTGGCCGTCCTCGGTGTTGTTCTCGACCTTGATGGTCAAGTCGCCGTTGACGGTCTCGACGAATACGCTGTCGAGGATGTTCAGATGCGGGTGGCGGCCGTTGACCGTTCTGTCGCGGCCGGCGCGGACCCACTCGAAGTCGTACGGCGCGGGCAGGGCGATGTCGCGTTCGCCGCGGTTGTCGATGTAGCGCACCTCGCCGTCGGGCGAGACCGACCAACGGAACACGCGCAGGTCGGTGATGCGCTCGCCGATCTGGAACGCGGCCAGCAGCTTGCCGTCGCGCACGATCAGCTGGATCAGCCGGGTGTGCTTGTAATAGGCGTAGAGCTCGCGGAAGTCATTGGCGAAGCTGTCGACGCCGAGGAAGCTGCCCTTGAGCTCGACCGGCGTGACATCGTAGCCCTCCGGCCCCTGCACCAGCTTGTACAGGCAGAACACGTCGGCGACCGCGGTCTCCTTCTTGAGCCCCATGAACACGTTGTAGCCGAACAGCAGGCAGTCGCCGACTTGGACGATGTCGCGGGCGACGCAGTTGTGTTCGGTGCGGATGCGGAAGCGGCCGATGGCCTCCATCTGGCTGCTGCCGAATTCCTCCAGGCGCCGCCGGTTCAAGTCCTGGGCGATACCGCGCAGACGCTGGCCCTGTTCGGCCAGGCGCTTGCTTAGCACTTCGTAAGCGCCGCCCTGGGCCACCGCCTGGTCGACCGCCGCGCCGCCCTCGCCCTTGGCCGCCGCCGCGACCGCTTGAGTGTCCGCCATGTGTCCGTCCTAACCCTCCGGCCGGCCGCGCACGGCCGGCGTCACACCGATGCGCCGCCGAGCGGCGGCGCGTTCCCTGGTCCGGCCGCCGCTCAGGAGTCCAGCGCGGCCTCGCCGGCGAGCTTGCCGTCGCCCTTGCCGTCGGCCTTGACCAACAGCCGCTGCAACACGTCCTGCACGATCGGGCTCTTGCCGGCCACGCCTTCGATCGCCTTGCCGACCGACAGCGCCTTGGCGAAGGAATCGAAGAACGCGCCCTCGCCGCCGACGATGTCGATGTTGGCCTTGCTGAGCGCGGCGGCCAGCACCTCGGACTGCTCCTTGGCGATTTCCTTGTTCGCCTCGATGCCGGCCAGGGCCTGCTCGAAGCTCTTCTCCAACTGCATGCGGAACTCTTCGTGGGCGCGGGCCTGATCGCTGAGCGAATCCAGCGCGCCGAACTTCTGCCCCAGGCCCTCGGCCTCGGCCTTGAACTTCTGCAGCAACACCTCGGCTTCCGACAGGCCCAGGTCCTTGGTCGCCTTGGCCTTGGCCACGCCGAGCTGTTCCTCGCCGCGCGCCTGCGCGAACAGGTTTTCTTCCAGCACCTTGGCGTCGGCCAGGCCCTGTTTCTGCTTGGCCTCGGCCTGGACTTCGATCACCCGCGCCTGAGCCAAGCCCTTTTCCTGCTCGCCGCGGGCCTCGGCGGCCAGGGTTTCGGCGATGACGCGCGCCTGCGCCAGGCCCTCCTTCTCGGCCGCCGCCGCGGCCACTTCGCGTACCCGCGCATCGGCCAGACCCGGCGCGGCGCGCTCGGCCTCGATGCCTTCGGCCAGTTTCTTCTTGGCCTCGGCGCTCTTGCCGGCCGCTTCCAGTTCGGCCTGGGCCAGCACGGTCATCTGCGCCGCCTTGTGCTTGGACGCGACTTCGTCGGCCTCGGCCTGCTTGACCTGGCGCACCAGCTCTTCCTCGGCCGCGGCCTGCGCGGCGAGCACGGTGACCTGCTTGGCGCGGTCGGCTTCCGACACCTGCCGCACTTCCTTGATCCGCTCCTCTTCCTGGGCCACGGTCTTCTCGACCGCGATCCGCTCGCGGATCACGTTGGCGATGTCCTTACGCTGCTCTTCCAGCGCCTTTTCTTTGTCGATCCGGTTCAGCTCGACCTCGCGCTCGCGGGCCACCACTTCCAGGTCCTTGGCCCGGGTCACCTTCTCGACCTCGATCACCACCGCGCGCTGGCGGTTCTGCTGCGCGACTTCGACTTCGCGCAGGCGGTTTTCTTCGCGAATGTCGAGCTGCTCCTGCACCGCGATGCGCGCCTGCTCGGCCTTGAGCCGCTCTTCCTCGCGCACCTTGGCGGTCTCGGCTTCCTCGCGCGCCTTGATCGTCTCGATCTCGCGCTTCTGCCGCGCTTCGGCGTCGGCCTGCTGGCGCTCCAGGGCCAGCATGGCCTCGCGGGTTTCGACGTTCTTCTTGGTGATCGCCAGTTGCTCGTTGCGCTCGAGCTCGTTGGTGATGACGTTCTGCGCCGCGGTCAGCTCGGTGATCTTGCGGATGCCCTCGGCGTCGAGGATGTTGTTCGGGTCCAGCGAGGCCTTCGGGGTCTGCTCGAGGTAGTCGATCGCCACGTCCTCGAGCACGTAGCCGTTGAGGTCGTTGCCGATCACCTCGATGATGCGGTCGCGGAACTCCTGCCGGTTCTCGAACAGCTTGACGAACTCGATCTGCTTGCCGACGGTCTTCAGCGCCTCGGAGAACTTGGCGTTGAACAGTTCGTTGACCGCGGTGCGGTCGGAGGCGCGGTCGACGCCGATCGCCTTGGCGACCTTGAGCACGTCCTGCTGGGTCTCGTTGACCCGCAGGTAGAACGCGACGGTGATGTCGGCGCGCATGTTGTCCTTGCAGATCAGGCCGTCTTTGGCCCGGCGGTCGACTTCCAGGGTGATCAGGGAGATCTGCATGAACTCCTTCTTGTAGATCACCGGATAGACCAGCGCGCCGGTGAAATGCACCTTCGGCGTGGACGACATGTCGTTGACGATCAAGGCCGTGCCCTGCGGCACCTTGATGTAGAAGGCTTTGAACATCAGCAACATGACGAACAGGATCAGCAGCGACACGCCGATCAGCGTCAGCACCATGATTGCAGTACCCATTTGCATCTCCCTATGACTCAAACAGCAAGATTCGACCGTCCTCATGCGCGGCCGCGGCGGCCGCTGCGACTCCGACGCCGGACGGACGCCGTCGGACGGATTGCGTCGCGGCTCAGCTGCCGCGGAACTCGTCCTCGCTGACCACGCGGTAGGCATTGCGGTCTTCGAGGTATTCGATCAGCACCACGCGGTCGCCGCGCTGGAAGCGCACCGGGTCGTCGTCGCGGATCTGCAGGATCAGCCCGGCGCCGCCGTCTTCCATGCTGGCGGTGCCGGTGACGGCGTTGACCGGGCTGCGCACCACCGCGACCTGGCCCAGGATCGGCCGCGGCGGGCCGGGCTGCATCTTGCGCAGCAATCGGCGCAGCGGACGCAGCGCCAGGGCCGAAACCGGAATCGCCACGGCGAAGGCGATCACGATCGCGGCCACGCCGCCGGCGATCTGCAGCGCGACGCCGGGCAGATGCCGCAGCAAGTAAACGTCGGCCAGGTAGGTCAGGGCCCAGGACACGCCGATCAGCACGCTCAGCACCACGGTCACCGGGATGCCGCCCAGGCCCAGCCGCATCAGCGGGTCGAACAGGCCTTGCTGGTGGTGGTGAGCGCCGTCGGCGAGGGTGTGGTCGCCCAGGCCGTGGCCGCCGTGACCGTGACCGTCGCCGCCGATCCAGCCGTCGATCATCTCGCCGCCGACCAGGCCCAGCGCCGACAGCAGCCAATAGCCGATCACCACGCCGAGCAGCACGGTGTAGAACGCCGTCGGCAACGAAAACACCGTGGTCAGAAATTCGCCCATCGCCCCTCCCCTTCCGCTTCCCGCTCGCCGCGCACGGCGCGGCACGATGCCGGTCAGCCCGGCAGCTTCTGTCGCAAGCGTTGCAACACCGCTTCGGCGCCGGCCTCGTCGCGCAGAATCCCGGCTTCGCGCAGCTTGCGCTCCAATGCGTCGCCGCCGTCCTGGCGCGCGAGTTCGGCCGCGGCCTCCATGCGCGCGCCGCGCTCGGCCTGCTTGCGCTTGATCCGCGCCAGCGAGTCGACTGCGGTCTGCAGCCGGCTTTGCGGGCCGGCGTAGCGGTGCGCGACCGCGGCCTGGGCGCGCTGCATGCTTTCGGTCGCCTTGACCGTGTCCAATTGCTGCTTCAGCCGGCGGATATTGCCCTCGGCCATGGCGATGGCCTTGCGCAGCTCGGTCGCGGCCGCGGCGAGCTGGGCGACATGGCCTTCCTGCTCGCGCCGATGCGCTTCCAGTTGCACCACCTTGTCGGCCACTTCCAGCGCCAGCGACTGGTCGCCGGCCTGCAGCGCCTTGAGCGCATAGCCTTCGTACTCGCCGACCTTGTCGGCCGAATCGCTCAGCTCGCGTTCGGCCAGCTTGTGCCGCGCCATCAGCTGCGCCAGCGATTCGCGCGACTGGCGCAGCTCCAGGTCGCAATCGCGGATTTCCTGGTCGAGGATGCGCAGCGCCTGACTGTCGGCCAGCGCTTCGCCGAGCTCGTGCGCGCCGCCGCGCAGCGAGGTCAGCAGTTTGTTCCAGATGCCTTCGCTGCCGTCGGACTTGGGCATGTCAGGCCGCCTCCAGCAGCAGCTGCGGTTCGTAGGCCTCGGTGGCCTTGATGACGTTGTCGGCCAGGGTTTCGATTTCGTACAGGACGTTGGACAACGACGAGGCCGCGCTCAGCGCACCGAACATCATGTACACCGCCTCGCCGTCGGCCAGGGTCTCGATGCCGATGGTCGACAGCGGGAAGAAGGCCTTGTGGGTGCGCAGCACCTCTTCGTTGAACGCGGCCGGATCGCGCACGTGGGCCACCGGCCACAGCAGCGCCTCGACCACGATCTGCTCGCCGACCACGGCCACGAACAGCGGCAGGTCGCCGTATTCGGCCATGACCAGGTGCAGGCTGGCTTCGGCGCCGTCGATCAGCTCGATCTGCGAGTCGCCGTAGACGAATTCTTCGGTCTGCGTCAGGGCCTCGTACAGCCCGCGCGCGGTCCAGACCTTGCCATCGCTCATCGTGCCCTCTCCTCGTGCCCGCGCCGGCATCGCCCCGCGCGGTTGCCGCATGCGCTTTTCCACCGCCAGCAGTTCGTCGGCGAACTCCGGCAATACCCACAGCTCTTTCTTGACCAGCCCCTTCTCGCGCAGGCGTTCGCGATGGCGGCGCTGGTAGTAGGCGGAGGATCGGCGTTGTTCCATGGCGTTCACATTACGGCATCACATGTGATTGCTGCAAGACATGACATGTGAGAGTCGACGAACGGCAGGACAGCGCGGATCGCGCGCCAAATAGTTTTGGATCAATGCCTTAGAACCCATCCCGGGGCCAGCCCGGGCGTCGTGCGCCATTGCGCGAAGGGACGAAAAGGGGCGGCGGAATTACGCCGGACACGTCCACCGCCCTGCCGGGCGGGCCGGAGCGGCTTCCCCGCCGTCCTTTTCAGGCGGCCAGGCGCTGGACGGCGTTGGCTCAGGCCGGAATGCCGTGTTGGCGCCGGGCCAGGTCGATGCGCCGCCGGACCTCGGCATCGAGTTCGCCGAGTTCGGCCTGTTTGAAGATGTTGCCGAGCACGCGCTTCTCGTCGTCGTCGACGACCTGGTCGCGCAGGGCCAGATCGAGCAGGTTTTGCAGTTCGGCGGCGTCGAGCCGGCCATCGTTGGCGAACACCGGGATCGAGGCGAGTGCGATCGCGAGGTGGCTCTTGGGCTGGGTCATGCGGGCAACTCCGTTGCGGGGATGGGCGTCCTGAGCACGAGCCGGTCGGGCGCTCGTGCGATGCTCCGACTATAGCAAGCGCTTATGTCGCGCCGCTTTATGCAGGCGCGGCGTAAGCCGCGACAGCCGGAGCGGTGAAATGCCGCGCGGCCGCTCGAAACCCAATCGCGCCACACGGCTTCGATGCAGCGCATCCGGGCTTCGGTCGGTACGCTTGCGTAAATCGCTGCGATTGTCGCGGCTTACGCCGCTCCTACAGGAGAGCGCAGCACCAGGGCGTGGCGACGCGAGAACACTGCAGCGCGGTCGCGGCTTGCGACGTTCCTACAGGAGAGCGCAGCACCGGGGCGTGGCGACGCGAGAACGCTGCAGCGCGGTCGCGGCTTGCGACGCTCCTACCCTCCAAGGCAAGGCCCCACGCCTCTCATTCCCCACTCCCCACTCCCCACGCCCCACTCCCCACGCCCCACTCCCCACTCGCGAATCCCAAATCCCGAATCCCCAAAAAGCAAAAGCCCGATGCTCGCGCACCGGGCTTTCGCATTCGACCGAGCCCTCGGGCTCAATCGCGCATCACCACACCACTTCGGCCATCGAGCAGTTTAGACCCGAGCCGATGCCGAGCAGGGCGACGCGGTTGCCCTTCTTCAGGCGGCCCATCTCGCGCAGCTTGCTCAGCACGATCGGCACCGAGGCCGGGCCGATGTTGCCGTGCTCGCCGAAGATGGTCATGACCTTGTTCGGGTCGATGCCGAAGGCCTTGAGGAAGGCCTGGGTGTGGGCGCGGCTGACCTGGTGGATGACGAATTCGTCGAGCTCCTCGACCGCCCAGCCCAGCGCGGCCTTGGCCGCGGCGAAGGTCTTCTGGCCGAGCTTGAGGCCTTCGATCATCAGCATGCGGCCGTCGGCGACCATGCGGTCGTGGTGCAAGTCGCCCAGGCACAGCTGGTTCCATTCGGTGGCCGAGCGGGTCACGCCGCCGCGGTAGCGCGGCGCGCCCGGCGCCAGCTCGCTGCGCGCCAGCACCATCGCCGCGGCGCCCGAGCCCAGGGTCAGGGTCGCCATCTCGTCGCGCAACTGCGCTTCGGTGACATCGGCCTTGCTCAGACGCTCGAGGGTCTTCTCGTAGGCGAGATTGGCGGTTTCGCCGTCGACGACCAGGGCATAGTCGATTTCGCCGCGCTCGATCATGCGGCCGGCGATGTCCATGCCGTTGATGAAGGCCAGGCAGGCGTTGGCGACGTCGAAGTTCTGGCAGTTCTCGCCCAGACGCAGGTTGCCGGCGACGATGCTGGCCGTGGACGGCTCCAGGTAATCGCGGCTGACCGAGGTGTTGACCAGCAGGCCGATGCGGTCGGCATCGACCCCGGCATCGGCAAGCGCCTTGACCGCGGCCAGGGTGGCGGCGTCGGAGGCGCGCACTTCGCCGTCCCACAGACGACGCTCGTGCACGCCGGCCACGTCCTGCAGCACGTTGACCTTGATGCCCAGGCGATCGAGGGTCGGCTTGAGGCGGGCGTTGATCTCGTCGGAGGTCAGCTTGCGCGGAGCATCGACGTGAGCGAGCCCGGCGATGGCGACGTGTTGGAACAGCATGGGCGCGAACCCTAGGCGGAAAAGTGCGACAGGTTAGCGCCTTCACGCCCCCCATGCACCCTTTCCGAACCGCCCCTGAACCGTGTCCCAGCCGCCGAAAAGACCTATTAACCCTTATATATCAATCGGTTACAGCGCAAATGTGCTGTCCGAAAAGCCGTACGCCGGCGTTCGGATTTGCCGCTTCAGCCGCCCACCGGATAGGTCTGGGCCGCAGAGCCGGGCGCGGTTTGCGCGGCCGGGGCGGCTGCGGCACCGCCGCAACGGTAGGCCGCGAAGCGCTGCTGGCCCTGCGCGGGCGCGGCCAGCGGCTGGATCGTATCGGCCTGCAGGCCCGGCGCTTCATTGCGGGCCAGGGTCTCCAGTTCCTCGCGCACGCGCAACTCGTTGCGCTCGTAGAAGGCGACGTTGTGCTTGACCGCCACCACCACTTCGCCGCGCTTCTCGCAGGCCGGCGCGGGGCCCGCCGAGAGCACGCGCACCGCCTGCGCGCCCGGCGCCATCTGCACCCAGGTGCAGGCCGAAACGGTCAGGGCCAGGGACAGGATTGCCAACGCGCGCATGCGGACCTCGCTCAGGATTCGATCGCGCGCATTGTCGCCGGATTCGGCTGAGCGCGGTAGGAATACGGATTGTCCTCGGCAAGCGAAGACGGACGGGGCGCATTGAGCGGGCTTTGATCCCCCCGTCCCTTTCAGCCTCACCCAAGCGAAGAGGGCCGCGTCGACGACGCGGCCCTCCTTGCCGTCCCCGCCGCCCCCCTTTTTTGAAGCACAGGGGCCGGAGGCTCTGTTGTCGCCGTTATCGCACCGGCTTGCCGTCGTGATCGATCACCTGCACCTGCCCGAGCTTGAGCCCGCGGATCGGCTGCTCGATCTTGGACAGGTCGCCGACCACCACCCAGGTCAGCGCCGCCGGGTCCAGGCGCTTGGCCGCGGCTTGGACCAGCGCCGGGGTCATGGCCTCGTTGCGCGTCCTGTACTCGAGGATGTAATCGGCCGGGCGGCCGTAGCGCTGGTCGGCGCTGATCTGCGCCATCAGCGCGTCGTTGGTCTCGTACGCGCCCGGCAGGCTGAGGGTGTTGGCGGCGCGGATCTTGGCCACCTCGGCCTGCGTCACCGGCGCGCTGCCGTCGACGAAGGAGCCGATCTCGCGCTTGAGCTCGGCCAACGATTCGACCGTCTTGTCCGACTGCACCGCCGCCTGGGCGATCCACGGCCGCTGGCCCTTGGCGTTGCCCGAGCCGCTGTAGGAGCCGTAGGCCCAGTGCTTGTCCTCGCGCAGATTCATGTTCAGGCGCGAACTGAACTCGCCGCCGAGCACGCCGTTGGCGAAGTCGAAATCGATCGTGCCGGCGTCGCCGGTCGGCGGGATCAGCTCGCCGACGTAGATGTTGGACTGGATCGCGCCGGGCTGGTCGACCAGGAACACACGCGGCGCCTTGGGCCGCGCGACCGTGTTCAAGGCCGGCAGGGCCGGCGCGTCGGCCGCCGGCTTCCAGTCGCTGAAGCGGCGCTCGAGCTCGGGCACGATCGCCTCCAGGCTGGTATCGCCGACCACGAACACCCGCGCGCGGTGCGGCTGCAGCCAATCGCGATGGAAGGCGACCAGCTGCTCGCGCTTGAGCCCGGCGATCGAGGCCTCGGTGCCGGTACCGGTGAACGGAATCGCGTAAGCGTGGCCTTCGCCGTACAACAGCGGCGGCAGCACGCGCAGCGCGGCGGTCTGCGGCCGCGCCTTCTCCTGCTTGATCCCGGCCAGCCATTGCGCGCGCACGCGCTCGATTTCGGCCTCTTCGAAGCGCGGGCGGCGGATCACGTCGGCGAACAGGTCCAGCGACTCGCCGAGTTTGTCGGTCAAGGCCGACATGGCGACGTTGGCGCTGTCCAGGCTGGCGCTGGACGACAGTTCCACGCCCAGCGCTTCCTTGCGCGCCGACAGCGCCAGCGCGCCGTACTCGCCGGCGCCCTCATCGAGCATGGCCATGGCGAAGCTGGCGGTGCCGACCGGATGGCCGAGATCGGCGCTGAAGCCGCCGGGAAACTCCATCCACAGCTGCACCACCGGGGTCTGACGGCGCTCGACCAGCACCACCTCGGTGCCGTTGCTCAGCGTCGCGCGCTGCGGCGCGGGGAAGCGCAGCTCCGGGAAGCGGTCGGTCTTGGGCACGCCGGCGCTGCGATCGACGTCGGAGGCGACGGTCTTGTAGCGCGGGTCGGCGGCCGGGATCGGGGCCGGCTTCGTGGCCGGCGCGGCGTGCGCGGTTTCCGGCAGCGACGAGGCCGGTTTGTCGCCAGGCTGGACCAGCAGGGTATGCGAGCCGGTCCCGAGCCAGGTGCGGCCGGCGGCCTGTACGCTGGCCGGCGTCGCCGCGGCGATCCGCGCCAGATCGTCGCGGAAACAGTCGGGCTTGCCGGAGAACACGGCGCAACGCGCCAGCACGTCGGACTTGCCGCCGAAGCCGCCGATGCGCTCGATGCCGCGGATGAAATCGGCGCGCAGCGAGGTCTGGGCCTGCTCGAGTTCCTGCGCGGTCGGGCCCTGTTCGATCAGGCGGCGGATTTCTTCGTCGATCGCCGCGCGGACCTTGGCCGGGTCCACGCCCTGCTTGACGTTGGCGACCACCACCAGGGTGCCGCTGATCTCGGCGTCGTTGCTCGACACGCTGGCGCTGTCGGCGATGCGGTCGCGGTGGACCAGGCGCGCGTCCAGGCGCGAGGCGGCGCTGCCGCCGAGGATCTGCGCGAACAGTTCCAGGTCGGCGCCGTCGCGGGCGCCGAACTGGGCCACCGGCCAGGCGCGGTAGACGCGCGCCTGCGGCACCCGGTCGGGCACCACTTCCTCGGTGTCGCGCTCGCGCTTGGGCACGCGCGCGGCCATCTTCGGCACCGTAGCGCTGGCCGGAATGTCGCCGAAGTAACGCAGCGCCTTTTCCTTGGCCGTGGCCAGGTCGATGTCGCCGGCCAGCACCAGCACCGCGTTGTTGGGGCCGTACCAGCTGCGGAACCAGGTCTTGACGTCGTCCAGCGAAGCCGCGTCGAGGTCGGCCATCGAGCCGATGGTCTGCCAGCTGTAGGGATGATCGGCCGGGTACAGGGCTTCGTAGAGCTTGGCGCTGATGCGGCGGCCGTAAGGCTGGTTCTCGCCCTGGCGCTTCTCGTTCTGGACCACGCCGCGCTGCTCGTCGAGGGTCTTCTGATCGATCGCGCCGAGCAGATGGCCCATGCGGTCGGATTCCATCCACAGCGCCATGTCCAGCGCGGTGGTCGGCACGTTCTGGAAATAGTTGGTGCGGTCGACGTTGGTGGTGCCGTTCTGGTCGGTCACCCCGACCAGTTCGAACGGAGCGAAGAACTCGCCCTTGTGGTTTTCCGAGCCCTGGAACATCAGGTGCTCGAACAGGTGGGCGAAGCCGGTGCGGCCGGGCTGCTCGTTCTTGCTGCCGACGTGGTACCAGACGTTGACCGCGACGATCGGCGCCTTGCGGTCGGTGTGCACGATCACCCGCAGGCCGTTGGGCAGGGTGAATTCCTCGTAGGGAATCGAGACTTCGGCGCGCGGCGCGGCCAGCGCCGGCGTGCATACCGCGCCGCCAAGCGCGGCGCCCAGCGCCAGGGCGAGCACGGCGGCGCGCGGCAGGGATCGGGTCGGGAAGGAGGGCATGGGCGGGGCTCCGGTCGGGCGTCCGTGCGGGACGAAGCCGCCATCCTAGGCCGTAGCGGCCGCAGCGGCATGGGCCGGCGGTCACAGGGGGGGATGCCGCGCCGCTGCGTTGCGCGTCGCATAATGGCGTCATGTTCGAGGTCATCCTGTACCAGCCCGAGATACCGCCCAACACCGGCAACGTCATCCGCCTGTGCGCGAACACCGGCGCGCGCCTGCACCTGGTCGCACCGCTGGGGTTCAGCCTGGAGGACAAGCAACTGCGCCGCGCCGGGCTGGACTATCACGAGTACGCCAGCCTGCAGGTCCACGAGAGCCTGCATGCGGCATTGCAGGCGATCGCGCCGCCGCGACTGTTCGCGCTGAGCACGCGCAGCCAAGTGCGTTACGACCGCGTCGCCTACGCGCCCGGCGATGCCTTCCTGTTCGGCCCGGAAACCCGCGGCCTACCCGAGGACGTGCTCGAGCGCATCCCGGCCGAGCACCGCCTGCGCCTGCCGATGCGCCCGGACAATCGCAGCCTGAATCTGTCCAATTCGGTCGCGGTGGTGGTGTTCGAGGCCTGGCGCCAACACGGCTTCGACGGCGGCGCCTGAGCGCCGCGCAGGAACAGGCGAAAAAGGCTCCCCCGGGCGTCGGATCGCGCCGGGGGAGCAAGTCCACTCAGGGAGAGGTCGCCGGGGCGCGCGCCGCACCGCGCGTAGCCCAGGCCAAGCCGAACGCGCCGAGCAGACCGACCGCGCAGAACGTCGCCCACGGCAGCCACGGCAGGCGCAACGCCGCGGCCAGGTCGATCAGGCCGCCGCCGGCGAGACTGCCGAGCCCGCCGCCGACCGCCAGGCTCAGCGAACTCACGCCGAGGAAGGTGCCGAGCGCACGCGGATCGGCCAGGTCGGCGATCAGGGTCTGCTGGCTGGGCCGGGTCAGCACCGCACCGATCGCGAACGCGGCCACGCAGGCCAGGAATGCGGCAAAACTCCCGACCAGAGCGAACGCGCCGATCGCCAGCGCCATCAGCGCCGTGCCCAGCACCAGCATCTGCGCGCTGCTCAACCAGCGTTGCAACCAGCGCACCAGCGCGTACTGCAGCGCCAGGGTCAGGCCGGCGCTGAGCGCGAACATGATGCCGACGCTGTCGGTGTCGCCGGTCAGCCGCTGCGCGAGCAGCGGCAGGCTCAGATTGATCTGCACCGCGACGAACCAGTACAGCATCAGCAGCCCGACCAGGACCAGGAAAGGCCGGTTGCGCCGCACCCGCTGCAGACCGTCGCGCAGCGGCGGCGGCCGCGCCGGCGGCGGCACTTTCGGCAACCAGCGCACGGCGATGACGAAATTGGCGGCGAAGCAGGCCGCGGCCCCGAGGCAGACCAGGGCGAAGTCATAGCGCAGCAAGGCCACGCCGAGCAGCGGCCCGAGCGTGGTCGCCGCGCCGCCGATCCAGTTGCTGAGCGCGTAATAGCGCGGCCGGCTGCGCTCGTCGGTGAGCGCCGCGATCGAGGCCTGGTAAGGCGCTTCGAACATGGCCCCGCCGAGCGCAGCCAGCAGCATCGCCAGCAACAGCCAGCGCAGTTCGGTCGCGTAAGCCAGGCTGGCGAAGCCCAGCGCACGCAGCAGCACGCCGAGGCAGATCATGCGCCGCGCCCCGTAGCGGTCGGCGAGCAGGCCGCCGAGCAGGGCCAGGCCCTGCTGGGCGACCTGGCGCAGCGCCAGCGCGCCGCCGACCGCGGCCGCGGCCAGGCCGAGGCGATCGACGAAATGCACCGCGACCAACGGCATGAGCATGGCGAAGCCGGTCACCATGAAGAAGGTGTAGAGCAGCAGACCGTTGAGGCCGCGCCGGCGTTCGGCTTCGCTGGCCGGCGCCGGCACAAGGGCAGCATCGAGCGCGCTCACCGCCGCGCCTCAGGCCGCGCGCGCGTCACCGCGGCCAATGCCGGCGGCGCGGTAGAGATGGATCGGGGTCGGATCGGCGCTGAACTGCGAAAACGGAAACGGTTCGGCCGACACCGCGGCGACGCCGTGGCCGAGAAAGCGCGGCACGATCGCGCTGCCGGTCTGGGCGTAGACCACCAGCGGCACGCCGCGCGCGCGCAGCGTGGCCAGGATCTCGTCGAAGGACCCGTTGCTGAGCGTCATCCCGGTGGCGATGACCAGATCGGCCGCGGCCAGCACCGGACGCATGTCGCGCGCGACCTCGGTGCCGTCGGCGGTGAACTCGAGATTGAAGTCGCAGGGCAGGCACACGCCGCCGTGCGAGCGGATCGCCTCGACCAGGGGATTGACCACGCCGATCAGGCCGACCCGCATGCCGGGCGCGATCCGCAGCAGGCTGGCGATCGCCGCGTCGCGCGCCTGCGCGCGCTGCAGCGGCGTGCCGTGCGGCAGCAAACGCGGCTCGGCCCCGGCCTGTTCGCGATGCGGCCGGACCAGCGCCAGATAGGCGTCGAGCGCGGCGATCCGCACCGGCGTGCGCGGATCGCGCAGCAACTCGGCGAGCGCGCGGCCGGACAGCTCCTCGGCCGCCGACGGGTCGAGCTGGTCGCGTTCGACGCAGCAGCCGCCGAACGCGGACTCGACCCGCAGCACCAGGTAGTGATTGCGGTACTTGGTGTCGGTGCCGGGGAACTGGGTGCTCTGGCGCACCCAGAACGCGCCGACCGCGTGCAGGCCGGCCGGGTCCGGGCCGTAGTCGCCGCGCAGCACGGCCTGGGTGAGGTCGGCGACGCTGGCCGGGGCAACAAGGGTTTCGAAGGTCATGGCAGTCGCTCAGGCAGCCGGGTCGGCGTAGGTCAGGGCCAGGCGCGACAGCGCGCGCTCGGCGTAGGCGCGGGCCTGCAGGCCGTCGCGGTCGCTGGCGATCACGTGGCCGAGGTAGCAGGCGTTGTCGATCGGCGCGGAGACGTCGCTGCCGGCGACCGCGGCCAAGCTCCAGCGCTCGACGTGAGGATCGGCGTCGAGGCCGGCGGAGCCGTCCAGGGCCGCGACCTTGCCGGCGCGCGGCGGCACCAGGAACTTGATCGCCGCGCTGGCCACGCCGGTGTCGCGCCGTCGCAGGTCGGGCTCGCGGCCCAGGGCCAGCTCGATCTGCGCATCGAGCAGGTCGATGCCGGTCACGCGCTGGATCAGTTCGGCGATGTAATTGCCGCCGGGGCGCGGATTGATCTCGACGATGCGCGGCCCCTGCGCGGTCAGTTTGACCTCGGTGTGGCTGAGGCCGTGGTCGTGGCCGACCGCGGACAGCGCGCCGCGCACCAGGTCTTCCACCGCGCGCGCCTGCACGGGATCGAGCCGGGCCGGGAACATATGCCCGTCCTCGACGAAATAGGGAAAGCCGGTCAGGCTCTTGTCGGTGATGCCGATCACCGTGGTCGCGCCGCGATAGGTGCAGGCCTCGACGCTGACCTCCTCGCCGTGCAGGTACTCCTCCAGCAGCAGCAGGGGCACCCGCGCCTGATCGCGGAAGTTGCGCGGGAACTGCTCCAGCGCGTCGAACGCCGCGCACAACTCTTCCTCGTCGCGAACCAAGCGGACGAAGGCGCTGGAGGCCAGGTCGGTCGGCTTGAGGATCAGCGGGTAGCCGATGCGCTGCGCCTCGCGCCGGCACTCGTCCCAGGACGCGGTGACGGCGAACTTCGGGTTCGGCAGCCCGGCGCGCTCGATCGCCTCGCGCACCCGGTCTTTGCGCCGCTCGTCGACCACGTTGGCCGAGAACGCCTGCGGCAGGTCCAGCGCCTGCGCCACCTGGGCCACGGTGTCGATGTAGTAGTCGCAGATGGTGACCACGCCGTCGAAGTTCAGGATCGCGTGCTGGGCGCGCAGGAACTCGATCAGCGCCGGCACGTCGTTGGTCTCGGCGCTGAGCACGTGTTCGGCGTGCTCGATCACCGGGTGGATCTCGCACGTGCGCGTATCGCGGTAGTGGTCGCGGTTGCGGGTGACGAAGGTGTAGCGGTGGCCGAGCCGGGCGATCGCCGGCGGAAAGATCCGCCCGGTGCCGCCGACCCAGCTTTCGATCATCAACAGGTGCGCCATCGCAGTCTCCTGAGGGCGAGGGGGTGGGTTGCGTATCAGTGCGCCAGCGCCGGCTCGGCCGTCGCCGGCGCGACACAGCCGGAAGCAGCGGGCTCGAATCGGGCCGGGTCGAAATCGGCGCGTCCCCAGGCCATCGCCGACCACGGCAGTTGCAGCTGCTGCAGCGACTCGATCGCAACCGGCGCCAGCGCATCCGGGTCGAGCGCACGCTCGTACTCGGCGAACACGCCCTCGACGTAGCGGTGGCCGGTATCGGCGGCGAGGAACACCACGTTGCGCTGCGGATCGCGCCGCGCCTCGCGGCGCGCGACCAGGTAGCAGCAGCCGCTGGACAGACCGGCGAACACCGCGTGCTCGCGCAGCAGCGCCACCGCGCCGGACAGGCCGTAGTCGAACGAAACCCAATGCACCTGGTCGTACAGGGCATGGCGTACGTTGCGGAACGGGATCGAACTGCCGATGCCGGCGATGATGATGCCGGGGTCTTCGAGGTGCTGGCAGCCAAAGGTCATGCTGCCGAACGGCTGCACGCCGATCAGTTGCACGCCCGGCTCGGCGGCGCGCAACGCGCGCGCCAGCCCGCCGGTGGAACAGCCCGAGCCGACCCCGCCGACCACGCTCAGCGGCGCGCAGTCCAGGCCGGCGACGATCTGCGCTGCGACCGGCGCGTAGCCGTCGTAGTGGATGTCGTCGTGGTATTGCTGCATCCAGTGCAGGTTGGGATCGGCGGCGAGCAGTTCGCGAATCCGCGCCACGCGCAGGCTCTGGTCCAGCTTCAGGGTCGGCTGCGGCTCGACCTGCTCGACCGTGGCGCCGAGGATGCGCAGCTGCAGCATCAGGGCGCGGTCGACGGTCTTGGAGCCGACGATATGGCACTTGAGCCCGAACTTGTGGCAGGCCAAGGCCAGGGCATAGGCGTAAATGCCGCTGGAACTGTCGATCAACGTCGCCTCCGGACCGATCCGTCCGCTGTCGAGCAGGCCCTGCACCGCCGCCAGGGTCGAATAGACCTTCATGGTCTCGAAGCGGGCGACGTAGAGATTGCGTTCCAGCCGGATCAGGTCCGGCGCCTTGATCGCATCGGCGATGTGCGCATGCGGGCTCATCGGACCCCCGTTTCGATGAAGCGGCAGGCGTGGCCGAGACCACGGAAGAACGAGGACAACGCCCCCATGCGCAGCGCATCGGGCCGCAGCGCGTACAGGTAGCCGATCAGGCTGCCGGTGTGCGCGACCAGCACGCCGTCGGCGCCGAACTCGCGCCGGCGTTCGAGCAGTTCTTGCAGATGCCGTTTGGGAGTGACGCCTTGGGCGAGTTCGGCGCTGCGCGTGGCGCAGGCGCAGATCGCGGCGACGTCGTGGGCGGCGAACGCATCCAGCGCCCGGCGCAGGTTCGCCCGATAGGCCGGCAACTGCCGCCGGTAGTGGCTCAGCAGGGGCGCGGCCAGCTTTTCGGTTTCGACCGTGCCGCCCTCGTCGATGTAGCAGGCGTGCAGGCGCAGCGGCGCGTCGAAGGTCTGCAGCACCTGCTGGCGGCCGCTGAGGTACAGCGCATGGCTGTCCAGAAACACGCTGTCGGAGCGCTCGATGCCGCGCAGCAGGGCCGAGATCGCCGGTGCCGGCGTGTCCAGGCCGAAGATCCGGTCCAGGCAGCGGATGGTGGCGACGATGTCGGCGGTCGAACTGGCCATGCCCTTGCCCAGCGGCAGTTCCGAGTCGTGGCTCCAGCGTCCGTGCGGCAAGCGTCGCCGGTGCCGATGCAGGTACAGCTCGATCGCGCGCCGGCATTTGTCCTTGCCGGCCAGGTCGGCGTCGATGTCGCCGTCCTCGCCGGGCGCGAAATGGATCCAGCTGTAGCGCCGCACCGGCAGCGAAATGATGCCGATCTGCAGTTCGCCCTCGTGTTCGCACGGGCCTTGCAACAACTCGCCCAGCGTGCCGTGGCAGACCCCGCTGTGTATCGTCCGCAGCGGCGGCACGTCCCCCTGCCCCCTCGCCGCCGCCTCGGCCGCATCGCGGCCGCCCGCACTCCGTGTCGCCGTTCGCTCCTGCCGCAGCATCGCCGCGTCTCCCGTCAGAAGGTTCAACCGCCGAAATCGACCGTCAGTTGCGCGCTGAAGCGGCGACCGTCGGTCAAGCCGAAACTGTTGTGGCCGTAGATGTTCCAGGTGTAGGTGTCGGCGACGTTGGCGACCAGCACGCGCAGGCTGGCCGGCGCCTCGCCGAGGCGGAAGCGGTAGCGCGCGCCGAGATCGACCAGGGTGTAGGCCGGCACCCGGTTGACGCCGTCGCGAGAAGCCACGCGCTCGCCGTAATGGCTCATCGCCAGATCGAACGACAGGCCGGGCCGCCACGCCGGGCGATACTCCAGGTCGGTGCGCAGCAGGCGTTCGGCCTGGCCGATCGGACGCTCGCCCACCCGGCCCAGCCGCACCGCTTCGCCGCCGACCCGCGGCCGCATCAGCACCGCGCCGGCGACCAGGCTCCAACGGTCCGACGGCCGCCCGCTCAGGCTCAGTTCGACGCCGCGATGGCGAACTTCGCCGATCGCGCCGAACACGTTGCGCTCGTCGGTGGTGAAGTACGGCTTGCGCACGTCGAAGGCGCCGGCGACCAGGCTCAGGCCGTCGCCGAATTTCCAGCGCAGGCCGGCGTCGCTCTGGCGGGTGCGGATCGCCTGCAACGCCTGGTTGCGGTTGGCCGCATCGTCCGGCGCGATGCCGCTCTCTTCCAGGCCGCGGGTATGGCCGGCGTACAACGCCAGGGCCGGACTCAGGTACAGCGCCGCGCTGGCGCTCGGCAGCCAGGGATCGTCGCGGCTGGCGGTGCGCGGCAGGCCGGGCTGGTCGACCGTTTTTTCGTAATGGCTGCGCTGCAGGCCCAGATTGAGTTCGCCGACCTCGCGCCAACGGCCCTCGTAGGCCAGGCCCGCGGTCCACTGCCGCACCCGGTCGTGGCTGCGCGGACCGAACGCGAACGCCGACGGCCTCGGCACCGGCCGCGCCTCGCCGAGCGCGCGTTCGCCCAGGTCCAGCGCCGGCGCCGAACCGCCGTATTCGTTGTGCAGACGGCGCGCGCGTACCGCCGCATGCAGCACGTGCAGACGCGGCCCCTCGGCGAAGCTGCGGCTCAGGCGCAACTCGCCGCTGCTGCTGGCGTAGCGCTGGCGCGGATCGGCGATCACCTTTTCGCGCGTGCGGCCGTCGGGCGTGGTGCCGGCGAACAGTTCGGCGAACCCGCTGGGCTGATGGTTGATCGAACGGAATACGCCGCCGGACAGCGCCCAGTCGCGGCCGAAGCGGGCCTTGCCGAGTACGCCGTAATTGCGGCTGTCGTACTCGTTGTCCGACCAGCTCTGGCCGAAATGGCGACGGCGCTCGATCCGCGGCGGAAGGTGATTGGCGGAGGTCAGGATGGTCGGCGCCACCTCTTCGTCGCGGCCACGCGAGATACTCCAGAACGGCAGGATCTCGACGTTCTCGCTCGGCCGCCAGCGCGGCACCAGGCCGGCACGCAGATAGCGCGCGTCGGCGCCGTCGTAGTACTCCTCGCGCGCTACCGCGATCCCGGCGGCCAGGCCCAACGTGCCCGGCACGATCGGCAAGCGCGCATCCAGCTCCAGCGCCGGCGCGGCGTAGGCGTTGAGCGCGCCCAGCACGCTGACCACGCGTTCGTCGCCGGCCTTCTTCAGCCGGTAGTCGACGATCCCGGTCGGGGCCGGAAACGGGTAGCTCAGCGCCGACAGGCCGACCCGGATGCTCGAGCCCTCGACCAGCGCCGGCGGAACCGTGCCCTGGCGGTCGAAGTACACCCCGTCCATGCGCACGTTGCCGGCATCGACCGGCGAAAAGCCGCGCACCTGCTTGCTGCTGTACAGGCCGATGCTCTCGTTGCCGAGAGTCGCGCCGAAGGCGTCCTCGGCCGCGGTCACGGCATTGTCGCCGGCGCGTTGCGCGGCGGCTTCGCCGCTGCAGGCGAGCAGGCCGCAGCCCAGGGTCCAACTCCATACTCGCAGGCTCATGCTCACAACTCCGTGGGCCAGTCGCGCAGGCGACGCCAGGCCAATGCGATACCGATGCCGCTCAGCGCCCACAGCCACAGCGCGAACGGCCACGCCATCGCCGCGCGCTGGGCGCCGCTGCGTTCGCCGCCGTGCCAGGCCGGAATGTCGTCGTACTCGGCGAAGTTCAGTCGTCCGTAGGTGCCGTCGGCCGACGCCGCGCCGATCCGGCGCTGGATGCGCGGATAGAACCAGTCGCGCAGGCGCTGCTGATAGACGCGCACCTGCGCTTCGAAGGCGCGATGGCGCTGCGCATCGGTGCCGGCCAACCTTGCCAATGCCTCCTGCAAGCCCAACGTCGGCGACAGATAGCCGGCCACGACCGACACGCGTTCGCGCCCGTCCCGCGCCCGTTCGCGCTGTCGTTGCAACGGCGCCAGCCGCCGTTCCAGCTCCGGCGCCAGGAAGCTCAGGCGTGTCGCGTAGTCCAGGCCGGCCGCGCGCTCGGCGGCGTCGACGCGTCCGTTGCGGCGCAGTTGCGCGGCGACGATCCGGTCGCGCTGCGCCGCGATGGCGTCGTTGTGGCGGCGTTGCGCATCGACATAGGCCACGGCCGACGGCGCCGGCCACGCGCGTTCGGCGGCCGCACTGCCGAGCATCGGCACGCCGACCGCGAGCAGGGCCCAGAGCGCGGCCAGGGTCGCGATCGCCCCGGCCGCGTTCGGCCAGGCTGCCGCCACCACGCCGCCCAACGCCACCCAGAACGCCACGTAGGCCAGCAGCAGGACCGCTGCGGCGGCCAATTCGCGCCAGGCCGCGCCCGCCTCCACGCCGGCTGCGGCCAGGGCAGCCGCAGTCAACGCCAGGACTGCCGGCGCCAGCCACAGATAGATCGCGGCGATGCGCGCGCCGAGCCACACGCGGGCGGAGACGCGCTGCGCGGCGATCAGGCGCAGCATGCCGTGATCGCGCTCGAAGGTCGCCAGCAGGCCGACCAGCAGGATGGCCGTGATCGGCAGCAACTGGGCCAGGACGAAACCGAGGTCGAAGCGGCCCAGCGCCAGTCCACGCGGGTTTTCGAAGTCGTAGGCCGGTTCGATCCCGAACGGGGTTTCCAGTTTGACCGGCAGCCGGCTCGGCAACAGATCGCTGGCGCCGACCGCGAGCGGCGACAACGGCAGATGCGGTTTGTCGGCGTGCACGCGGAGGAAATAGCGGCTG
Source organism: Lysobacter firmicutimachus (assembly GCF_037027445.1). Classification (NCBI taxonomy): domain Bacteria; kingdom Pseudomonadati; phylum Pseudomonadota; class Gammaproteobacteria; order Lysobacterales; family Lysobacteraceae; genus Lysobacter; species Lysobacter firmicutimachus. The sequence continues at coordinate 4,815,508 of NZ_JBANDL010000002.1, forward strand.
AAGCCGGCGATGTCGGTCGGATCTTGCCAATACGGCACCCGCTCCGCGGCGGGCTCGGCATAGCGCCGCGCACGCTCGCGGATCTGCGCCGCCCAGGCCGCGTCGCTGGCGCGACTGCGTTCGATCGCCGCGTCCTGAGCGTGGTGCAGCGCGGCGCCGTTGTGCGCGCCCCACAGCATCGCCGCGCCGAGCAAGGCCAACAGCGTCCACAACAGGCGGCTGCGACCGAGCTGACGCAGTTCCCAGCGCAGCAGATGGGCGAAGTTCACCGGTGCGGCGTCGCTCGCCGCGGTCGTCGGCAGCGCGCTCATGGCCGCAACCTGCGCGCGGCGCGCGCCAGGGCCCAGCACGCCAGCGCCACCCATACCGCCAGCGCCCACAGGGCCCAACCGGCGGCGCCGCCGGCCTGGATCAGGCTGGGCGAACGGTGAACGAATTCGGGAATCTGCGCCCACAGCCGCGCATCGCCGCCGGGCTTGGCGCTGTCGCCGTTCGGCTGACGCATGACTTCCCGGTTCATGCGGTTGACCAGCTCGCGCCGGTAGTGCTCGGCGCCGTCGACGAAGCGGCGGTGATGATGGAAATCGCTGCCGGCCAGCCAGGGCGACAGCGTCTGCATCGCCGCGCTCGGCGACAACAGGCCGACCGCAGCGAACGCCTGGTCTTGCGCTTCGACCCGATCGTAGAAATTGCCCAGCACGCGATCGAAGGCCGCGTGCGAATGCCGTTCGCTGAGATCGAGCTCGGCGCCGCGCAGGTTCACCGGCAAAGCCTCGGCGCGGTCGGCGCCGTAGCGTGCGAGCAGTTCGGCGCGACGCTGCTGCGCCTGCTCGGCGGTCCAGTAGGCCGGCGCTTCGTCCTGCAACTGCTGCTTCACCGACTGCGTCGCCGGCAACGGCCGGGCCTGCTCGACCGCGCTGCTGGCCCAGCGCGGCAGGGCCAAGGCGAGCAGAATCCACAGCCCGAACAACAGCGCCAGGGCGCCGCGCACGCTGCCGGCGAGCAGCGACGCGGCCACCCCGAGCGCGCTGAGGAGCCCCAAATACGCGCTCATCGCCGTCGCCCACAACGCCAGGCGCAGCAATGCGTCGGCGTCCCAACCGACGACGACCCAAAGGGCGACCGTCGCCGCCAGCGTCACCGGCACGACCAGGACCAGGCTCAGGATCGACCAGATCGCCAAGCCCTTGGCGATCACGATCGTGCGCGGCCGCAACGCCGCGCCCAGCGCCAAGCGCAAGGTGCCGCGCTCGCGGTCCATCGCCACCGCCGTGAAGGCGAGCAGGAAAGCGATCAGCGGCGCCAGTCCGATCAGCAGGCCGGCCGGGCTGGTCAGGCCGGCGCGCTGCAAGGCCGAGGCCTCGCCCTGCGGCCGGTATAGCAGATCGTTCTGCACGTGCGCTTCCAGCCACACGGTCTGGCCGACGAAGGGCTCCACGCCCGGGTCCAGGGCGGCCAGCAGCGGCGTCGGCTTGAACGCGAAGATGCTGTAGTGCGCGGCCGAATGCGGGTCCTTCTCGCCTTGGCCCAGCCAGCGTGCGCGTTCGGCCGCGGCGACCTCGCGCTTGGCCGCATTGGCGTCGATCACCTGGCCGAGGTTGACCGCGAACGCGATCAGCACCAGCGCCGCCAAACACCACAACGCCCGCCAGGCGCGCCGGTCGCGCCGCAGCAGCAGGCCTTCGTAGGCGGTCAGCGCGGCGATCATGCGCCGAACTCCGGCTCGGCCGAGGCCAGCGCGTGCAGGTACAAGGCCTCGATCTGCGCCGGCGACAACTCGGCGGTGGCGCGCTCGGTCAACAAGCGGCCGCCGCGCAGGATGCCGAGCCGGTCGGCGACGTCCTTGACCCGGTACAGATCGTGGGTCGCCATCAACACCGCCAGGCCGCGCCGCACCGCGGCGCGCACGCCGAGCGAGAGATCGTTGGCGGCGCTGGCGTCCAGGCCCGAGGTCGGCTCGTCGAGCAACAGCAGCTGCGCGTTTTTGGCCAGTGCGATCGCCAGCCCGACCTTCTGCCGCATGCCCTTGGAGAACCCGGCGGCGGGACGCTCGTGCGCTTCGGACTGCAAGCCGGCGTCGGCGAGCAGGGCGCGCGCCTGCGCCGGATCGAGCCGGCGACCGCCGAGCAAGGCGAAGTAGCTCAGGTTTTCGATCGCGCTCAGGCGTGGATGCAGCATCACCGTTTCCGGCAGATAGGCGATGCGCGCGCGCGCCGCCAGCGGGTCGCGGTCCACGCGCAGGCCGGCGACCTCGACGTGGCCGGCATCCGGGCTCAGGAATCCGAGGATCAGGTTCAAGGTGGTGGTCTTGCCGGCGCCGTTCGGGCCGAGCAAGGCGTAGACCTCGCCCGGCCGCAGCGCGATCGACAGCCCCCGCAGCGCCTGGCGGTCGCCGAAATCCTTGCGTACTTCGTGCAGGCGCAGGGCCGGCACGGACGCGTCGACGCGATGGTTCTGCAGCAAAGTCATAGATTCACCCGCAGGCTGAGTTCGACACTGCGCGGCGCGGCCAGCAACAGTTGATCCGCGGCGCCGCCCGACCAGTCGGCGTACAGCGCGTCGCCGAGGTTGCGCCCGTGCAGGGCGACCTCGCCGAACGGCAGCCGGTAGGCGATCGACGCGTCCCAGACCGTGCGCGCGCCGACCCGGATGCGATTGGCGTTGTCGGTGTAGTAGCGGCCGACGTAGCGGGCGCCGGCGGCCAGGGTCACCGGCCGTTGCGCGAAGCGATAGCTCGCGCGCAGGTCGGCGATGCGCTCGGGCACGTTGGGCGGCACGTTGCCGGCACGGTCGGCGCCGCCGGCTTCGCGCAGCACGTCGAAGCGCGCGCGCAGTGCGGCCAGGCTGGCGTCCAGGCGCAGCCCGCGGGTCGGCATGGCCGCAGCGGTCAGTTCCACGCCGCGCGACGATTGGCGCCCGCCCTGCACCGACAGATTGGCGTTGAGCGGATCGCGGGTGACAATGTCGTCCTGTTCGATCCAGTAGCCGGCCAGGCCCCATTCGAAACGGCCCTGCCACAGCCGGCTTTTGATTCCGGCGTCGATCGCGCGGCCGTGGGTCAGGTCGAAGCGCGCGTTCGCCGCCGACAGCAAGGGCAGGCTGCCGACCGGCGCCACCGCGGCGCTGTATTGGGCGTAGAGCTGGGTGTCGGGCGCCAGGTCGAACACCGTGCCCAGGCGCCAGGACAGCGGCGAATAGTCGCGCCGAAACCCGGTACGTGCGCCGGTGTTGAGGTCGACGATGCTTCGCCGCAGTGCGATCCGGTCGTAGCGCAGGCCGCCGAGCAGCAGCCATCGAGGGCTGAGATTGAGCGCGTCTTCGGCGAACAGCGAGGCCACCCGGGTGGTCGAATCGAAATCGACCCGATTGCCGGCACCGGGGTAGTTCGCGGCCAGATCGGCGAAACCGGCGCTGCCGCGCGCGCGAGAGAACGGGTCCAGCGGCGAGGTCGTACCGAAGCGGCGCATGACGTCGAAGTCGCCGTCGCTGAGTTCCATCCCGAGCGTGGCGCGGTTGCGCCGTCCGCCGAGCATGCCGTCGCCGCGCAGGCTCAGGCGCTCGACCCAGTAGCGATGGTCGTGCTCGATGCGCGTGGTGCTGCGGTCCAGGCGTCCGCGCAGCGCGTCGTAGCGATAGGTTTCCGAATTCCACCAGCGCCGCCGCGCCTGATAGAGGCTGAACTCGTTGACCAGATGCAGGCCGTCGTCCAGTCGCCAATCGGCGCGCGTGCGCAACCAGTCGCTGCGTGCGTCCTGCAGCGCGTTGTCGACGTTGTGGTTGCGCCGGCGCAGGGCACGGTCGATCACCCGGCCGTCGGCGCTGCGCACCAGCCCGCCCGGATCGCGTGCCGCCGCGCGCGGCAACAGCGGCGTGCCCCAGTAGGCGCCGTCGTAGTCGTCCTGGTAGTGGTCCAGCGCCGCCTCGACGTCGAAGGCTTCATTCGGGCGCCAACGCCAGGACAGGCTGGCCGAACTGGAGTCGCTGGCGTTGTCGTCGACATAGCCGTCGCTGCGCCGGTGGCTGGCGACCGCGCGCAGTGCGGCGTTTTCGCCCAGCGGCAGATTCGCGTCCACGCCGATGCGGCGACTGCCGAAGCTGCCCCAGCCCAGTTGCGCCTGCAAGTCGCGTTCGCCCGGCCGCGCACGCTTGGGCACCAGGTTGATCGCACCGGCCAGCGCGCCCTCGCCGTACAGCACCGAGGCCGGCCCTTTGAGCACTTCGATGCGTTCGAAACTCCAGCTGTCGAAGTCGCGGGTCACCAGCGGCGCGGCGGTCTGGCGCGCGCCGTCGAACAGCAAAGCGATGGCGCCGCCGCTGAAACCGCGCATCGAGGCCGAGCCCGGCGCCGACGGCAGCGCCCCGGCCAGCACGCCCGGCGCCGCATTGAGCGCTTCGACGCTGCCGCGCAGGCCGCGCGACTGCAGCAGCTCCTGGTCCAGCACCTCGATCGCGGCCGGAGTTTCGCGCACGCTCAGGCCGAGTCGCGAAGCGGTCGCACTGGGTTGATCGCGGCCCGGGCTCAGCCCGACCCCGCCCTGGACGGTGACTTTGTCGAGCAGGGTCGGCGCGCCGCCGGCCGCCTCCTGCGCCGCCGCGGTCCCCGCCAGCGCCAAGCCGGCCGCCAAGACTCCCTGCCCCATGCGCGCCGTGCGGCGCCCCCGATCGCGTCTGCCCGCCATGATTCCCCGTCCTGCTGAACTGTGACCCACTGAATGAAACGATATAACATTTCATTCAAGCAGCGACAGTACGGGGAACGGCGGGAGCGCGTCAATACGCTTCGGGTCGATTCGGTCCGGAATTGCGACGTGGGTAGCGGGCCTCGCCGCCGACGCGCGGCCGGAGGCGAGGCGCAAGCCTTAGTGCAGGCGGATGAAATCGTTGGCCGAGGTGCGGCGCGACCGCCGCGCGACCTCGAAACCGTTCGACGAGCCCTTGCGGTCGGTGTTGCCTTCGATGCTGAGGAAGCTGTCGCGGTCGCCGTCGAAGGCGAAACCGGTGTGGATCCAGTCGCTGGCGGTCTTGCGCACCAGGAAGATGCCGCAGCCGCCCGGCGCGGCGATGTCGCGGCCGCCGGTGACGCTGCGCCCGGCGACGAAGCGGCCGACCTGTTTGGCCTGAGCCGCCAACTCGTCGCAGCCGAAGCTGCCGGCGATCGGCGGCGCGCCGCCGAGGGCTTCGGCGGCCTGGCGCAGGACGAAGCTGACGAAGCCTGCGCACCAGAGCATGGCGTCGCCCTGGCTGCCCTTCATGTACAGCCGCACCCAGGGGCCGCGATTGGCGCCGCCCAATTCGATCGGATGCGCGGCCAGGTGTTGCTCGGCGAACCAGCGCACCGCCTGGGCGTACGGCTTGGACGGCGCGACCGCGGGCAAGGCGACGATGCGCGCCAGCGGCTCGATCAAGGCCTCCCACAGGGCCTCGTCGAGCACGCCGGAGAAACCCAGCTGTTTGCGCCGGGCGAACTCGGCCAGCGCGCGCCCGGTGGCCGGTCCGAACTTGCCGTCCACCGGCGTGCCGTTGCCGTGATAGCCCAGCCATTCCTGGACCCGCTTGGTCGCCGCGCCGCTCGCGCCCTGACTCAGCGCGCCCGGAAACTCGAGCTCGCGCTGCACATAAGACTGATCCTGCAAGGCCATGAAACACACTCCCTGGCGGCGGCATCCCTGCGCGCGCACGTCCCGCCGCCCGTCTCGCCCCGGACGCTGCGTTCGCGCGCCGCGGCGCCCTGCCGCGACATTCCAGCCAACGCGGCGCGACCGCCGGCGCGGTCACCGCGGCAGCGTTCGTTTCTGCAACGCCGGTCGACGCCGGCGGCCTACAGCGCGTCGTGGAAGATCAGGCCCAGGGTGTGGCGGCGACCGGCGCGCACGCGGCTGACGCCGTGCTTGAGCGCGACCCGATAGTGGCCGCACGCGCCGGACTGCGGGCGTTGCCGCACCGCGAACGCGACCGCATCGCCCTGGCGCAGCGGCACCACCTCGACCCGCGACTGCATCCGCGGCCGCTGCTCGGTCAGGACGAATTCGCCGCCGTCGAAATCGCGCCCGGGTTCGGACAGCAGGATCGCCACCTGCAGCGGGAACAGGTGCTCGCCGTACACGTCTTGGTGCAGGCAGTTGTAGTCGCCTTCGCCATAGCGCAGCAGCAAAGGCGTCGGACACCGCTGCCCGGCCTCGTGGCAACGCCGCAGGTAATCGCGCAGCGTCGGCGGATAGCTCGCAGCGTCGCCCAGCGCTCGGTTCCAGCGCGCGGCGACCTGCGACAACGGCGGATACAGGGCGCTGCGCAACGCCTGCACCGGCGCCGGCAGGGGATAGCGGTAGTAGCGATACTCGCCGCGGCCGAAGCCGTGCCGAGCCATCGTCACCCGGCTGCGATAGCGCACATCGTCGTCGTAGGCCTCGGCCAACGCCGCGCACTCCTGCGGCGCGAGCAGGCCCGGCAGCACCGCATTGCCGCGCTCGTCCAGCTCCGCGCCGATGCGCATCCAATCCTGCGTGGCGACGCGCGCGGCGTAGCCCGCTGCGTCGACTGCGGCGGTGCCGGGATCGGCCTCGATCTGCGTACCGAACAGGGGCAACGATGAAGTACGGCGCACGTTCGCGGCTCCTGCATGACTTTCGTCACCCCATGATCCGTTTTCGCGCCGGGCGCGCTATCCGAATCCTGCTGCTGGCTGAATCGATTCGGGCCGCATCGGCCCGCAGCGATCTTTGCCGAATCTGCTGCGTGCGCACCGGTTCGACGGAAATATTCAGCCGCCAGCCAGACAAACGCGGACGGCGGACGATACGCGCACGTCGATCTCGGACTTATGGCCTAGATCGACAGGACTTATGACCTACCGCAGCGCGCCAAGGACCATGCGCAGAACGTTAAGTTCCTAATAAAAACCCCTGGAAATTCAGGTTCGATTGCAATGCGCCGACGATACTGCGCACACCGAATCGCAAGGACGCCTCACTCCGAAGCGCGCGATCCGGAATAAAACCAATAAGAGGCTCAGACCTTATGAAGCGTGCATTGCTTGCCCTCACCCTCGCCGCCGCCCTGCCGTTCGCCGCCGCCAATGCGGCCGAGGGCGTGTCCTACAACTACGTCGAGGCCGGCTACGCCAAGACCGACGCCAAGAACAGCTACGCCGATGCCGACGGCTGGGCGATCAACGGCTCCTACGCCTTCCACCCGAACTTCCATGTGTTCGGCGGTTACAGCAAGCAGGAAACCGACTCGCAGAATTTCTTCGGTCTGCGCGTTCCCGGCTACGACGTCGACCAGTGGAACGTCGGCGTGGGCTACAACCACGAACTGACCAAGCGCGTCGACCTGGTTACCCGCGTCGCTTACCAGCAGGACAAGCACGAATTGCGCTGGGACCGGAAGCTCAAGGGCGGCAGCGTCGAAGCCGGCGTGCGCGGCACCCTGACCCCGAACTGGGAAGGCTATGCCTTCGCCGGTTACCAGGACTACGACAAGCACTACGACGGCAAGTTCTACGGCCGCATCGGCACCCAGGTGAAGTTCAACCAGAGCTGGGGCATCACCGCCGACGCCAAGTTCATCGATGGCGGCCAGAAAGAGTTCTTCATCGGCCCGCGCTTCAGCTTCTAAAGAAAGCGCTACCGGGAAGCACCCGGCAACAATCGCGATTCTTTCTCTCTCTCCCCCGAAACGTCGCGATGAGCCCGGCCGCAAGGCCGGGCTCTTTTTTTGCGCTACATCTTTCGCGCTACCTCGGCCGCGCAGCCGTCGTCGCAAGGCGGTCGCGGCGTATGAGCGCAGGAAATCCCCTTGAAATCCCGGTGGGACGCCGCGACGCCACGGGAAACCGGCGCAGCTCAGTCCTGATCGGCTTCGGTTTTTTCGCCAACGCCTTGCAGTGCCTGCTGCAGGGCCTCGCCGAGCTCGCGTTCGAGCTGCTTTTCCGTGGCGCGCTCGGGCGTGGCCATGCGCAGTTCCTCGCAGGCCACCGAATCGGAATGCTCGGCGCATACCTTGCGGATGCCGGCCAGCAGCGCGTCGTCGCCGGCGTTGAGATAGGCCGAGACGACGTTACCGCAGCCCTCGCGCACGTGCATCGCGCAGACCTTGTCGTAGGCCGCCGCCGCGCCCTTCCAGTCGCCGCCCAGCGCGGCGACGTGGCCGATGCCCATGCAGGCCGACATCGAGCCGCGCGCGCAGCAGGCTTCGGCGCCGCCGGGTTCGGTCAGCGCGCATTGGTCGACCTTGTACGCCGTTTCCCTGAGCTTGGAGCCCGGTTGCGGCAGCGCGATCGGCGCGCACTGGCCGGCGCGCGCGCGCCGGTAGACGTGGTAGCGGGTCCAGTCGTCCTGGCCGACCAGGGTGTCGGCGTCGATCCAGCGCAGCACGAAATCGTCGCCCTTGTCGTGGCGCACCAGCACCTCGTCCTCGCGCAGGCGGTAGGGCATGGTCGCCGCGTCGTCTTCCGACAGCGCCGCGTTGCCGTCGTCGAAGCGGAGACCGCCGAACAGCGACCCGTCGTCGGACACATACCAGCCGCAGGGCTGGCGCGGCGACTGCCGCGGCGGCGCGTCGCGCAGCGCGGTGCCGGTCCAGCGCGCGGCGCGGTCGCAGGCGTTCTTGCTCAGCCGGCGGTCGCAGGTGGACTGCGAGATCGCACGCGTCGATGCGTAGCGCCCGGCGATCCATTCCTGCTCGGCCAGCGATTCGCAGGCCCCGCCGCTGCCGATGTCGTCGCAGGCGATGCGCAAGGCCGCGATCGAAGCCGGGCTCAGCGCATCGGTACGGAACATCACCAGCGGCGCGTCCGCCTCGCTCGGGGTCAGCGCCTTGGCCCAGACCTCGCAGGCGTAGGGGCTGCGGTCCTCGCGGCAATGGCGCTCGAGCTTGCGCAGGCGATCGGGTTGCTTGCCCTCGGGGTCGTAGCTGAGCACGTCGACGCAGGACTGGACGTCGCCGGCGGCGCAATCGGCGGCGCTGTCGTTGTCCTGGCCGGCCGCGTAGGCGACCCCGTCGTTGCGGTGCGCGGCGCAGGTCGCCGCCTTGACCCGCTTCAGGCGCTTGGGCTGCGGCTCGAACAGGCTGGGCTGGCGCTCCAGGTCGCCGTCCGGCAGCAGCTTGTATTCGGTGCTGAGGGTGCTGTCGGCGTTGCGCACGCGGACCCGGTCGCCGTCGATGCGGTAACGGTACGGGCCCTGGGGCGAAACGAAGCCTTCGCGGTCGTGGGCGATCGCGCGCTCGCCGTCGAAGCTCAAGGTGCCGTCGTACTCCTCGCCGCTGTCGTAGGTGCCGCAGGGCGCGTCGGCGGCGAACGCCGACGGCGCCAGCGCGAAACAAAGCAGCAACGGAATTGCGCGGAGAATTCGCATATCGTCCTTCCTTGGGGCATGGGCGCGGCCCGACCGCACCGGCCGCCGCGCGCTGACGCGTGCGGGACGATGCGGCGACGGGCCGGGGATCAACCGAACAGGTCGGTCGGGTATTCGGGCTTCTGCTCGCGCGAGAGCAGCTTGCGCAGGCCGTCGGCGGGGGTGATGCGGCCGTGCAGCACTTCGCGAACTGCGCTGGAGATCGGCAGCTCGATGCCGTGGCGTTCGGCCTGGCGCATGACTTCGTCGGCGGTCTGCACCGACTCGACCACCTGGCCGATTTCGCGCACCGCGTCTTCGATGGACTGGCCGCGGCCCAGGGCCAGGCCGAGACGGCGATTGCGCGACAGATCGCCGGTGCAGGTCAGCACCAGGTCGCCGAGGCCGGCCAGGCCCATCAGGGTCTCGGGTTGGCCGCCGATGGCCTGGTTGAGCCGCAGCATCTCGTTGAGGCCGCGGGTGATCAGGCCGGCACGCGCGTTGAGGCCGAGCTGCATGCCGTCGGCGACGCCGGTGGCGACTGCGAGCACATTCTTCATCGCTCCGCCGAGTTCGGCGCCGAGCATGTCGTCGCCGGTGTAGGCGCGGAACGCCGGCCCATGCAGGGCGTCGGCCACCGCCTGGGCGAAATCGGCGTCGTCGGAATGCACGGTCAGCGCAGTCGGCAGGCCTTGCGCGACTTCCTTGGCGAACGAGGGGCCGGTGACGACGGCCAACGGCACGCCGGGGCCGAGCACCTCTTCGGCGACTTCGTGCAGGAAGCGGCCGCTGCCGGGCTCGAAGCCCTTGGTCGCCCAGGCCACGCCGGCATGCGCGGGCCGGTGCGGGGCCAGGGCGCGCAGGGTTTCGGCGAAAGCGTGCGAAGGCGTCACCACCAGCACCAGATCGGCCTCGCGCAGCGACTGCGCCAGATCGGTGGTCGCACGCAGGCTCGCCGGCAAGGCGATGCCGGGCAGGTAGCGCGGGTTCTCGTGGCGGCTATCGATGGCCGCGGCGACCTCGGCATCGCGTCCCCACAGCACGGTCGGATGACCGTGCCGGGCGATCAGCGCGGCCAGGGCGGTGCCCCAGGAACCGGCGCCGAGCACCGCTATGCGCGGTTTCGGCGCCGTGTCGGACGTATCGTGCGTCATGCGCGAACGGGTCCGGGCGCGGGGATCAGGCGTTGCCCGCGGTTTCCGCGTCGGCCAGACCGCCATCGGCCTGGGACGCGCGCTGGCGCAGGCCTTCGGCGTACAGGGCGTCGAAATTGATCGGCTGCAGGAAGAACGGCGGGAAGCCGCCGGCCTGGATCAGATCGCTGATCAGCTGGCGTGCGTACGGGTACAGCACGTTCGGGCAGTGGGTGCCGAGCATCGCGTCCAGGGTCGGGCCGTCGAAGCCGATCAAGCCGAACACGCCGGCCTGCTTCACTTCGGCCAGGTACATCGGCTTGTCGTTGGCGGCGCAGGTCAGGGTGATGCCGAGCACGACTTCGAACGCGTTCTCGCCCACGCGCTGCACGTTCTGCGACAGATTCAGCTGCAGCTGCGGCTGGGCGGCTTCGGCGAACACGGCCGGCGCGCCGGGGACCTCGAAGGAGACGTCCTTGACGTAGATCTTTTCGACGGTGAACGCGGGGCCGGTTGCGGCTTCTTCGGCCTGCGCGGCAGCGCCGTTGACGTTTTCTTCGGACATCGGGTGATTCCCCCAGCGGAATGAGTTTCGGAAAAGAAGGTTTCGGAAAAGAGCTCGATTATGCCCGCTCGCGGGGAGCGGGCCAAACCGCCTCGCGACGGCCCGAGTCAGTGGATTGAGGCGAATCCGGGCCAATCAAGGGCCCGCGCGACCCGCGTCACGGGACGGTGCCGGCCTCAGTCTAGCCGGTGCCGATGGCGGCGGTGCGACAGCTCAGGCGCGGCCCTTGACCAGCGGCAGTTCGGCCTGCATCCAGGCCTGGATGCCGCCGTCGAGCCAGTAGACCTGCTCGAAACCGGCCTTCTTGAGCCGCTTGGCGGCATCGGCCGAGGCCTGGCCGGTGCGGCACACGGCGACCACCGGCAGCGCCTTGGCGCCGTTGAGCAGCTTGCTTTCCGGATCGAACTGGCTCGGCTGCACCGAGCGGCTGCCGGCGATGTGGCCCTTTTCGAAGTCGTTGCTGGCCGACAGGTCGATCACCAGGGCGTTGTCGCGGTTGATCAGCGCGGTCAGCTCGGCCGGGCGCAAGGCCTTGTAGCCGCGGAACAGGCGCGCGATCTCGGTGTACAGGATGGCCAGGGTCAGGCCGACGAAGCCCAACGACAGGTACATGTGGCGGCCGGCGAACGCCAGCAGTTCATCGAAGCTCACGGCAGACTCTTTCCGGATCGGCGCTCAACGGGCCTTGCGGGCCCGAACGGGGCGGCGATTGTCGCCCAGCGCGGGCCGGGGCGCAAAAGCCGGTAAACAGCGGGCGGGGCTTGGCGGGCGGCGCAAAGCCGGGGCGCGGCGATCGGCCCGCCCCGCCCCGACCCGAACGGAGGTAGAGAGGAACCAGCGCCGGCGGCCCCGCCGGCTCCTGGCGCCGCACGCTAGGGCCGGGTCGTTACTGGCCTTCCCACAGATCCGGCAGGCCGCTGATCAGCCACCAGGTCTTGCTCTCGGGGTCCCAGGTCCAGGCCTCGACGTAGCGCACGCTGCGCTCGGCCAGGGTATGGCGATTGATCACGCCGATGTTGATCACCCGCGCCGCCGAGCCCTTCTCCTTGTCCACTTCGGTGCCGGCGTCGTGGTAGGAGGAAATCTGGATTTGCTTGTAACGCTCCAGCTGCATCGCGGTCGGCGCCAGTTTCTTGCGCAGATCGGGATCGATCATGTTGGCCGCGCCTTCGAAGTCGCCCCAACGGATCGCGGCCGAATAGGCGTACTGGGCTTCGGTCAGCTTGTTGTTCTGCGTACCGGTGGTCTGGCAGCCGGCCAGGGTCAGCACGGCGAATACGGCCAGGGCCGCCCAGCAGGTCTTCAGCAACGCTCGCATCTGTGCGCTCCGGCAGGAATGAGGTTCGATGCGCATCCTACCGGGCGCGTCAGGGCTTAGCGATGGCGACGTAGCGCGCCGTGAACTCGGTCGCGATCCCGCCTTCCGGCAGCAACGCGCGCGCGACCAGCGAGGTGCGGGCGCGGCCGCGCTCGCGCAGGGTCGCCAGGAAGCTGTCCCAGTCGGCCTCGGCCGACAACTCGGCGTGCACGTCGAGGTCGGCGAACAGCGGCGCCAGGTAACGGATCTGACTGTCGGCGACGAACACGTCGGCCCGCAGCCCGGCCTGCTCCACGCCCAGCGAGACCACGCCCCACGAGGCCAGCGTCATCATCGACGCCAGGCTGCCGCCGAAGGCGCAGCCCTTGTCGTTGACGTGATGCGCCAGCGGCGAGTGCAGGCGCAGGCGGCGGCCGTCGTAACCGGCGATGGAAACTTGCATCGCCGCGACCGGCGGCATCGATTGGTAGTGCGCGTGGAGGCGTTGCAGAGCGGCGTCGTAAGTCATCGGAACCGGAGCGAAGGTGGGGGATGGCGAGCGTGCGCGTCGGCGTCGCACTGCCCTGGACCGGTGCGCTGTGCCAAGCTGGATGCATGAGCCGCGCACCGCGTCAGCCGCCGCGATGGTACGTGATCTCGCTGCGTCCGAGCGGCGAGCACGCGCCTTTGCGTCGCCTCGCCGCGCAATACGGCGGCGGATTGATCGCCTTGTCGCCGTGGCGCTTGCGCACCCGCGACGACGCCGACACGCGCGCCGCACTCGATCGCGCCCTGGCCGCGACGCGCGCGCTGGCGACCAGCCCGGCCGCGGCGCGCGCGTTGCGCGAACTGCGCCCGGATTGGCGAGCGTCGCCGACGCAGCGCTGGTACGCGGTCGGCGCCGGCACCGCCGCGGCGCTGGCGGCCGCCGGCATCGCCCAGGTGCGCTGGCCGCGACGCATGGACAGCGAGGGCTTGCTGGATCTGCCGGAGCTGCAGGACCTGCGCGGCGAAGACTTCGCCCTGCTCAGCGCGCCCGGCGGCCGCGGCCTGATCGAACCGGCGCTGCGCGCGCGCGGCGCACGGGTGATCCGCGCCGACGTCTACGAGCGCGTCGCGCAGGCGCCGTCGCGCGCGCAGGCACAGCGTCTGTGTGCACTGGAGGCGCCGGCGTTGCTGGCGCTGTCCAGCGGCGAAGCGCTGCAGCGACTGCTGGCGCAATTGCCCGATGCGGCCGGCGCGGCCCTGCGCCGGGCCCGGGTCAGCGCGGCCAGTCCGCGTCTGGCCGAACTCGCGCGCGGGCTGGGTTTCGCCGACGTCGCGGTCGCCGACGGCCCGCTGCCGGAGCAACTGCTGGCCGACGGACTGCGTCCGACGCCGTGACCGGTTGCGGCGGCCGATGCCGTCAAGGCTGTCTTGATGCCCGCTTCCGGTAGCATGGCCGAGCCATGAACTCCCCCCTCGACACCGTGTCCCCCCCTTCTGCGCCTCCCCCGCCGCGCCGCGGCTCCGCCGCCTGGTTCTGGCTGATCGTCGTGCTGCTGCTCGCCGCCGGCGGCGGTTGGTTCGGCTGGCGCGAATGGCAGCACCGGCAGGCCGAAGTGCGCGCCGCCGAAGCCGACGCCGACCAGCGCCTGGAGGCGCTGAACCAGCGCCTGGACACGATGCGCACCAACCAGGAGGCACAGAACCGCCGCCTGGTCCAGGCCGACAACACCAACCGGGTGCTGCGCGACGAGTTGCACGGCATCGGCCAGCGCGCCGCGCTGATCGAAGACAGCGTGTCCAAGCTCGCCGATCCCGATCGCCACGGCGCCCAGGCGATGCGCCTGGACGAGACCGAACTGCTGCTGACCCTGGGCCAGCAACGCCTGCTGATCGCCGGCGACCTGGAAGGCGCGCGCCGCGCCTACGCCCTGGCCGGCGGCGTGCTCGACGGCATCGACGACCCGGCCTATCTGAGCCTGCGCCAGACCCTGCTGCAGGAGTCCGCCGCGCTCAAGGAACTGGGCATCGAGCCGCGGGTGCAGGCGATGGCCAAGCTCGATGCGCTGGCGCAGGGCCTGAGCCTGCCGGCGGCGACGCCGGCGCAGGCCGCCGCGGCGGAGGCGCCGTGGTGGAAGCGCGCCTTCGGGGTGCTGATCGACGTGCAGCCGCGCGACCGCAGCATCGCCACCCACCCCGACGACCGCGCCGCCGCGCTGGCCGGCCTGCAGCTGGAAATCACCCTGGCCCGCGCCGCCGCCGAGCGCCGCGACGTCGAGGGCTATCGCGCCGCGCTCAAGCGCGCCGAAGCCTGGGTGCTGCGCCTGTCGCCGCCGTCGCCGGCGCAGCAGCGCCAGCTGGCCCAGCTGCGCGAACTGGCGGCGCTGCCGCTTTCACTTTCGGTTCCGACCCTGGGCACCACACTGCAGCAGTTGCGCCAGCTGCGTACGGCCGGTTGAACGGCCGCCCCGAACGCCGGCGCGATAAGGAGGTGCCGCAATGAACCTGTTCCGCAATCTGCTGTTCTGGATCGTGCTCGCGCTGGTCGGTGCGCTGGTCGCGCAACTGCTGGTGCAGGACCCGGGCGAAATCGTCGTCACCTACGGCGAGAACCGCTACCTCACCAACCTGCCCAAGGCGCTGCTGATGCTGGTCGGCGGCCTGCTCGCGCTGTGGCTGGTGTGGAAGGCGCTGAGCCTGCCGTTCGTGGCCATGCGCAGGCACCGCAAGAAGCAGGCGCGGGCGCGGCTGCTCGACGGCCTGGACGCCTTGCACCAGGGCCATTGGACGCGCGCCGAGAAGTCGCTGGGGCTGGCCGCGCGCAGCCCGGAAGTGCGCGCGATCGCCGAAGTCGGCGCCGCGCGCGCCGCCGCCGCGCGCGGCGATGCGGCGGCGAAGATGCAGCATCTGGACGCGCTCGCGGTCGATCATCCGATCGCGCGCGCGCTGACCGTGGCCGAATTCGCGCTCGCCGAGCAACGCCCCGGCGACGCCCTCGCCGCGCTCGACGCGCCGGCCGCGCAACCCTTGCCGCCGCGCGGCCTGGCCTTGCGCGCGCAGGCGCTGGCCGCGCTCGGCCGCGCCGGCGAGGCCTACGGCCTGCTCGGCGCGCTGCGCCAGCATGCGGTGTGGCCGCCGGAACAATTGAACCGGCAGGAAGCGACCTGGGCCGAAGCCGCATTGCGCGAAGCGGCCGACGCCAACGTGCTGGCCGATCATTGGGAGGCCCTGCCCAAGCCGCTCAAGACCGATCCGGCCGCCGTCGCCGCCTACGCCGAGCGCGCCGCCGCGCTGCGCTGGGAAGAGGCCGCCGCCAAGAGCGTGGAGCAGGCCCTGGAGGCGCGCTGGGACGAATCGCTGGCGGCGCTGTACGGACGTCTGCCGATCGGCCGCTTGGAGGAACGCCGCGCCCACGCCGAGCGCTGGCTGGCCGCGCATCCGGGCAGCCCCGCCTTGCTGGTGACCCTGGCCCGGCTCGCCCGCGCCCAGGGCCAGTGGCCGCAGGCCGAAGCCTATCTGCACCGCGCCCTGGCCCAGGGCGCCAACGCCGAAGCCTGGGAGGAACTCGGCCACGGCTTCGCCCAGGCCGGCGACGAGAGCCGCGCCCGCCTGAGCTACGTCAACGCCCTGCGCGCCGCGCGCGGCGAAACGGCCACCGAATTGCCCGGCCGCGACCTGCGCCAGAAGCTGTTCGACGAGGCGGTGGTCGAGGAGCGCGACGAGTTCGGCATGCCGCGGCTGCGCGGCTGAGCGCGGCAGGTGCGCGCAGACACGAAAACGGCGCCGCAGGGCGCCGTTTCCGTTTTGCGGGGCGCGTCAGCGAATCAGCGCAGCGGCACGCTCAGGATCGACGGATTCGTCGCCGGCGAGCTGAAAGTCACGCTGCCGCCGAGCCGGCTGGCCGAGGCGTAGCGCGGGTCTTCGGTGTCGATCACCAGCACCAGCCGGCGCCCGGCCGGGATGTCCCAGCTGGTCGCTTCCAGGCGCAGGTCCAGGGTCTGGGCCACGCCCGGCGTCGCCCCGCGCAACGAGTACGGCTTGTGGCTTAGCAGCGAGCCGTTGCCGAGCAGATCGACGCTGTAGAGGTAGGCGAACAGGCTGAGCTCGGACTGGCTCGGGGTCACGGTGATGCGCAACTGCGGCATGCCGCTGAGCTGGCGCGGCAGCCAATGCGTCGGCGTCTCCCAGACCGCGGCGCCGGCGCGCGCGACCAGCGGAATCGAAGCCTGCGGCGCGACCTGCAGCGACTGCAGGAAGCCGCTGATCATGGCGATGCCGGAATCGGCGACGGTGGGCAGGCCGGTGAGGATGGAATGGCGCCAGCCGGTGCTCGGCGACGCGCTGAGATCGCCGGTCGGCGCGATCAGGCCGCTCGGCCGGGTCAGCGCGAACACGGTCGCGCCGCTCTGCACCGCGTTCCAGTCGGCGTAGCCGCGCCAGTCGCCGTCCTGCGATTTCAGCCGCACCCGCGGTTCGCGGTCGACGCCGTTGTCCCGCCCCTGCAAATGGCGATCGAACCAACGCCCGACCGCATCGTAGATATCGTTCGGCAGGCCCAGCGCGCCGGGCGCCTCGACCGTGGCGTGGTCGCCGTGACTGAACAGCAACTGCTTGGGCCCGGTCAAACGGCCGTAGAAGTCGATGTACTGCCCCGGGGTGAACAGGCTGTCGTTATAGGCGTTGGCGAGCAGCACCGCGGTGCCGTTGCGGTTGAGCGCGGCGACGTCGGTGATCGGGCTGCGCTGCGGCACCACCGGCAGCAGATCGGCGACTGCGCCGTCGTAATCGCCGAAGGCGATCTTGGCGGTCGCGCCGGCCAGCTCCGGCCCCGGCCGGCCGGTCAACGCGCCGGCCAGCACCAGCAGGCTGGTGCCCTGCTTGCTCACCGTGCGATTGGCGTACAGCGAAGCCTCCAGGTCGGCCCAGCCGCTCAGCGCGGCCACCGCCTTGATCCGCGGGTCGCGTTCGGCGGCGAGCAGACTGATGCCGGCGCCGTAGGAAATGCCGCTGGCGCCGATCCGCTGCGGATGGGACGGGGTGTGCGCCAGCGCCCAGTCGATCACCGCGCTGACGTCCTCGACCGTGCCCGGCCCGGCGATGTCGATCAGTCCCTGCGAATCCCAGAACCCGCGCGAGGTGTAGCTGACCACCACGTAGCCGCGGCTGGCGAGCAGGCCGCCGCGGCCGACGTATTCGAGGTTCGGCACCGCCCAGCTGGCCGGCATCACCAGCAGCGGGAACGGCCCCGGGCCCTGGTCCTTGGGCACCATCACGAAGGCGCCGAGCTCGGCGCCGTCCCAGCCGGGAATGCGCTGGTAAGCGCCGGTGAAACCGCCGGCCCAGACCGGCGAAACCACGACGCACAGAAACAGACACAACAGCCACGACCGGATTACGCGCATGAGATCGTCCCCTCCCAAGGACCGTCCAGCACGAATGGATACGTTTGCGTATGGTGCGTTGCGGGACGACCGTACCATCGCGCATGGAGGCGCTACAACGGCTGCGAACCCGACTTTCGTGAACCCGCGCGATCCGGGTCACGGAACCCGCAACGGGATCGCCGCGAACCGCGCGCATTCCGGCAACGCCCGGATGGCGGCGCCGGCTGACGCGGCAGCACGCAGCGGGCAAGGGCGCTGGAAAACGCGCCGGCGCGAACGCGGCATCGCTCGCCGCCGTGTTCGCACGGCGTCAGGCACGATCGCGACGCCATGATCGCGAGGCCGGCGCCGGATCGCGGGCCTGGCGCCCGCGCCGGGGCTCAGAAATGGACGATCGCGCCGTCGTCGTCGAGGCGGGCGTTGCGCGTGTCGCGCGCCTGGACCAGTTGCAACTGCGCCGCGACGATCTGGCCGAGGTAGTCGCGGGTTTCGGCGTCTTCGACCCGCTGCAGGGCCGGATCGGCGCGCACGGCGAGAAAGCTCGCGCGCGCTTCGTCGAAGCGACCCAGCCGCCGCTGCAGTTCGCCGACCACCAACCGCGCATGCACCCCCTCCTCGCTGCCGGCCTGACGCTGCGCGCGCTGTCGCCAGGCCTGCAAGGCTTGCTCGGCATAGCGCGGATAGCGTTCGGCATCGGCGTCCCAGGTCGCCTGCAACCAGACGTTGGCGGCGGCGTCGGGGCTGGCGCCGGCGAACGCCATTTGCCGCGCGAGCCGGTAGTACGGCGTCTCGTTGGCGATCCAGCCGCGGTACTCCTCGGAGGCGACGAAGGCGCGCAGCCTGGTCAGTTCCTCGGCGCTGTATTCGCGTTGCTCGACCACGATGAAGCCGTTGCCCGGGCAGGCCGGCAGCGGCGCCGGCGCGGCGATCGGACCGAACGGGCGGGTGTCGAAGTAGCGCCCGAACGACGTGCCCGAGCTCATCACCCGGGCGGTGAAGGACTTGCCATCGATCGGGCAGACCAGGGTCTGGTCGGCGAAGGTCAGGGCCTGCGCCGGCGAGGCGGCCAGGATCAACAGCAACAGGGCGAACGGACGGGACATGACGACTCCTTGTCGTGCGGGGGACGTGTCAGAGAACGCGCGAGAGGGCGAGCCGGGGTCGTGCGACGACCGGCACCGCAGCGGACGCCGCGGTGGCTCGCCCGGCCGTGACGGCACGCACATATTGCCCCCCGTCCCGGCCCGGCGGCGACCCGTCGGCGCGGGGCGTTACGTTTGATCCCACATTCCCCGACACGGCGCCCCTCATGGCCCTGAGCGATCTGTTCCGCTACGGCGCACAGCCGAACCTGCTGCTGATCATCACCGACCAGGAACGCAGCCTGGCGCAGTGGCCCGAACCCTACCGGGCCAAGCTCGGCGCCCGGCTCAAGGCGATGCGGCGCCTGGCCGGGCATGGCCTGAGCTTCGATCGCGCCTACACCGGCGCCTGCATGTGCACGCCGAGCCGGGCGACCTTCCTGACCAGCCAGTACCCCGCGGTCACCGGCTGCACCACCACCGGCGCCGATTCGCTGCCGCTGCCCGACGTGCTGCCCAACCTGGCCACCGTCGCGCAAGCCGCCGGCTACGGCTGCTATTGGATCGGCAAATGGCATCTGCTCGGCGGTAACGAGCCCGGCAGCAGCCCGAACGATCTGAGCCGCTGGGGCTTTTCCGACTGGGACCCGAACGATGCCGGGCTGAGCCTGGGCCCGACCTATCTGGGCGGCGGCACCCTGGCCACGGCGCCGCCGTCGCCCGGCGCGCCGAACCAGAACGATCAGCGCTATCTGGCCGACGCGCTCAAGTTCCTCGCCGCGCCGCCGCCGTCGCCCTATTGCCTGGTGGTATCGCTGGTCAATCCGCACGACTCGCATCTGGGCTTCCTCGACCTGGCCGCGACCTACTACGACGCCACGGTGTACGGCGCCAGCGGTGCGTCGGTGCCGGCCAACGCCGGCGAAGACCTCGCCGGCAAACCGCGCGCGCAGGCCAGTTACGCCTGGAGCGCGATGGCCGCAACCGGGGCGCAGCAGCAGGACTTCGTCGATTTCTACGCTTATCTGCTCGAGTACGTGGATTCGCAGATCCTGCAGCTGCTGGACGCGATGAGCCGCGAGCAGATCGACAACACCCTGATCGTGCGCTTCGCCGATCACGGCGAACTCGGGCTCTCGCACGGGCTGGTGGAGAAATTCGTCAACGCTTACGACGAGGCACTGCACGTGCCGCTGCTGTTCTCCAATCCGATCGCCTGGCCGCGACCGCAGCGCAGCCAGTGCCTGGCCAGTTCGGTCGACCTGCTGCCGACCCTGGCGTCCCTGCTCGGCGTCGCCGACCAGTTTCCCGACCTGGTCGGTCGCGACCTGAGCCCGGCGCTGGCCGATCCCGAGGCTTCGGTGCAGGACGAGGTGCATTTCACCTACGACGATATCGGCGGCGCCGGGCCGAGCACGATCCGCGCGATCCGCAGCGAACAATGGACCTATGCGGTCTACCTGCCGCCGGAGGACCAGCCGGACCAGGGCGGCGACTGGGAGTTGTACGACCACCGCACCGACCCGCAGCAGGACCGCAACCTGGCCGGCGACCCGGCGTACCGGGACCAGCAATGGCTGCTGGAGCAGGCGCTGGTGGCGCAAATGCAGGCCAAGGGCACGCTGCCGACGAACTGGCCGCCGGCCTACGTGCCCGGCCGCAGCCGCGGCGGGCCGGCGTAGCGCGTCGCCGAGGCGACCGCCTGCAGGAACGGCGTGAGCCGCGACCAAGGGACGCGCAGAAAACCCCTGAGCCTTCGTCATCGAGCGAAGCCAAACCCCACCTGTAGGAGCGGCGTGAGCCGCGACAACCGCAGCGAGGTGCGCAAGCGTCGCCCGCCGAAGCACGGATATGCGGCGCTTCGCCGTTCGCATGCAGGTCAACGGCTTTGGCCCCTGCGTGGTATTGCACCGCTTCGGCGGTCGCGGCTCACGCCGCTCCTACAGGGGGCGGGGCCATCGCGATGGATACGAAAACGCCCCGCGATGGCGGGGCGTTCCGTGACGATCCGGGGCGAAGCTCGGGGCGAAGCGCTCAACGCTCCAGGATCGCCACCACGCCCATGCCGCCGGCGGTGCAGATCGAGATCAGACAGCGGCCGCCGCCGCGCTGCTTGAGTTCCTTGGCCGCGGTGGCGACGATGCGCGCGCCGGTCGCGGCGAAGGGATGGCCGGCCGCCAGCGAGGAACCGTTGGGATTGATCTTGGCCGGGTCGATCTTGCCCAGCGGCGCGTCCAGGCCGAGGCGGTTCTTGCAGTACTCCTCGCTCTCCCAGGCGCGCAGCGTGCACAGCACCTGCGCGGCGAAGGCCTCGTGGATCTCGTAGATGTCGAAGTCCTGCAGGCTCAAACCGTTGCGCTTGAGCATCTCCGGCACGGCCACGGTCGGCGCCATCAGCAAGCCTTCGCCGTGGACGAAATCGACCGCCGACACCTGCGCGTCGCGCAAGTAGCACAGCACCTCGTGGCCGTGGGCCTGGGCCCATTCCTCCGAGGCCAGCAGGCAGGCCGCGGCGCCGTCGGTCAGCGGGGTCGAGTTGGCCGCGGTCAGGGTGCCGCGGCCGGAGGTCTTGTCGAACGCCGGTTTCAGCGTGGCCAGCTTCTCCAGCGAGCTGTCCGGACGCAGGATGTTGTCGCGCGAGACGCCGCGGAAGCTCACCACCAGGTCGTCGAAGAAGCCGCGCTCATACGCCGCGGCCAGCTTCTGGTGCGAGGACAGTGCCCACTCGTCCTGCGAGTCGCGCGAGATGTTCCACTGCTTGGCCATGTCCTCGCAGTGATCGCCCATGCTCTTGCCGGTGCGCGGCTCGGCGACGCCGGGGAACTCGGGCTTGAGCTCGCGCAGGTGGAAGCCCTTGAACGCGGCCAGCTTGTCCTTGGTGGTCTTGGCCCGCGCCGCTTCGAGCAGGCGCCGGCGCAACTGCTTGCCGTACACGATCGGCACGTCGGAGGTGGTGTCCGAGCCGCCGCCGATGCCGGCCTCGATCTGGCCCACCGCGATCTTGTTGGCGATGGTGATGATCGAATCCAGCGAAGTGCCGCAGGCGCGTTGCAGGGTGATGCCCGGGGTCAGCGGCGACAGCCCGGAGGACAGCGCGGCCTCGCGGCCGAGGTTCCAGTCGTTGCTGTGCTTGATCACCGCGCCCATCGCGACTTCGCCGAGCTGCTGCCCGTGCAGGCCGAATTTCTCGACCAGCGCGCCGAGGGTGCGGACCGACATGCCCAGATTGCCCACGTCCGCATAGGCCGTGTTCTGGCGGCAGAACGGAATACGCACGCCACCGAGCACGGCGACGGGACGGTTTGGACGCATCGGCACACCTCGCGGGGGATTCGGGACGGCCCGCCATGGCGGAGCGGGCATAATGGGGCTCAGTGTAGCGCCGCACACGCGCTCTACCAAACGCCAGCGTATCCTCGGTGACCATGAGCCCTGCCAGCCCCTCCGCCAGCGGTCGATCCGCGCCCCTGCACGTCCTCGGCGCCCTCGCCCTGGAGCTCCGCGGCGATGCCACGGTCGACCGCGCCGCGCTGCCGCGCCAGGACGCCGGCGCCCTGGCGGAAAAGATCGCCCGCGACCTGGCCGGCTTCGCCGCCGACAGCGCCGGGCTGGACCTGATCACCGTCGGCGCCCATTACGACCCGGTTGAATTGCTGCGCCCGGGTTGGCCGCTGCACCGCGAGCTCGACCAATTGGCCGCCAACGCGCCGCGCGAGCGCCACGCCGAAACGCCGGCCGGCCGGGTCATCGCCTTCGGCGCCCACGACGCGCAACTGCCGGGCGCGCTGACGCCCTCGCCCGACTATGCCGGCGGCCCGCTGCGGCTGGTGCCGTTCTTGCTCGGCGGCGACGCCGCCACCGTGGCCCGGGTCGGCGATCTGCTCGAATCCAACCTGCTCGAAAACGGCATGGCCGGCGCCGATACCGCCCTGGCCGCGCAGGCCGCATTCGGCCTGCAGGTCGAGCATGCGCGCTACCTGACCGTGCACGACCTCGCCGCGATGATGGCGATGCAGTACGAACACGCCGGCCTGGGCGCGCTGTGGCCGTTGCTGGAAACCGCCCTGCTCCAACCCGAGGGCGAGGAATGGCTGGACGCGCCGCCGGAGCCGCTGGTGCATTACAGCGAAGGCGAGGCCCGCATCGCTCTGTTCTCGCCGGCCGCCTGGCACGCCCGCTACGCGCCGGAGGCGCCGTGCAATACCGAGGAATGCCGGCAGACACTCAACCGCCGTTACCAGCATTTCGAAGCGCGCCTGCGCCAGATCTCGGCCGTGCTCGGCGCCCACGCCGTACCGGTCACCTTCGTCCACTGCGACGGCCCGGCCGAGCGCGAAGCGCTGTAAGGTCACGGGACGCGCAGAAAGCCCAAGGCCGTCGCCTCAGATCGAAGCCACGCGCCCGCCGCCTGTAGGAGCGGCGTAAGCCGCGACCGCCGCAGCGGCGCGCGTGAGCGCCGCAACCGAAGCCCGGACCCGCGGCGGTTTTGTTCGCTACGCCATGGAGCGCCGGTCTTCGGCAGCATGCGTGGCATCGCGCCGCTTCGGTTGTCGCGGCTTACGCCGCTCCTACAGGAAGCGCCGCCGCACCGGCGATCGCTCAGGTGCCCTGCTCGTAGATGTCGTAGCCCGCGTCGTCCATGCCCATCGCCCGGTAGGTGCGCTGCGCCGCGGCATTGCCGCGTTCGACGTACAGGCGCAGGCCGACCACGCCGGGCGTCGCCCGGGCCAGGGCCGCGACGTGGCTGTGCAGGGCCTGGTACACGCCCTGACGACGATGCTCGGCGGCCACGTACACGCTCTGGATCCACCACCAGTCGCCGTTGCGCCAGTCGCTCCACTCGCGGGTCAGCATCAAGGTGCCCGCAGGCACCGCGATGGTCTCGTGGCCGGCGACTTCGGCCTCGCGCATGGCGACGAAGTAGCGCGCCTTGGCCGGATCGGCCAGGCCGGCGCCCACGCCGGCCTGCACGGTCGGCGGGTCGAGCCGCTTGTGCTCGGTCTCCCAGGCCATCGCGACCATCCAGTCGGCGATCAGGTCGCGGTCGGCGGCGACGGCGTCGCGAATGCGCAATCGGCTCATGGCGGCGTACTCAACATAGCGGGCTAAGGCGGCGGGCTCAGAACAACGTGCTCGGAACAGCATGCCCAGACGGCGAGCTCAGAACAACGCGCCGAAGACGGCGCGGCTCAGCTCGGCATGGCCGATGACGACGCAGCGCACGACAGCCGGTCGCTTCGACCGCCCGGCGCGCGCGGCGCGAATGCCGCGCGCAGTCGCCGGCTCAGCGCGCGATCTTGATGATGCCGCAAGCCAGGCGCGCGCCGGCGTTGCCGGCCGGCTGGCTGGCGTAGTCGTCGGCGGCGGCATGCACGATCACCGCGCGGCCGGCGACGTCGTTGATCGCGCCGCCGCCGAGGGTGACGCCGCTGGCGTGCACATCGACCTTGGCCACGCCCTCGGCGTCGGCGACCAGGTTGTTCATGTCGCCGGCGTGGTGCGGGCCGTGCCCGACCTGCCCGTGCGGCTGGCCGGAAGGATTGAAGTGGCCGCCGGCGCTGCTGGCGTCGGCCGCGCTGCAATCGCCCTTCTCGTGGATGTGGATGGCGTGGCTGCGGTTGGCGCCGAGGCCGCCGATCTCGCCGGTCAGGTGCACACCGTCGCCCATCGGCCGCAGGGTCAGCTTGCCGCTGACCAGGCTGCCGGAGGCCGAGGCCATCACCGCGACCGCGGATTGCGCGGTCGACACCGGCCTGGGCCCCGGCGGCGGCGTGGGCTTCTTGACGGGCTGGCCGCCGCAAGCGGCGAGCGCGAGCGTGGCTACGGCGATCGAGGCGGTGCGCAGGATCGGGAACATGCAATGGCTCCTGTCGGCGCCAACTCGGACGGCGCACGTGCGAGGGGAATTCCGACGCTAGCCCCGGCGGGGTTCAGTGCCGGTGAAACGGATGCCGCAGCGCCGTCGACGCGGCCGCGCCCGCGCGAGCGCCGGCTGCGACAGCGCTGGCGACCGCGACGACGGCAGCAGCGGAACGCTAGTCCGGATTATGTCGGCAGCGGCCGCGCCGGGCCGGACGCGGTTCGCATTCCGCCAAGCGCGGTAAACCGCTGCCCCGCTCACGCGCCGCGCCGGCCCGGGCCAAGCTTGCGCGTCAGCGTATTGCGCCCCAGCCCCAGGCGCGCCGCCGCTTCGGTGCGGCGTCCGCCGGTGTGCTCCAGCGCCGCTTCGAGCAAGGCGTGGTCGAAGCGCTCGCGCGCCTCGGCATGCAGATTGGCGCGGCCCTCGGCCAACTGCGCGCGCACCCAGGCCGACAACTGGAGTTCCCATTGCGTCGCGCCCGCAGTAGGCGCTTCGGCCACGTCCAGCACTTCGTCCAGGTCGGCGCGGGTGAGGGTCTCGCCCGGCGCCAACGCGGCCAGGCGCCAGCACACGTTCTCCAGTTCGCGCACGTTGCCGGGCCAGTCGTGCGCCAGCAGGCGTTCCAGCGCCGGCTTGGACAGGCGCTTGATCGGCGCGGCGAAGCGCGCCGCGGCCGCCGCGAGGAAGCGCTCGGCCAACTGCGGCACGTCGGCGCGGCGCTCGCGCAGCGGCGGCAAGCGCAACCGCACCACGTCGAGCCGGTGCAGCAGGTCGGCGCGGAAGCGTCCCTGCGCGACCAGGTTTTCCAGGTCCTGATGGGTCGCGGCGATCACCCGCACATCGACCCGGATCAGTTCGCGCCCGCCGACGCGGAAGAACTCGCCCTCGGCCAACACGCGCAACAGCCGGGTCTGCAACGGCAACGGCATGTCGCCGATCTCGTCGAGAAACAGGCTGCCGCCGTCGGCCTGCTCGAAGCGGCCGATGTGGCGGCGCTGGGCGCCGGTGAAAGCGCCGGCCTCGTGGCCGAACAGTTCGCTTTCCAACAGTTCGGCCGGAATCGCGGCGGTGTTCAAGGCCACGAACGGCCGCGCCGAACGCGGCGATTCGCGGTGCAGCGCGCGCGCGACCAGCTCCTTGCCGGTGCCGGTTTCGCCGGTGATCAGCACCGACAGCGGCGCCTGCGCCAAGCGGCCGATCGCGCGGAACAGGTTGAGCATCGCCGGGGTGTCGCCGATCAGCGTATCGGCCGGCGCCTCCTCGGCCGCCGCAGGCGCCGGCTCGGGCGCGCCGTTCGCGGCCAGGGTGCGCGCGGCCAGCGCCACCGCCTCGTCCAGATCGAAGGGCTTGGACAGGAACTCCTGCGCGCCGCCGCGGAACGCGCCGGCGGTGCTGGCGACGTCGGTGTAGGCGCTCATCACCACCACCGGCAGCGCCGGCGCGCGCGCTTTCAGTTTCTCCAGCAGTACCAGGCCGCCGTCGCCGGGCATGCGCACGTCGGTGAACAGCAGCTCCGGCGCGCCGCGCGCATCGAGCGCGTCCAGCGCATCGGCGGCGTTCTCGAATTCGTCGACGCGGTAGCCGGCGGCGCGCAGGGCGGTGGCCAGAACGAAGCGGACCGAACGGTCGTCGTCGACGACCCAGATGCGTGCGGCGCTCACGGGCGCGTCTCCTCGGCGCCGCCGTCGATCTGCATCGGCAGCAGCAGGGTGAATACGGTATGGCCCGGTCGCGAGCGATAGGCCAGCGAACCGCGGTGCTCGCGCGAGACCTGCTGCGCCAGCGCCAGCCCCAGGCCGCTGCCTTCGGCGCGGCCCGACACCAGCGGCAGGAACAATTGCTCGGCCAGTTCCTCGGGCACGCCGCGGCCGTCGTCGACGATTTCCAGGCGCAGGGCGATCGGATGCACGCTGTCGGCGATGCGCACGCCGTGCTCGATGCGGGTGCGCAGATGGACGTGGCTGGCGCCGGCTTCGATCGCGTTGCGCACCAGGTTCCACAGCGCCTGCATCAGACGGTCGGCGTCGCCGAAGAACTCCGGCAGGCTGGGGTCGTAGTCGCGCACCAGCCGCACCGCCCAGCCGGCGTCGGCCTCGGCCAGGCGCAGCACGCGCTCGAGCACGGCGTGGATGTTCAGCGGCGCATGCGGCCGCGGCGGGGTCGCGACCAGCAAGCGATCGACCAAAGCGGCGAGGCGCTCGACTTCGCTGTCGATCAGCTCGACCAGCTCGCGCCCTTCCAGGTCGTCGATCCGCCGCCCCAACAACTGCGCCGCGCCCTTGAGGCCGGCGAGCGGATTGCGCAGTTCGTGCGCCAGGCCTTTCAACGAGGCCGACAAGGCCGAAGGCAGCAGCAAGGCCGGGTCGTCGCCGGGGAACTCGTCGACCGGATGCGCTTCCAACAGCCAGCCGCCGGTGTCGCGCCGGCTCAGCCACAGGTCGGCGAAGCGGTCCTCGCCGCCGGCATAGCGCAGGCGCATGCGCCGCATCCGCAGCGGCGCCTCATCGCCGCCGGCGCGCGCCAACGCCCGCGCCAGGCGGCCGTCGTCGTCCGCGTCCAACCCCGCCAAGGGCCAGCCCAACAGGCGCCGCGCGCCGATCCCGAACCAACGCGAGAACGCCAAGTTGCAGCCGGCGATCGCCCCGGCCGGATCGGTCCAGGCCATCGGCGTGGTCAGGCTGTCCTGGCTCAGGTCGGGCGCGGGCTGGGGGTCGGAGGGCATTGCACCATCTTAGTGCAACGGATGGGCGAGGGAGGGGTTCAGGCGCGCTTGCCCTCGGCCCCTTCTTTCATTGCGGGATTCAATTCGTCGGCGAGCTCGGCGAACTGCGCCACCACGTAGTCGACCAGGGCGCGGATGCGCGGGGTGTCGCGCAGATCGGAGTGAAAGCCCAGCCGCACCGAGCGCAGCGGCATGGCCTGCGCCAGCGGCACTCGCCGCAGCGAAGGCTCGCGCTCGCCGAGCAGGCAAGGCAGCACCGCCATCGCCGCGCCGGCACGCACCGCGGCCAGGTGCGCGCGCAAGCCGTTGCAGCGCAGGACCGTGCGCGCCGCGTGCGCCAGCGGCGGCAGCCACTGCTCGTGCGGCACCTCGCCGGCGGCGCGGTCCAGATACGCCACGGCGTGGCCGGCGAAACCGTCGCCGGGCTCGGGCCGGCCGTGCCGCTGCAGATAGTCCTCGGCCGCGTACAGCGCATACGCCGCTTCGCCGATGCGGCGCTCGATCAGGTTCTCCTGGGTGAAAGCGCCGAAGCGGAACGCCAGATCGGCTTCGCGCCGGGCCAGGTTGTAGACCCGGGTGTCGTTGACCAGCTCGATCTCCAGCCCCGGATGCAGGGCGCCGAAACGCGCCAGCATCGGCGCCACCACCTCGTCGCCGAGCCAATCCAGGCTGGTGACCCGGATCTCGCCCGACAGGCCGGTATCGCGCGCGGCGACCTGGCGCTGCACCGCCGCGGCCCCGGAATCCATCTGCTCCAGACCTTCCAGCAGCGAATGACCGAGCGCGGTAGCGCGCAAGCCGATCGCTTCGCGGTCGAACAGCTTCGCGCCCAGCCGCTGCTCCAGGGCCTCCAGCCGGCGCCCGACCGTGGGCTGGCTGGTGCCGAGCGCGCGCGCGGCGGCGCTGAGCGTGCCGTGGCGCGCGATCGCCAATACGGTCTTGAGATCGTCCCAATCGATCGACATCGTCCACTCGCTCATGCGTTTGCGTAGGCCCGGCATACCGAATCGTCGACTGCGATCGCGGCGGCCGCTTCCTAGACTGTCACGACCGCGGCCGCCGACCAAGCCAGCGATGCGACCGAGGTCCGTTTCCTCTTCCGTTTCCTCTTGCGAAAAAGCGAGGCTCGCATGTTGCGGCTCGACCATCTGATCCTGCGCGTCGCCGACCCGACGACGTCCGCCGAGTTCTACCAGCGCACGCTCGGGCTGATCGCCGAACGCGGGGAATCGCCGTTTCTGGCCTTGCGCCTGAGCGAGGACTGCGTGATCGACCTGCTGCCGCAGGCGCCGCACGACCCCGCTCACCTCGCCCTGCACACCGACCGCGCGCGATTCGAGGCGGTGCGGGCGACATTGCGCGCGCTCGGCATCGCCCACGGCGGCGGCCCCTTCGTACGCGACGGCCGGGTCGCGGCGCAGTACGGCGCGCGCGGCTGGGCCGACGCGCTGTACTTCCACGATTCCGACGGCCACAACATCGAGGTGCGGACCTATGAGCCCTGCTGAAGACGCGGGCGCCGCGTCGGCCGGCGCGCCGATCTATCCGGACCTGCGCGGCAAGTCCGCCGTGGTCACCGGCGGCTCGCGCGGCATCGGCGCGGCGACCGCGCTCGCCCTCGCCGGCCAGGGCATGCGCCTGACGATCGTCGGCCGCGACGAGGCCGCGCTGGCCGCCAGCCTGGCCGCGGTCCGCGCGGCCGGCGCCGACGCGATCGCGGTGCGCGCCGATTGCGCGGACGCGGCGCAGACGCAGCGTATGCGCGACGAAGTGCTGGCCCGCTTCGGCGTACCGGACGGCGTGCTCGCCTTCGCCGGCGGCGGCAGCGGCAAACCGGTTCCGGTCCAGGATATCGACGAGCGCGACTGGCGATCGAGCCTCGACCACAACCTCACCGCGACCTTCCTGACCCTGCGCGCCTTCCTGCCCGGCCTGCTCGAACGCGGTCGCGGCAGTCTGCTGACCATGGCCTCGGCCGGCGCGCGCGTCGCCGCCGGGGCACCGGCCGGCTATGCCGCGGCCAAGGCCGGAGTCATCATGCTGACCCGTCATCTCGCCCAGGAAACCGGGCCGCGCGGCCTGCGCGTCAATTGCCTGTCGCCGTCGGCGGTGCTGACCGAGCGCACCCGCGCCCATCTGCCGCCCGAACGGCAAGCGCAGATGCGCGCGGCGTTCCCGCTGCGCCGGCTCGGCGAGCCCGAAGACGTCGCCAATGCCGCGGCCTTCCTGCTCAGCGCCGCTTCGTCCTGGATCACCGGGGTCGTGCTCGACGTCGCCGGCGGACGGGTGATGGTGTGAAAGCCGGCGCCCCGCAACGGCGGCGCCGGCGCCGGGTCAGGGTTGCTTGACCGCGTTGGAAGAGCTGTTGGCGACGTAGATGCTGGTGCAGTTTTCCTGGGTGTCGAAGGTGAATTCGATATAGGAATCGGCTTCGACGGCTTGCGCCGCCGATACCATGGCGGCGTTGTAGGTAATGCAGCGCACGTAGCGGCCGCCCGAGTTCTGCGCCTCGCAGACCGCACCCGCACTGCCCGTGCCGACGGCGCTGATGCCGCAACCGATCACCTGGTTGCCGTCGGCGCTGTTGCGTGCGGTACCGACCATGCCATAGGCGCGGAACGCATGGCCCTGGGGGTTGTTCTCCACTGTCACCGGCACGTTGGACTTCAGGCCGGCCTGGGCCGCGCCGCAGACCGCCACCAGCATCGCCGCGGCCAGCGCGGTCCGGATCGAACGATTCATCGTGTTTCCTCCTTGAAAGCTCTCCGGGATGGAGAGCGTGCCGCACACTGGAGCATGCGTCCGCGACGGCCGCCATCGGCGTTTTCGACCCGTGCAACGGAATGCGGGTGGCGTCGCGCCATCGCCGAGGCGGCGGTCGCAGTCGCGAGGCTTGCGCAGGCGCGCAACCCGGTTCACCCTGCCGTTCCGCTACGCCCGTGCCGGCGTCCGCATCGTTCCTCCGCCTTGCCATGACCGATCTCGACGCCTACCTGCAACGCCACTACCGCTCGGCCGAACAACTGGCCGCCGCATGCGCGACGACACCGCAGACGCTGGCCGAGCTGGTCCGCCACCGGCTGGTGCCCGCGCCTTCGTATTCGGTTTGCGCGCAGGGCCGCCTGCATTCGGCGGCGTTCGGCGAGTTCGCCGACTGCGGCGCGCGCCCGGGCGATTATTTCCATCCCGGCAACGCGGCCTGGGTCGCGCTGGCCCTGCGGGTCTGCGACGACCGCCCCATGCAGGCGGCGCAGGACGAATTGCAGGCGCGGTTCCGCTCCGGCTATGCCGCGGCCCTGCGCGACTGCGACCGCCGCATCGGCCGCTTGCGCGATGCCTTCGACGACAATGGCGAACCGATCGCCGCCGGGCTCGATGCGCGCACCGCCGAGGCGTGGGCGGCGCTCGTCGATGGCATCTACAGCCTGTGCGTGGCCGATCCCTCTTCGGAGCGCGCGATCGCCGAGAAGGAAGTGCTGCAGGAAACGCTGACCGCCCTGCACGCCGACCCGGCCGCGTCGACGTGGCCGGACCAGGAAAAGGCCCGCGTGCGCGGACTGATCGATCGCTATGCCGACGCAGCGATGCCGTTCTCGCCCTTGGAGTACCCGCGCAGCAGCCGCAAACGGCTGGTCGAGGATTTCCGCGCCGCACTGGGAGCCCGAGGAGCCGATTCGCCGCACGACGGCGGTTGAGTCGGCCCCGGCTGGCGCGCAATCCGGCCGGCGCGGTCGCGTTGTCCGTTTGCTACTCTGCCGGGCACTCCATCTCCTCCATCGCGGGTTCTGTCGCCATGGCCGAGCACCCGGAAGTCGCCGCCGCCATCGTCGCCCGCCTCTCGGCGATCTGCCTGGGCCTGCCGGAGGCCTGGCAAGAACGCGCCTGGACCGGCACGCGCTGGATGGTCGGCAAGAAGAACTTCGCCCACGTGGTCGCCATCGCCGAAGGCTGGCCGCCGGCCTATGCCCAGGCCGCCGGGCATCCCGGCCCGCTGACGGTGCTGACGTTCCGCCTGCCGCAGGCGCGCGCGGACGCGCCGCGCTTCAGGCGCGCCCCGTTTTTCCGCCCGGTATGGTTCGCCAACCTCGTCGGCCTCGCCCTGGACGCCGGCACCGACTGGGACGAAGTCGCCGATCTGCTGGCCGAAAGCTACTGCGTGCTGGCGCCAAAGAAGTTGGCGGCGATGGTGGATCGCGGCTGAGTCCGCTGCGGCTCGCGCGGACCGCCTCCGCGCCATCGCACACAGGCGATGGCTTTTCCGTTCACATGACGATATTCGACCGTACCGAACCGGCCGGCACAAGCCGGCTCGGCACAGGCGAGGCTGGAACGGACCGGCTGCGGTTGCAGCCGGTCGTACCGATGGGGCTACAGCGTCGGGCTGCGGGTGTTCATCGCCCCGGCGGCGTCGCCACCGCAGCGTCCCAGTCCAATACGTACCACCACCAGTCGTTGTGCACGCCGCCATAGCTGCCGACGAAGTTGGGGATCTTGCCCAGCCAGTACAGATGCCAGCCGCGGTCGGCGGCGGCGTGGCCATCGGGGAAGCTGCAGCGCGGCCCGCCCCATTTGCTGCAGTCGTTGGTCGTGGTCGCGCCGGTCAGGTCGGGATAACGCTCCCAGTCGTCGCAGGTATTGGTCTCGCGGTGCGGGTTGGTGTAGTCGTAGCCCCACCAGTTGTTGACCGGATCGAACGTCGGCGCGTTGAGGCTGCCGTGGATGTTGCCGCAGGCCGCGGTGCCGACGTCGAAACCGCGCATGGTGAAGCGCTCCAGCGGATTCGGGCCCGGCATCGACGCGGGCGGCGGGCCGTACGTGTTGCGCCACTGGTCGGCGAAACGATGCTGCATCGTGCCCTCGACGCGATGGCCCATGTCCTCGAGCATGCGCTCGGGCTCGCGTTCGTAATTGAAGCCCATGATGTTGAGCTTGACGTTGCATCCGGTCAGCGTGTGCGGAATCGGATCGCCGTTGGTGTCGAAGGCGCCGGGGCCGGTCATGTTGGCCTCCCAGTAGCCGAAGTACGGCCCGCCCCACAGCCACAGTTCGTCGATCTCATAGCGATTGGCGCGCTCGCACACACCGTAGTCGCGCAACGCGGCGACGTAGTCGAAATCCTCTTCGCGCGGGCAACTGTCCGGCTCGTCGGCCAGGCAGCGCTGATAGCGTTCGTCGGTGTAGACCGGGTTGCGGGTGCGCGGCGGGAACGCGTCCAGGCGCAGGTGCTCGGCGATGGTGTACTGCACGACCTGGTCGCTGGCCTGCTCGATGAACTCGATGTACTGCTGCTCCAGCACGCGCGGGTCGCGCCAGCCCATCGCCTGGTTCAGCGGCTGATCGATGCGCTGGCCGTTCAGGCGGTACTCGATGGTCGGGTTGTATTCGATCACCATCACCCGCTTGTGGATCGGCTCGTCGACGCGCGCGTTCGGTGAGCGGCCGACGCCGGCGAACAGGCCGCTGATGTTCTCCCAGGTGTTCCAGTTCGGCTCGGTTCGGCGCAGCACCTGGTTGCCGCAGACCACGAACTGCCGCAGTTTGCCGTCCTGGTACAGGGCCGAGTGGAACGACGTGATCGGGCTCTCCGAACCGCAGGCGCCGTGCACCACCGAACTGATGTCCTCCCATGCCGGCCAGCCGCCGGCGGCGGTCTGGGTACGCCGGTAGAGGCTGCCGCCGCGGACCAGGAACTGGCGCTGCAATCCGTCGCCATAGACCGCAACCGAGAACGAGGCGATCCGGCCGTCGCCGGTGCCGGAAAAGGCGCTGTCGATGTTTTCCCAGGCCTGCCAGGTGTCGGTGCCGGCCTGGATGCGGCGATAGACGCGACCGCCGCGGGTCAGGAACTGGCGCAGCAGGCCGTCGTTGTAGCGCTCGGCGTCGAAGGCGGTGATTTCGCCGGAACCGACCAGGCGGCTGCCGTTGAACGCGGCGGAGATGTTCTGCCAGTCGTTCCAGTTCGGCTCGGTGCGCAGGTAGATGCGGCCGTTCTTGACCAAGTACTGGCGTTGCAGGCCGTCGGCGTACACCGCCGGCGCGAACGAGGACAGGGTGGCCCGGTCCTGCGCAGCAGCCGGAGCGGTCAGCCCGGCGCAGGCCAGGGCCAATGCCGCGGCGATGGCAGGCGCACGGCGGCGGCGATGCGACGTATCGGCCGCGGGAGCGGGGGCGGGTGAAGGCTTGAGACTCATGATCGTGACTCCTCGATGTGGACGACCGCGGCCTCCAGCCGCGGCATCGAGGGGTACGAGCGCAGGCGCCGGAACCTGACATGGCGATCGCGAGGCCGCTCTCTGCCCCACAGGAGGCAGGAGCGGCGCGAGCCGCGGCCGCGATGCATCCGCCGCGGCGCCATTGCCGGGAGCCGACGGGGTCACCAGCCATCGGCGTTGCCGCGCGATCGGCCGCAACGCGGTCGCGGCTGGCGCCGCTCCTACCCCGAGGTACCGCAACGGCGGGACCAGTCGCGACTCAGCCGCGCCCGCCAGGGACGCAGCTCGCCGACCGCGCGCAGCGCCGCGGCGAAGGCCTCGTGCTGGGACGTCGACGGCCGTCGGCGGCATTGTGCATACGCCAAGGCCAGGGCATGGAAACGGGCCGCCGGATCGGATGGAGTGCCCGGCGCGTCGGTGGAGACGGCCGACAAGACGCGCACGGCGGCTGCCAGGTCCGCGGCCGCGGCCGCGCCGGGCACCGCGTCGGACATCGCCATGGCGCTTGCACCGGGCTCGCCGGCGTCTGCGCGAGCGATCCAGGCCAACGCCTGCAAGCCCAGCGCATCGCGTCGCGCCGGCGCCTGCGCCGGCAAATGCGCGGCGTCGCCGCGGATGACCTCGGGCAACCGTGTCAGTGCCGCGTCCACCCGGCCGTCGGCCAGTTCGACCAAGGCCTGCACATACAGCGCATGGCGCAGAAAGCTGTCGTCGGCGCCGAAGTGCGCGCGCGACTGGGCCGCCACGTCGTCCGCCAGCGCGCGCGCTTCGGCCATCCGCGCCTGATCGATCAGCGCCACCGTCAGCACCCGGCGCAGGATCAGCCCGTCGGCGCGGTCGCGGATGCCGCAGGGGCCGATCATTTCCAGCGCCCGGCGCAGGCGCCGCTCGGCGTCGGCGGGACGGTGCTGGTCGATATCGAGCATCGCCAGGTTGCCGAGTGCGCCGTAATGCAGGCGGCAGGCGGCCGGGCGCTGCAGCGCCGCCGCGGTCAATTTCAGTACCTGCCCGTAAGCATCGCGCGCGGTCGGCGCGTCGTCGCGCTCGCTGGCCAGATTGGCGCGCCACAGCTGCAACTGGGTCCCCAGCTCCGGATCGCGCGACGGCCGCTTCGCCGCCAGCGCCAGCGCCGCATCGAGTTCCTGCTGCGCGCGATCGGAACGCTGCAGATGATGCAGATAGCCGATCCGGCGCATCCGGGTCTTGATCAGCGTCTCCGCATCGGCGCCCGGATCGGTCTGCATCAGACCGATCGCCGCCGCCGCAGCGCGGTCGGCCTCTCGCATGCGCCCCAAGGTGGCCCAGGCGCGCGCGTTGGCGGCCAACAACGAGGCGCGCGCGCGCGGATCGCGCTCGCGGTCGCTCAGCAGTTGCTCCAGGCTGGCCGACAGCAGTTCGCGCGCCGACACCTCGCCGCCGTCGGTCTGGCGCGGACGCGCCTGCTTGAACAGGTCGACGAAGTACTCGGCGGTGGCCTCGGCGCGCTCGCGCTGAGCCTCGGCCCGGCCTTGCGCGGCCGTCGCGGCATCGCGCGCGGTGCGGGTCCGAACCAGCTCGCGGTCCAGCCGCTGCAGGTGATAGACCCCGCCCGCGACGGCCAGCGCCAGGCCGGCGGCGGACGCCGCGAACGCCGGCCACTGCCGGCGCAGCAGCCGGCGCAAGCGATACAGGCGGTCTTCGCCGCGCACCGCCACCGGCCGGCGCGCGAGCCAGCGTTGCAGATCCTCGGCCAGCGCGGCGGCGCTGCGATAGCGTTGCGCCGGCTCCTCGGCGCAGGCGCGCGCGGCGATGCAGTCCAGGTCGCCGCGCAGGCGCGCCTGCAATCGCGCCGGCGTGGTCGCGCGTGCGGCCGCCAGCCGCAGAGCCGCCTGTGGATCGCGCCGGCGCAACGCGCGGTAGGCCGCCGCCACGCGCGGCCCCCCGATATCGGTCGCCGCCGGCACGCCGATCAGCAAGGCGCGCAGCAAGCGGCCGAGCTGATAGACGTCGGTGGCGGTGGTGATCGGACGGCCGTCGCGCTGCTCGGGCGCGGCCCAGGCCGGGGTCATCGCCAGGGTCGGCGCCTGCTCGCCCGCGTCGGGCTGCAACTGCTTGGCGATGCCGAAATCCAGCAGCTTGACCCGGCCGTCCTCGTCGACCAGCACGTTGGCCGGCTTGAGATCGCGATGCACGATCAGCGCCCGATGCGCGGCGTCGACCGCCGCGCAAACCTGACTCAACAGCTCGGCCCGTTGCTCTAGGGCGGCCTCGCGCGCATCGCACCACTCGGTGATGGGCGCGCCGCGCACCAGCTCCATCGCGAACCACGGCCGCCCATCGCCGGCGACGCCGCCGTCGTACAAGCGGGCGATCCCCGGATGCTGCAACTGCGCCAGCAGCTCGCGCTCGCGCTGGAACCGCTCGGCCAACGGCGCCAAGCCGCCCCAGATGCACTTCAGCGCGACCTCGCGCTCGAACGCGCCGTCGCAGCGCTTGGCCCGGAACACCTCGCCCATGCCGCCGCGGCCGATCCGTTCCAACACCCGGTAAGGCCCAAGCCGGTGCCCGGGGCCGATGGGATCGGAATCCGCCTCGCCTCCCTGCGCGGCTGTCGTGCCGCCGGTGGCCTGCGCCAACAGGGCCGCGACCCGCACGCGCAAGGCAGGGTCGGCGATGGCCTCGATCCCTGCGGCGCGCCGGGCCGGGTCGGTGTCGAGCAGGGCGCGCAGCTCCAGCAGGGCTTGGCGTTCGAAATCGTCGGAAGCGGCGGACATGGGGTGGGCAGCGATACGCGAATCGGGGGACCGTGCCGCAGGCAACGCGTTGCCGCGCCGCAAGCGGCCATCCGCCCTGCCCGATCCGCCCGCCACGGACGACGCGACGTCGACTCAGTCGGCCAAGCGGTCGCGCAACCACGCCCGCGCCGCGGCCCAGTCGCGATACACCGTGCGCTCTTCCAGCGCCAGCAATCGCGCGACCTCGGCCACGCTCAGGCCGGCGAAGCAACGCAACTCCACCACTTGCGCCAGCCGCGGCTGCAGGCGCTCCAGGGCCCGCAGCGCCTCGTCCAAGGCCGGCAGCGTGGTGTCCTGCGCCATCGGCAGATCCATCGCGCACAGGAACTGGTCGCGCTTCCAGCCGCCGCCGTGCTTGTCGCATGCGGCCCGCCGGGCACGATCGACCAGCAACTGACGCATGATCCGCGCCGCGGTGTTGAACAGATGCCGGCGATCGTCGAAACGCGGCGCCCGTTCGGCGTCGAGCAAACGCAGCCATACATCGTGAACCAGCGCCGTCGGCTGCAAGGTGTCGTGACCGCGATGGCCGCTCAGCTCGCGCCGCGCCATCGCGCGCAGCTCGCGGTAGACATGGGGCAGCAGCGCATCCAGCGCCTGCCGGTCTCCGCCGCTCCAACGCTGCAGGCAGCGAGTGACCTCGTGCTGCGCCGGGTCCGCAGTCGCCGGCGCCTGCTCCGGGTCCCACGCCCGTTCCGCGCCGCTGTTGGCTTCTCGCACTGGTGTTTCCACCCGGTCCATGGGCGCATCTCCGACTGGTCCTTAGGCCAGAACGCGAATCGCGCGGCATGGCGGCCGTCGGCGCGATGCCGACTCGGCCGCATCGGCACAGTGCCCGCGCGGCGGCTGGGTATAGTGCAAGAAATCGTCGATGGAGCCGCCGCATGTGGGATCCGGACAAATACCTCGATTTCGCCGACCTGCGCGGGCGACCGTTCTTCGATCTGATCGGGCGCATCCGCGCCGAGCGGCCGCGGCGGGTGGTCGACCTGGGCTGCGGGCCGGGCAACCTGACTCTGGCCCTGGCCGCGCGCTGGCCGCAAGCGGTGCTGGAAGCCAGCGACAGTTCGCTGGAGATGGTGCAGGCCGCGCGCGCGGCCGGGGTCGCCGCCGAACGGCTCGATGTGCGCGATTGGCGGGCCCAGGCCGATACCGACGTGGTCGTGTCCAATGCGGTGCTGCAATGGGTGCCGGAACATCGCGAGCTGCTGCGGCGTTGGGCGCGCGAACTGCCGCGCGGCGCCTGGCTGGCGGTGCAGATGCCGGGCAACTTCGACGCGCCCTCGCACCGGCTGGTGCGCGAACTGGCCTCCGCTCCGGCCTGGGCCTCGCAGTTGGACGGGCTGGCGTTGCGCGGCGACGGCACGGTCGATGCGCCGCGCGATTACGCCGAATTGCTGGCCGATGCCGGTTGCGAGGTCGATGCCTGGGAAACCACCTATGTACAGCGCCTCAGCGGCGCCGACGCGGTGCTGGAGTGGATCAGCGGCACCGCGTTGCGGCCGATCCGCAACGCCCTGGACGACGCCGGCTGGCAACGCTTCCGCGACCAACTCGCGCCGCGCCTGCGCGCGGCCTATCCCGCGCGCGCCGACGGCAGCACCTGGTTCGAGTTCAGGCGCGTGTTCGCGGTCGCACGCACCGGCGCGGACTGAGCGCGCGCGGCGGCCTATGATGGCGGCTCCCGCCTGCCCCGCCCGGAGCCGCCGATGAAGCCCGCTGTCCGTCGCCGTTGTCTCGCCCTGATGCTGGCACCGACCGTGTGGCTGGGCCTGGCCCACGCCGCGGGACCCGCGCCGGTGCGGCCGGTGCTGGTGATCCACGGCGGCGCCGGAGTGATCCGCGCCGGCATGGACCGCGCCGAGGAAGACGCCGCGCGCGCCGCTCTGGCGCAGGCGCTGCGCGCCGGCCAGGCCGAGCTCGCCGCGGGCAAGCCTGCGCTGGACGCGGTGGTCGCGGCGATCACCGTGCTCGAGGATGCGCCGATGTTCAACGCCGGCCGCGGCGCGGTGTTCACCCACGACGGCAAGAACGAGCTCGACGCGGCGCTCATGGACGGCAGCGGCCGCCGCGCCGGCGCCATCGCCGGCGTGCACCGGGTCAAGAATCCCATCGTGCTGGCGCGCGCGGTGATGGACAAGTCCAGACACGTGATGATGGTCGGCGACGGCGCCGAAGCCTTCGCCCGCGAACAGGGCCTGCCCCTGGTCGATCCGTCGTATTTCCGCACCGAGAAGCGCTGGCAGCAATTGCAGAAGGCGCTCAAGGAAGAAGCCGCCGGCCAGGCTCACGCCGACGTCGAAACCGCCAAGCATTTCGGCACCGTCGGCGCGGTCGCGCTCGACGCCCAGGGCCGGCTCGCCGCCGGCACCTCGACCGGCGGCATGACCAACAAACGCTACGGCCGGGTCGGCGATTCGCCGATCATCGGCTCCGGCACCTATGCCGATGCGCGCTGCGCGGTGTCCGGCACCGGCTGGGGCGAGTACTACATCCGCGCCGTCGCCGCCCACGACATCTGCGCGCGCGTCGCCTACGGCAAACAGGACCTGCGCGAAGCGGCCGAGTCGGTGATCAATCGCGAGATTCCCGCCGCCGGCGGCAACGGCGGCGCGATCGTGCTCGGCGCCGACGGCCGCTTCGCCCTGCCGTTCAATACCGAGGGCATGTACCGCGGCTGGATCGACGCCAAGGGCGAACCGCAGGTGGCGCTGTTCAAGGACGACGAACTGGCCGGCCCGGCAGCCGACTGAGCGCGGCCGCGCCGGCGACGACGCGACGAGGTTCGCTCAAGCCGGCAGCGCCGCCTGCGCCACCAGGGCCTCGACCTCGGCGCGCCACCCAGCGCGTTGCGCTTCGTCGCTGGCCGCCACCGGCCCGTACATGCGCCGGATCACGCTGTCGACGCCGCACAGGCCGAACACGCAGCGCGCCCAGATCGCCTGCAAGGGGTCGCCGAACACCGCGGCCTCGCGCTCGGCCGGCGTGTTGGACGTGTTGAACACCAAGGCATGACGCGCGCGCAGCAGCCCGGTCGGCACACCGTCCCAGGACGTGCCGACCGGGTAGCCGTAGGCGGTATCGAGACGGAACACGCGGTCGATCCAGCCTTTCAGGATCGCCGGCGGTTGTCCCCACCAGTTCGGGTGGAAGATCAGGATCAGATCGGCCCGAGCCAGTTCGGCGCAATGGCGTTCGACCAGGGCGTCGTCGGAGGCGGTGTTGCCGCTCTCGCCGGTTCGCTGCACCGGATCGAAACCCTCCGCGTACAGATCGTGCCAGTCGATCGCATACCCATGCGCCTGCAAAATGCCGCGCGCGGCGTCGGCGAGGGCATGGCTGAAGCTGGCCGGACTGGGATGGGCGACGACGAGACTGGCGTGCATGGCGGGCGCGGGCGACGAGGGAGCTCGAACCTAGCCGGATCGGCGACCGTCGCGCCAGCGACAGCTGTCATATCGAACGCCTGCAGCGGCGCTCAGCCTTTGCCCGCAACCCGGCGCGCGACCGTCTCGCTGCCCAGTTCGCGCAAGGCGTCCTTGCCGATCCAGCGCGGCGCGGCGTCCGCCGACTGCGCCAGGCGCTGCGCCACCGCGAGCGCGGCCTGGCGCAAGGCGGGATTGCGCTTGCCGATCTGGCGCAACGCCCAGTTGACCGCTTTCTTGACGAAGTTCCGCCCATCGCCGGCCTGGGCCTCGACCAGGACCAGGCCGCGCAGGAAGGCTTCGTCGCCGGCGGCCTTGTCGTGCACGGCCTTGGCCGCGAGCAAGGCGAACGCGGCGCGACGCACGAACTCGTCCCGGCGCGGCGCCCATTGCGCGATCTTGCGCCAGGCCCAGGGGCTGGGCTCGAACAGGTTGGAACAGACCGTGTCGCACAGCGCCCAGTTGTCGAACTCGCGCGCCCAACGGTCCATCTGCGCCGAGCTCAGGCTCGCGGGATCGTCGAGATAGGCCGCGAGCAGGCGCGCCTCGTGCCAGCCGCTGTCCCACAGCGCCGCGGCGAGCGCGCGATCGCGGCCCAGGCGTTTGGCCAGGGCCTGGATCTGCCCCATCCGCACGCCGAAGGCGCGCTCGCTGGGAATGCCGAAACGCGCCATGCCGGCGCGGTCGTCGGCGCTGCCGGCCGCGCGCAACACTTCGAGCGTCTGCGCCAGCCGTTGCGGCAAGGGCTGCGCAGAGAACGCAGCTTGCGCGGACTTGCGCGCTGCGTTCTTGCCGTCGGTTGGCCGGCGCGGCGCCGGCTCCGCCATCGCCCGCGGCTTGGCTGCGCTGCGATCGGGAATTTGCTTGTTCGCGGTCCTGGCCATGGCGTCTGCGCTGCGCGACCGCAACCCGGCGGCCGCGGCGCCAATGTACCCATCGGCGCCGCAACCCGCCATCGCGACGCAGCGGTCAGCCCGCGCCCGGCTCGTGCTTGGCCGGACGCAGCAGACTGGCGACTATCGAGCTGCCGATGATCAGCGCCACGCCCAGCAACGAGACCAGGATCGGAATCTTGTACACATCGATCAGCAGCATCTTCACGCCGATGAAGACCAGCACCACCGCCAGGCCATAAGGCAGCAAGTGGAATCGGTCGGCCATGCCCTGCAGCAGGAAGAACATCGCGCGCAGGCCCAGCACCGCGAACACGTTCGAGGTCAGGACGATGAAGGGGTCTGAGGTGATGGCGAAGATCGCCGGGATCGAGTCGACCGCGAAGATCACGTCGGTGACGCCGATCAGCACGATCACCGCGAACAGCGGAGTGAACCAACGCCTGCCGTCGCGCAGGATCGACAGCTTGTCGCCGCTGTACTCGTGGGTCAGGCGCAAGTGGCCGCGCATCCAGCGCAGTACCGGGTTGCGTTCCAGGTCCGGCGCCTTGCCCGCGGCCAGCAGCATCTTGATGCCGGTGATCACCAGGAACGCGCCGAACACGTACAGCACCCAATGGAACTTGGCCAGCAACAACGCGCCGGCGAAGATCAGTACCGTACGCAACGCGATCGCGCCGAGGATGCCGATCACCAGCACCCGCTGGCGCTGCTCTTCGGGCACGGCGAAGTAGGAGAACAGCATCAGGAAGACGAAAATGTTGTCGACCGCGAGCGACTTCTCGACCAGATAGCCGGTCAGAAATTCGAGCCCGATCTGGTTGCCGACTTCGGCGCCGGACTCGCGGCTCACGTACCACCACAGGCCTGCGTTGAACACCAGGGCCAGGGCGATCCAGCCCACGCTCCACCAGGCGGCTTCCTTGAAGGTGACTTTGTGAGGGCCGCCGTGGCGCATCAGCACCAGATCGACGAGCAGGGCGGCGACGACGAAGGCGAGGAAAACGCCCCAGAGCATCGGACTGCCGATGGTTTGCATGTGAATCTCCCGGAAAGAATGACGGCACGGCCGCTGCCGCGAAACGTCGTCCGGAAAGATCGGGAGACGCACCTTCGCCGCTGGCGGCGAAGGTCTTGCTCGCATCCCGGCCGACATGGACCGGGACGCCCGTCGCACCGGGGTCGTGGACCCGTAATGACGATACGACAGCGGGAGCTACTCCCCTTCTGTCGGGCACGATACCACGCATACGGCTGAATTTCCGTTCAGCTTGGCGCCGAGGCCTGTCGACGGCCGTGAAGCGCCGGCCAGGATTACGTGTACAGCGGCATACCGTTGTAGTCGTTGCCGTTGCCGTGAAGCGCTTGGCGTCGCATCGAACTTGCGAGAACGCCCTGACGCCCCGGAGGGCGGCCCGCAGGGAGGCGAGCCGTGCGCAGCCCAGGGAGGGCCGGTGCGGAGCAGTCCCGCGAAAGCTACGTCCCATAACGGCTTTTGATCCGAAACCGCCATGGCGTTTTCTTTGGTTACTTTTGACCGAGAGCTTTTTAGCCTTCGAACGGCAAACGGCGCGAGGCCGTAAGAACGCGGTCGCGGCTCACGCCGCTCCTACAGGGGGACAGGACAAAGACGCGGCGAAAGTTAAAGATGGCGGTCGCGGCTTGCGCCGCTCCTACGTCCCGCGACGGCTTCGAGCTTAGATCGATAGCGAAGGCATCGATTACTCCGCACGTCCCGCAGTCGCGCTGCGGTATAGCCCCACCGCGCTCAGGCGCGGGGTGTCGTAGGCGTGTTCGATGGTCAGCCGGACCCGCCGCGCACGCAACGGGTCGAAACGCTCCAGGCGCTTGTGACCGATGGTCGTGCCCCACGCGAACGGCTGCCAGCGTCCCTGGAGCCAACGCTCGAGGCGGTAGTTGGCGATGTGCTGGCCGCAGGCGATGGCTTCCTGCAGGCACAGCGTGTCGAACTCCATCTCTTCGGCGGACTCGAACTCGATCCAGGCCGTACGCGCATCGGCCGGGGCGCTCCAGAACGTGTCCGGATCGGCCTCCAGCACACGCTCGGGCGCGTGCCGGCGCACATTGCCACTGGCGCGCACGCGCGCGCCGGCCAGCCGATTGCCCGCGCCGAACGTCGCCTCGCGCAAGCGAGCGAAACCGGCCAATGCCGCCACGTCGGCCTCGTGAAAGCGCCCGGCGCGGGTCGGCGGCACGTTGAGCAGCAGCTTGCTGTTGCGCCCGACCGAAGCGAAGTACAGCGCCAACAACTGTTCCGGGGTACGCACCTTGGCGTCCTCGGCTTCGTGCCAAAACCAGCCCGGCCGGATGGATACGTCCGACTCGCCCGGGCGCCACGCCGAGCCGTAAGGGTCGCCCTGCTGCAGCGCGTCGCCGCCCCAGGGACGGTCGAAGCCGGCCTGCGGCACGCGCGCCGGGTCGACCGTCGACCAGCAGGTGTGGCCGGCGATGCCGCGCTCGTTGCCGATCCAGCGCACGTCGGGCCCAGCGTCGGAGAATACGATCGCCTGCGGCTGCAACTCGCGCACCGTGCGGTGGATGCGCGGCCAGTCGTAGGCCTGGCGCTTGCCGTTCGGCCCCTCGCCGTTGGCGCCGTCGAACCAGACCTCGTGTACCGGGCCGTAGCCGGTCAGCAATTCGGTAAGCTGGGCGATGTAGAAATCGTCGTAGTCGCGGCCGCTGCCGTAGCGCGGCTCGTGCCGGTCCCAGGGCGAAAGGTAGAAGCCGATCGCCAGGCCTTCGGCGCGGCAAGCATCGGCGAACTCGCGCACCACATCGCCGCGGCCCTCGCGCCAGGGGCTGCGGCGCACGCAGTGCTCGGTGGTCGCGGTCGGCCACAGGCAGAAGCCGTCGTGGTGCTTGGCGGTGAGAATCAGGCTACGAAAGCCGCCGGCTTTCGCAGCGCGCGCCCATTGCCCGGCATCAAGATCGGTCGGAGCGAACACCCACGGGTCTTCGTCGCCCTCGCCCCACTCGCGGTCGGTGAAGGTGTTGATGGTGAAGTGCACGAACATCGACAGCTCATCGCGCTGCCAGGCCAGCTGCTGCGGCGTGGGACGCGGGCGCGCGACGGGCGTGGCCGCTGCGCCCGCTGCCGCCAGCGTCGGCGCGGTCGCGGCGAGCGCCGAGGCGGAAGTAGCGAGCAGGAAGCGGCGACGGTCCATGGCGATGAGGTGCGAGCTGGCGGACGTTCGAGTCTAGTGACGGGTGCCACCCGCGCAAGCTTTGTCGCGATTGGATTTATTTGGATGGGTTTGGATTTTTTGCGGCTTCTTAGAGCGAGGAACCGGTTCGACGGAATGGCTGCGACTGTGGCTTGTCGCGCGCCGCCTGCTGATCGCCGTCGCGTCATTCGTCGCGCCCTCTTAAGATCGGCGCAGGCGTCTTGCGCGGCACGAAGTCCGTTGCGAACGGCGGCGCGGTGGATTCGCTGCTTGGCGCCGACGACCGCAAGGCGAATTATCGCGTCCCTTTCGAATCGACAGAGCGGTTGACCGCGCCCTGCGCACTCTGCTGGACTGCCGCGACCCGCCGTGGAGAGTCCCGATGTTTTCGATGCCCTCGCCGCGCGCAGCGCTGGCTCCCGTCCTGATCGCG
Source organism: Lysobacter firmicutimachus (assembly GCF_037027445.1). NCBI lineage: Bacteria > Pseudomonadati > Pseudomonadota > Gammaproteobacteria > Lysobacterales > Lysobacteraceae > Lysobacter > Lysobacter firmicutimachus. Next base: position 4,859,790 of record NZ_JBANDL010000002.1, read on the forward strand.
CTGGCCGTTGCGGCCGCGCCGGCCGCGGCCGTGCCGCCCCCCGCCGTCGCAGCGCCGACCGAATCGCAGGCCGCCTTCGATGCGCGCATGCGTTGGTGGCGCGAAGCGCGCTTCGGCATGTTCGTGCACTGGGGCCTGTACTCCGGCGCGGCCGGACGCTGGAACGGCGTACCCGTCAAGGGTTCGGCCGAGTGGATCCAGCGCAACGCGCATGTGCCCGCCGACGAGTACGCGCGGCAGATGCTGCCGCTGTTCAAGCCCCAACCCGGCTTCGCCCGCGAATGGGCGCGGCTGGCCAAGCGTGCCGGCGCGCGCTATCTGGTGTTCACCAGCAAGCATCACGAAGGCTACGCCCTGCACGACAGCGCGGTGAGCCGGTTCGATGCCAAAGACACGGTAGACCGCGACCTGGTGCGCGAGATAGTCGACGCCGCGCGCGCCGAAGGCCTCAAGGTCGGCCTGTACCACTCGGTGATCGACTGGCACCATCCGGCGTATCCGTATCGCGACTTCGCCCGCCTCGAGCAGCCGCTGCCGCATCCGCTGGAAAAGGCCGTGCCGGCCGACGATCCCGATTACGACCGGCGCGCGAACCTGAAGGCCTACCAGGATTTCCTGCAGGCGCAGGTACGCGAATTGGTCGATCGCTACGGCCCGATCGACGTATTGTGGTGGGACTACTCCAACCCCGGCGCCGAAGGCGAAACCTGGCGCGCGACCGAGCTGATGGCGATGGTGCGCAAGGCTCAGCCCGGCATCGTGATGAACAACCGACTTTACCGCTCGCTGGGCTATGACGACCCGCAGGGAAGCCTGCGCTGGTTCGACCGCGCGCACGGCGACTTCACCACGCCGGAGCAGGCGGTGCCGGCGCAGGGCGTGCCCGGCGTCGATTGGGAGGCCTGTCTGACCATGAACGGCACCTGGGGTTATAGCGCGCTCGACCACGACTGGAAATCCAGCCGCGAACTGATCCGCACCCTGGTCGATACCGCCAGCAAGGGCGGCAATCTCTTGCTCAACATCGGACCGCGGGCCGACGGCAGCGTGCCGGAGGAAAGCGCGGCGCGCATGCGGGCGATCGGCGACTGGCTGCGTCGCAACGGCGATGCGATCTACGCCAGCCGCGCCAATCCGCTGCAGCCGGTGGATTGGGGACGCATCACCGCCGGCGCCGACGGTCGCTTGTTCCTGCATGTGTTCGACCGGCCCGCCGACGGCGAACTGCGTCTGCGCATTGCCGGCGCGCAGTACGCGCGCCTGCTCGACGGCGGCGCCGTGCTGGACACCCGCCGCGACGGCAACGAGTTGGTGATCGTGTTGCCGCCGCGCCTGCCCGACGCCGACGCCACGGTGATCGAGCTGCGCGCGCAAGCCAACCGCTGAGCGCCGTTCGTCAGACAGTGCGGCCACATTGTTCATCTACCTGATCCGTGCCTCGTTCTTGAGGTGTCGCGGCGCGGCATGGATCTGCCGCAGGGCGGCAACCGGTCATTCTCGATGCTATGGAGATCACGCATTGTGCGCGATAGGCATCTAGAAATTACCCTTTTAATTCAACTTCTTAGGAATTTTTTCATCACGCGGCGTTGACATACCCCCCACATAAATAACGGGGACGTCAGGGGGCGTCATCAATGAAAAACATCGAGGTGTTCAGTATCGCCACGGCGCGGATCTGCGCCGCGGCGCTGGAGCAGCATCCCGTCGTAGCGCGTTTCAATGCCGAAGAATCGGCCCGGCACCTTCCCGGCCTGGATCCGAACAATCGCGAGGCGATGGCCGCCGCGGTGTTGGCCTGTGGGGCGACGTTCGAGTGGCTGTTGGACGAGGGGTATCTGCGCAGCGGCGCCTGCGTCAAAGAGTCCTTGAACGGCGTCGCCTTCGTCCATGTCGCCTTGCGTTACCGGCTGACCGAGAAGGGGCTGGCAGTGCTCGGCACGCACGCCAACACCGCCGAAGAGAGCAAGACCATCGGCGAGCGCTTGGTCGCCGCGGTCAAGCTCGGCGGCGCCGAACGGATCAAAGAGTCGGTCAAGCTGATGATCGGCGCCGGTGCCGGCACCAGTACGCGGCCGGCCTTGCCGGCCTACGGCTGACCGGCCGAGCGCCAGCACCGCAATGCCATCGCCACTTCGCAGCGGACGACCCTGGGGTCGTCCGCTGCGGCCGCCGTGGCGGCAGGCCCCTGCTCGGGCGACGCCTCAGGGCGTGTAGGTCAGCAGCAGCTGCGGCGCGCTGGCGCCTTCGCGCGAGGACCAGTCGACGCCGTCGGTGACGCCGGACGCCGGCATCAGAATCACGCCGTGGTTGGCGACGCTGCCGTTGGCCCAGTTCTTCACCAGTTGCAGGCCGGCGGCATTGAGGTTGAGGTACTGCGTGCCGGTCGCGCTGGGCACGAAGGAGCCGAGCTTGCTGCCGAGCGTCGCGCCGCTGTAGGTCGCATTGCTCTCGGTCCAGGCGGCGGTGACTTGGTACAGATCGTAGCTGCCGGTGGAACGGTCGGAAACCTGTAGCTTGAGCTGCGCCGACTGCAGGTTCAGCCCGGCCGCGGAGGAGACGTTCCAACCCATCAGCCCGCGCAACTGCTGACCGCCGTCGCTGCCGTCGGCGTAGAGCACCGCGGTATTGACCCGGCTGCCGCCGGATTTGACCGTCACGTCGCGCACCGCATTGAGCGTCAGCGAGGACGGCGGGGTGCTGTTCTTGTTGCAGGTGCCGGTGAAGTGATCGGTGTAGCTGCTGCCGGCGCGCGGCACGAAATCGCCGGTGTAGCCGGTCGCGGTCAGGGTCAGCTTGAGCACGCCGTGGGTGCTGTCGTTGCTGGCCTCAAGCAGCGAATGGCTGCCGCCGATGTCGTAGAACGAGCGCCCGCCGGTGCCGACCAGCACCTGGCGGATGCCGTCGGCGGCCGGCTGCTGGCTGGGGTTCATCTTGGCGTAGCGCTGGTAATTGTGGTCGTGGCCGACCAGCACCAAGTCGGCCTTGGCCGCGTACAGCGCATCCCAGAACGGCTTGACCTGGCTGTAGCCGCTGTAGCTTCCGCGGCTGAGCAGCGGGTGATGGAAATAGGCCGCGGTGCAGGGCTTGGTGTTGGCGGCGAGGTCGGCCTTGAGCCAGTTGATCTGGGTGGTGGAGACGGTGCCGCCGGTCATGGTGTTGAGGGCGATGAAGTGCCAGTCGCCGACGTCCCAGCTGTAATAACCCTTGCTGCGATCGCCGGCCGGACCGGTCTGGTTGCCGACGCCGTTGAAGTAGTCGAAGTAGCCGCTGGCGCCGCTGGTGTAGTACTCGTGATTGCCCGGCGACGGGCTGGTCAGGGCCTTGAAGCGACCCCAGGTCGGCGCGTAGCGGTTGTTGAACTCGCTCAGCGTACCGCTGTCGTAGGCGTTGTCGCCGGCGGTGAATACCGCGGTGGGGTTGATCGACACGATCAGGTCCGAAGTGCCTTTGCAGGCGGTGCCGCTGGTGTCGCAGATGTCGCCGGCACCGGCCACCACCACGCTGGCCAGGTTCAACGGCACCGCGCTGTAGTCGTAGCGGTCGAGCTGGAAGCCGCTGTCGGGCTGGCTGAAATACGGCTTGATGTCGACGCATTCGCCGCGCAGCGCGCGGGTGGTGAAACTGCGGTCGTTCCAGTGCCGGCCTTCGAACACCAACCGGTCGCCGCCGCTGCTGCTCAGCACCAACGAGTCGTAGCCGGACAGCTTGAGCTCCTTGAAGCCCAGGCGCAGCCACTGGGCCCCGGTTTCGCAGACCCGGCCGGGCATCGTCGCCGCCGCCAGCGGGGTCGCCTTGGCCGCCTGCACCGGCTTGCTGTGGGTGCTGTCCTCGGACAGCTGCAGGGTGCGCTGCGCGGCGTGCGCCGGCGCGCCGGCGAGGGCTCCGCCGATCAAGGCGGCGGCGATCGCGGCGCCGATCGGCGCGCGCTGGAGGATGAGGTTCACTGGCTGTCTCCGGATGACGGTGATGGCGGGCGTCCGCGACCCGTTCGGGTCGCGATGGTTGCGGAGTTTGGCCGGAAAATCGCTACACGATTGCGACGGAAATCGCGTCGATTGCGGATACTCGTGAGGCTGCCGTCACAGCTTGCCGCGTCGTCCGACCAACGGTCGGCAAGTGCGCGGCGGGGACGCGTCGAAACAGAACACGACGGCGCCGTAGCGGCGCGAGTTCACGCGCGGACGACCCGAGAACGACGAACGCGGCCTTGATTCTTACACGCGCGCAGTGGCCACCGCTTACGCAGCGCCCGCCTCCGCCCACGGCCGCGCGGAGCCTGCCGTTGCCGTGAAGCGCTTGGCGCCGCTTCGATCTCGCGAGAACGCCCTGAAGCCCCGGAGGGCGGCCCGCAAGGAGGCGGGCCGTGCGCAGCCAGGCCAGGGAGAGACTGTGCGGAGCAGCCAGGCGAAAACCTCGTCCCATAGTGGCTCTTGATCCGAAACCGCCATGGCGTTTTCTTTGGTTACTTTTGACCGTAGGAAATCCAGTAGGACGTTGTCGCCTTGGACAAAGAAAGTGACCCGGCCGCTTGCGGACGGAAGCTTTGCTTGAAGCTTTGAGCTTTGAAGCTTCACGGGCCTTCAACGACAGACGCCGCGCGACCGCAAGAGCGCGGTCGCGGCTTACGCCGCTCCTACAAGGGGCTCGGGACAAAGACGCGGCGACCAGGCGAGAGGGCGGTCGCGACCTGCGCCGCTCCTACAGCAGCGGCGCGGTCATTCGGCGCCGCTGGTGCCGCCAACGCCGGCGATCTCCAGCAGTTCGATCTCGAAGTCGAGCACGGTATTGGGCTCGATCTGACCGGGCACGCCGCGTTCGCCATAGGCGAGCTGCGACGGCACCCAGAATCGGTAGCGGCTGCCGGGCGTCATCAGTTGCACGCCTTCGGTCCAGCCGGGCATCACCCGATCGAGCACGAACTCGGCCGGGTGATCGGTGTCGTACGTGCTTTCGAACTTGCTGCCGTCGGGCAGGCGGCCGATGTAGTTCACCCGTACCGTGTCGCTGGCCTTGGGATGAACGCCCCTCCCTTCTTTCAGCACTTGGTACTGCAGGCCCGACGCGGTGCGGCGCACGCCGGCGACGCCGGCATTGCGCTCCAGGAAGGCGCGGCCGCTGTCGAGATTGCGCGCCGCCAGCGCCTGCTGCGCCCGATCCTGCTTGTCGCGCAGCGCGGCGCTGAAGCCTTCGCGGATCTTGCGGCTGCCCGCATCGTCGAACAGCGGCTGGGCGCCGGCCTGGGCATCGCGGATCGCGCGCAGCACGATCTGCGGGTCCAGTTCGCCGCGAATCGGTTCGATGCTGCGGGCGAAGTCGCGGCCGACCACGTAGCTGATGCGCGCCTTGTCGTCGCCCAGCTCGGCCGCGGTCAGCGGCGCCGCGGGCACGACCGCCGCCGATTCCGCCGGCGTTTTCGATGCCGGCGCGCAGCCGGCCAGCGTCATCGCGAGCGCAACGGCGGCGCAGCGGACGGACAGGGACGAGGCGGAACCAACGACGGGCAAAGGCAACATGCGGACTCCGTAACGCACAGCGAAGCGGGAAAGTTCGGACAGGCCGCGCCGTTTCGCGGCGCGCGCCGCGACGACATCAATCGGTCACCGCGAAGCTCAGCATCATGCCCATGTCCTCGTGCTCAAGGTTGTGACAATGCAGCATGTAGCGTTGAGTGCCGGCGAAATTCTGGGCGAAGTCGACCGCCAGGCGCACGATTTCGCCCGGCCAGACCACCACGGTGTCGTTCCAGCCCAGGTCCTGCGGCCCCAGGCCGCCCGCGGCGACCTGGCGTCCGCGGATGTCCGGCGGGCTGATGCTGCGCGAGAGCACGCGGAACTGGAAGCCGTGCAGGTGCATCGGATGCGGCATGCTGGTCATGCTGTTGCGGATCTCCCACACCTCGCGGCTGCCGCGCCGTACCGAGAACGCCGGCTCGTGGCCGGAGAGATGGAAATTCCAGTCGTTGATGAACCAACGGCCTTCCTCGTCCATGCGCAAGCGCAGCGCGCGCACCGGCCAGTCGCGCGTGTCCGGCATCGGCGGCAGCTGCGCGATCGCCTCCAGCGGCGGCAACCGCGCCGGCGGTCGACGTTCGGTGGCGCACTCGATCACCCGCAGTTCCATCAGGTCCAGGGGCTCGCCCATCGCCGCCGCGCCGGGATGATCGCCCATCGGATCGGGCGCGAAGGCGCCGGACTCGTCCTCGTTCTCCATCGCCACGTACTCCAGGCTGCGCAGCCGCACCCGCTCGCCCGGCGCGAGTGCGCCGAAGTCGACCAGCACGTCGGCGCGCTGGGCCGGAGCCAGGAACAGATCGTCGACCGGCCAGGCGCGCTCGAGCAGGCCGCCGTCGGTTCCGATCAACTGCATCGGCAGCACGCGGTCGCCATGCAGGAAGCACGGGCGCAGCATGCGCGCGTTGGCGACGTTGATCAGGCGGAAGCGGTACCAGGCCGGGATCACGTCGAGGTAGGGCTCGGGCGTCCAGTTGACCAGCACACGGTTGCCGATCCAGTCGTCGGCGCCGTCTTTGTAAACGATGGCATTGTCCGGCCCGACCTGCTTGTCGGCGATCATCAGCGGCAGATCGCGCTCGCCCCAACGCATGCCCAGGCGTTGTTTCAACGCGCGCTCTTCGTCGTCTTCGACCAACATCAGCCCGGCCAGCCCGCGCTGCAGCTGCACGCCGGTGCGGCCGTGCGGATGGGCGTGATACCAGTACAGGCCGGCGCGGTTGTCGACGCGATAACGATAGCGACGGCGCGCGCCGGGCGCGACCGGATGCAGGCCGCTGCCGTCGTTGGCCTCGTCGACCGCCAGGCCGTGCCAATGGATGGTGGTCGCTTCGGCGAGACGATTGTCGAGTTCGACCTCGACCGTATCGCCGCGGCGCGCGTGCAGGATGGGATTGAACAGGGCACGGCCGGCGGACGCGCCGGCATAGGACCACAGCGTGGTCGGCGCACCAGGAAACAGCGCTTGTGTCGTGGCCTGCGCGATCAGACGCAAGGGCATGCGCAGATCGACCTCGGCTAGCAGGCCTTCGCCGCCGGGCAGGCGCAACGGCTGCACGAAGCGCGCGTCGGGCGGCAGCAGTTGCAGGTCCGGCGCGGGGCCGCTGGCGAAGCGATGCCCGTGTCCGCCGGTCCAACGCCAGAGCGCTATCGGGCCGGCGACGGTCGCCGCGCCACCGACGGTCAGCCCGATCAGGAAGCGGCGGCGTTGCGGATCGGTCATCGTGCGCGGTCCCCGGAGGCGCTGGAGCGACCCGCCATCTTCCACGGCCGATGTTGCAGTTGTCGCAACCGCGCGCGACTTCTGTGACGCAGATCAATCCCCGGTTCGCCGCGATCGGGAGGGCGGAACTGCCGGCGGACATCCGGACCGCCCGGCCCCGTCTGCAGGAGCGGTGTCAGCCGCGACCCACCGCAGCGAAACAAGGCCACGCCGCCACTCGAAGCCGCCCGCGGCCAGCGCTGCTGGCCGCGACCGAAGGGCGTCGGCTGCGGCGAAGGCGTTTGCGGACGCCTCTTGGGCTGATCGCCGCTCGCGCCGCTCTATGCAGGCGCGCTACCGCGCGTCGCTGCCAGCGATCACGCCGCAGCCGCCGGCCTCGCGACCTCGCGGTCCTGGCCGCCGAATTCGCGATAGCGCCGCAGCCATTGCGCCGGATCGAGCAGCAGGTCCGGGGTGTACAGGCCCGGCGCCGGAGCGGCGCCGCCGGCGAGGCCGAGCAGGCGTTCGACGCCGAGCGCGATGCCCAGACCGGTCAGCGGCGCCTGGCCTTGCGGATGCACCAGTTCGTGGCGACGATGCAGCGGCGCGCCATGGCGGTCGCGGCCGTGCAGGTCGATCGCGATCTCGGTCGAGTAGGCTTCGCCGCGACGCCGGCTGGCCGTTTCGGCCAGGGCCAGGTCCAGGCGCACCGAATGCGCGTCGGTCGCGGCGGCCAGGCTGACCACGTCCATCGGCGAGTACGCGCTGGCCGGCAGCACGGTGCCGTCGACGCTGACGATGTCGCGTTCGGCGTCGCGACCGCGCACCCAGCGCCAACGGCCTCGTTCGAGAATCTGTGCCGCCGCGGCGCTGGTCAGGCGCTCGTAGTCGGCCGCCGCGGCCGGCCCGCCCATGTCGAGTTCGTCGAGCAGGGCCGAGATCTCGATCCGCTCGACCCGGTCGAACTCGCGTGCGTAGTGCAGCGCAGGCAGGGTCGCCGCGCCGGCCAGCCAATGGCTGGCGAGCAGGATCGGCGCGCGTTGCGGATGGCGCAGATGCAGGGCCACTTCCGGCGCCATCTCGAAGGAACCGTTGGAGGTGCTGAGGTAAGGCAAGCCTTGACGCAGCGCGTATTTGAGCGTGTTCAGTCCTTCGTCCTTGAGCATGGTCACCACCGCGGAGTAACGGCCGGCCGGGTCGAGGCCGAGGTCGGCCCGGTCGAGATCGATCCGGACCGGCGCGGCTTGGCCGAGCTCGGTCGCGGCGGCCGCGGCCTTGTCCGGGTCGCGGCCGCCGATGGCCAGCGGCAAGCCGGGATGCAGGCGGCGCAGGGCGCGCGCGACGTGGCGGCCGACGATGCCGGAACCGCCGGCGATGAGGACGGGAGCGAGCGAAGCAGCGTTCATGGTGACATCCTGTGGTTGGGCAGCGGCGTCGGCCGAAAGGCGCGGACGCAAGCTACGATTGGTAACTTACCAACAGTAAGATACGCTTTCCCCGCACTGTCAAGCCCACGCCACACGAGAGACTGCGTTCCATGAGCGACACCCCCGCCCCGGCCCGGCGCCTGCCCAAGGCCGATCGCCGCGAGCAATTGCTGGACACGGCGATGAACATCGTCCGCGAACAAGGCAGCGACGCCCTCACCCTCGGCTACCTCGCCGAGCGCGCCGGGGTCAGCAAGCCGATCGCCTACGAACACTTCGGCACCCGTGCGGGGCTGCTGATCGCGTTGTACCGGCAGATCGACGAGCGCCAGTGCGCGATCCAGGCCCAGGCCTTCGAGCGCGCACCCAAGCGCCTGGGCGACGTCGCGCGGCTGATCGGCGAGTCCTACATGAGCTGCTTCCGCACGGCGGGCCCGGAGTACCACGCGATCTTCGCCGCGCTGAAGGGCGACGAAGAGATGGAACGGGTACAGCAGGAGCTGCTCGAAGGCTATGTCGCGTTCTACCGCGGCTTGCTGGCGCCGTATGCCAAGTTCGACGACGAGGAGCTGCAACGCCGCTGCGTCGCCATCGTCGGCGCCGGCGACGCGCTGTCGCGCGAGATGACCCACGGCCGCATCGCCGAAGCGGACGCCGCCGCGACCATGACGGCGATGATTCTGGGAGCGATGCGCGCTTAGCAGTAGCGCCTTGCCGCCCATCGCTGGATCAACGCGTTGACGGCATGACGGCGCGAGACCGCAACAACGGGGTCGCGGCTTGCGCCGCTCCTACCCACGCAGCAGCGACGCCGGAGACATTGCCGTTGCCGTTGCCGTTGCCGTTGCCGTAATGAGCTTGGCGCCGCATCGATCTCGCAAGAACGCCATGACGCCCCGGAGGGCGGCCCGCAGGGATGCGGGCCGTGCGCAGCCAGGCCAGGGATGGCCTGTGCGGAGCAGCCCCGCGCAGGCTACGTCCCATCGCGGCTTTTGACTCTAAACAGCCATGGCGTTTTCTTTGGTTACTTTCTTTGTCGCCTTGGACAAAGAAAGTGACCCGGCCGCTTGCGGACGGAAGCTTGGCTTTGAAGCTTTGAAGCTTCAGAGACCTGCGAATAACAGACGCCGCGAGATCGCTAGAGCGCGGTCGCGACTTGCGCCGCTCCTACAGGGGGCAAGACAAAGACGCGGCGAGCGGGCAAGATGGCGGTCGCGGCTTACGCCGCTCCTACAGGATGGCGACGGCTAGGCCGGACCGATCTCGGCGGCGCGGGCGAGCAGCAGCTCGCGCTCGCGCGCGTTGCGGGTCAACGCCGCGGCACGCTCGAACTCGGCGCGCGCCTCCTCGCGCCGGCCGAGCTTGAGCAACAGGTCGCCGCGCACGCTCGGCAGCAGGTGGTACTGCTTCATCGCCGGCTCTTCGAGCAGGCTGTCGGCCAGTTGCAGACCGACCGCCGGCCCGAACGCCATCGACAACGCCACCGCGCGGTTGAGTTCGATCACCGGCGACGGCGTCAGCAAGGCCAGCCGCTGGTACAGCGCGGCGATGCGCGGCCACGGCGTGTCCTGCGCGGTCGGCGCGCGCGCATGGCAGGCGGCGATCGCCGCCTGCAGCGTGTACGGACCATTGCCGTCGGACAGGCGTGCCGCGCGCTCCAGCGCATCCAGGCCGCGCTGGATCTGGATTCGGTCCCAGCGCGTGCGGTCCTGTTCCAGCAGCAGGATCGGCTGCCCGTCCGGGCCGGTGCGCGCCTTGGCGCGCGAGGCCTGGATTTCCATCAGCGCGACCAGGCCATGGACCTCGGCCGCCCTGGGCATCAAACCGGCGAGGATGCGGCCCAGGCGCAAGGCGTCTTCGCACAATCCCGGCCGCATCCAGTCGTCGCCGGCGGTGGCCGAGTAGCCCTCGTTAAAGACCAGGTAGATCACCTCCAGCACCGATGCCAGACGCTGCTCCAGCTCCTCGCCGCGCGGCACTTCGAACGGCACCTGGGCGTCGGCCAGGGTGCGCTTGGCGCGGACGATGCGCTGGGCGATAGTCGGCTCGGCGGCGAGGAAGGCGCGCGCGATCTCGTCGGTGGTCAAACCGCCGAGCAGGCGCAGGGTCAGAGCGACGCGGGCCTCGGTCGACAGCACCGGATGGCAGGAGATGAACACCAGGCGCAGCAAGTCGTCGCCGATGTCGTCGTCGAGCCGGTCGAAGAACGCCTCTTCGATCTCGTCCTGGCCGGCTTCGATCTCGCGCCCGATCTCCTCGTGCTTGCGGTCGAGCAGTTTCTTGCGCCGCAGGCGGTCGATCGCGCGATGCTTGGCGGTCTGCATCAGCCAGGCGCCGGGATTGTCCGGCACGCCGGTCTCCGGCCAGCGCTCCAGCGCGGACACCAACGCGTCCTGGGCCAGTTCCTCGGCCAGGCCGACGTCGCGCACCATGCGGGTCAGGCCGGCGATGACCTTGGCCGACTCGATGCGCCAGACTGCGTCGATGGCGCGATGGGTCGCGCCGAGATGGGAAGAGGTGGCCGTCACGGCGACCGATCAGACCACCTCGCGTGCGTCCGCGCAAGCGCCGTTCGGCCCTTGCGGCTCAAGCCACGCAGGGCGCTTCGGCGCAGTTGATCATCCACGGTACGCCGAAGCGGTCGGCGACGATGCCGTAGCGCTGCGCCCAGAAGGTCTGTTGCAGCGGCATCTGCACGGTGCCGCCGTCGGCCAGCGCGGCGAAGATGCGTTCGGCTTCGGCGACGTCGCTCAGCCCCAGGGCCACATGCGCGCCGGTCACGCCGCGATAGGGATAGAGCGCCGTGGCGTCGGTGCCCATCAGCTCGAACCCGTCGAGCCGGTAGCAGGCGTGCATGACCTTGTTGCGCTCTTCCGGGCCGATCTCCTCGCAGCCGGGGTTGTCGGCGAAGGTCATCATCGCGACGACCTCGCCGCCGAGCGTGCGGGCGTAGAACTCGAAGGCTTCGCGGCAGTCGCCGTCGAACGAGAGATAGGTGCTCAGTTGCATGGTGGCGGGTTTCCGTAAAGGTGAGGGGCTGGGCGGTGGCAGGGCCGGCGCGGCGCCGTGCAGCAGGATCGACAGCAACGGCCGCATGCGCCGGCGGTTCAATGAGCGCGGGCGGCGCCGGCGTCGCGCGGACGCGGCTCGGGGCGTTGCGGCTCCGCGTCCGGTTCGGGCGCGAAATCGATCTGGTCGAACACGCGGCGAATCTCGATCTGCGAGCGCAGGCCGTCGGGGTTGGGCACGCGCTTGACCCATTCGATCGCTTCTTCCAGCGAACGCGCCTGGATCAGCCAGAAACCGGCCACCAATTGCTCGGTTTCGGGAAACGGACCGGCGACCACCCGACGCTCGGCGCCGTCGAAGTGCACGCGCGCGCCCTGCGCGCTGGGGCGCAGGCCCTCGGCGGCGAGCAACACCCCGGCGCGGACCAAGGCCTGGTTGTAGGCGTCCATCGCCTGCGACAGCGCCGGCTCCGGCTGCCGGCCCGATTCGCTGTCCGGGTCGGCCTTCACTATCAGCATGAATTTCATCGTCGTCTCCTGGCAGGCAGGGCCCGGAACCGGGCGCTTACAGGGACGACGAACGGGCAACGGCCGGATCGACAGACCGGCACGGAAAAAAATCGCGGCCCGTCGCACCGCGGGTGGACGGACCGCGAACAAGCGCGCCGACCTTGGGGGATCGGCGCGTGGAGGTCCACGCGAGCGCAGACGAAGCCCGGCCCATGCCGGCGCTTGTCGAACCGGAGCGCTCGCTTCGACCTTAATCGCTGCCGCCGGCAACGAACCGGACCGGTGTCCGGTAACGCAGCGCGCGCGTTTGCCGAAGTTGCCCGGTTGCCGGATCGCCGGCCGAAGACGCAACGCGTTGCTGTTGCTGTTGCTGTTGCTGTTGCCGTTGCCGTTGCCGTTGCCGTTGCCGTGAAGAGCCTGGCGCCGCATCGAACTCGCGAGAACGCCCTCAAGCCCCGGAGGGCGGCCCGCAGGGAGGCGGGCCGTGCGCAGCCAAGCCAGGGAGGGCCGGTGCGGAGCAGCCCTGCGCAAGCTACATCCCATAGTGGCTCTTGATTCGAAACCGCCATGGCGTTTTCTTTGGTTACTTTTGACCGTAGGAAATCCAGTAGGACGTTGTCGCCTTGGACAAAGAAAGTGACCCGGCCGCTTGCGGACGGAAGCTTGGCTTTGCGCCTTATAGCTTTGAAGCTTCACAGACCTGCGAACGACAGACGCCGCGAGGCCGAAAGGGTGCGGTCGCGGCTTACGCCGCTCCTACAAGGGGCAAAGGGCAAAGACGCGGCGAGAGTGAAGGATGGCGGTTGCGGCTTGCGCCGCTCCTACCCACGACGGTTTCGGGCTTCGATCGATGGCGTCGGCGTTGGGTTCTCTGCGCGTCCCGGGGTCGCGGCCTCCGTTGCGCCTACGCTGGGCGGCGGCGCGGCTTCGATGGGACGGGCGCTGCGGTCGGCCTGGGCAAGGCGACGGTGCGGCGGATCGCATTGGCCAGCGGGCTGGGCAGCCCGCAGCACGGCACCGGCGGCGGCACCGGCCCGCGCTTGCGGTCGCCGGCATCAGGCATGCACGAGGCCCATGCCGCGACCGGCTGCCGCGCGCGCGCGCGGGCGGCCCATGCCCCGCTCAACCGGCATCGCGACCATCGCGTGCGCCGCTCGTCTTCTGCCATTGCTGCAGGTAATCGTCGAGCCGGTCCAGCCGCTGATCCCAGAACGCGCGATACCGATCCAGCCAACCGGAGATCTCCTGCAGCCGGGCCGGTTCCAGGCGGCACGGTCGCCACTGCGCCTCGCGGCCGCGCGCGATCAGTCCGGCGCGCTCCAGGACTTTGATGTGCTTGGAAATCGCCGGCAGGCTCATCTGGAACGGTTCGGCCAGCTCGGTCACGCCGGCCTCGCCTTGCGCCAGGCGCGCCAGGATCGCGCGCCGGGTCGGATCGGCCAGGGCCGCAAAAGTGGTGCTGAGCGAATCCACGGACATGTCGCTGAACCGGAAGGTTAAATAGCCGAGTCGTTGATAAGCCTGCACCAAAAGGGTGTCAAGCCGCCGTCGTCATGACTTTGGCCTGCATCAGCGCTCGGTCGCGCCCTCGGACGACTTCGCCCCGCCGTCGTCCACGCTCGGGCGCCCTGTTCGGCCTGTACCGATCGCAGCCGCGCCCGCACCGCGACGCATCGACGGCGCTGCGCAGCGCATCCGACTCGGCCAACCCCCCCGACCGCCCGGTCTCGCGCTCGCGCGGCCATGGCGCGCCAAGTCGCGCTCGGGGGGCTGCGATGCAGGAGGGCGCCGGCGGCGCGACATCGGCGATCGGCCGACAGGCCTGGGCAGCCGCTCGAGCGGCTCCGCTGCACCCGGGGCCTCGCGAAAGAACAGCCAGGAGCCGGCCGATGCATCGGCCGGACCGCATCGCGCGCCCGGGCTTTCTTGCCGGCCGCGCACGCGGCGCACGGCTCATTCGTAGGGTGCGTGCTCCAGCCCCTGCGAGGCCAGGATGTGATTGATGTGCGAGACGACATGACCGCGCTCCGGACGCGGCGTCACCGTCAGCAGGCGTTCGACCAGACTGTCGACGCGGCTCCAGAACACTTCGTCGTCGCGCCAATGCCGGCGCCACAGCGGCAACGCCGCGCGCAGCTGGCACAAGTCGCCGTCGAGTTCGGCTCGAGTTCGGTGCATCTCACTTCCCCTCCGCAACGGCAGGCCGCAACCCGCCACGCTGTCGGCCGTCCAGGGAGCGGCCTTGGCAACACCAGTCCATGCTGGGGGCGCATGGACGCTCTACCGCAGCCCGATCGCCGTCCATCCGTGGTCCGGCGTCCGCTTCCGCGGCCCTCCCGAGTTCGAACGTGGGAACGCGCTGCTTTCCCCACCTTAGGTCAGGAACGGCCTGTCGATAAAGTGATGACGCTCACAATAGCAAAGCTTCGAGCAGACGGGCGGTAGGCGGGAGGGACGGCAACGGACATCGGCGGTGGCCCTCGCGACACCCGCCGCTCAGGCCGGATCGGCGGTCGCGGTGGGCGCCGGCGCCCGCCAACGTTCGCGCAGGCGCAAGCCCGGTCGCTCGACCAGGTAATGCAGCGCGGCGCCGGCGAGCAGGGCGCTGCCGGCATAGACCGCGAACGCCAGTGGGCCGTGCGCCTCCAGGGCGTCGCCGTAGGCGCGCGACACCATGCCGAACACCGCCTTGTGGGTCAGGTAGAGGCTGAACGAGGCGGCCGCCAACCACGCGGCGCCCGGCACGCGCAGGCGCCCGGTCCAGCGCTGCTCGGCGCTGCCCGCCACGACCAGCAACGCCAGGCCCCACGACAGCACCGGAAAACCGAACACCGACGCCTGCAGCCCCAGACGTTCGCGCGACAACCAGATCGCCGCAGCGACCAGCCCCAGTCCCAGCACGACCAAGCCGCCGGCGCGGCGCTGCAAGGCCTGCCAGGCTGCCGGCCGGTACGCGCGCAGCGCCGCCAGCAGCACGCCGGCGAACAGGCCGTCCAGGCGCATCCAGGTCGGGTAATAGATGCGTTCGACCCAGGCATCGGCACCGTCGTTCGCGCTCGCCTGCCAGACGGCGGCACGCAGCGCCATGCCGCCGCCGATCAGCAATGCGGCCAGCAACCCTGTCTTCCATCCTGCCGCCCGCCGCGTCGTCAGCCAGGCCAAGGCCGGGAACAGCAGATAGAAATGCTCTTCCACGCACAACGACCAGGCATGCGAGAACGCCTTGTTGTGCCGGTAGTCGATCAACAGATTGACGCCGAAGCTGAGGAACTGCCACGCCGGCTGCATGCCCGGCCGCTCGCGAAACGCCGGCAGCCACAGATACAAGGCCAGCACCACCCAGAACGCCGGCAGCACGCGCAGCGCGCGCCGCAGATAGAAATCGCCGAACGCCAACGGCTCGCCGCGGCTCAAGGGCCGCAGCACCTGCCAGCCGATCAGATAGCCGCTGAGAACGAAGAACAGATCCACGCCCATCCAGCCGAACTGCGACATCGGCATGAACGGCGAGCCGAGTCCGGCTCCGGCGGCATGGAAAAACATCACCCAAACGATCGCGATCGCGCGCAGCAGATCGAGGCCGGGCAGTCGGCTCATCTAATGGTCCTGGAGTTGGGAGTAAGACAGACGGTGCGGCTGCGATCGCATCGCGACATTGCATCGCGACGTAGAGACCGCACGCACAGTCTGCGCCCGGTGCGGGACGGCAACAAGATGCTTTGCAAGCGCAAGCAGCCTGGGTTGCCACGTTTGGTTGGGAGTCGGGAGTCGGGAGTCGGGAGTCGGGAGTCGATCGAGAGCATGGACACGGTGCGGCTCCGACTGCGCCGTGTCGCCATTGCTCCCTTTGAAAAAGGGGGACGAGGGAGGATTTGCTTTTGACTGCATCGCCTCGGCCGCCCCAAGAGCAAAGCCCGGCGCCGAGCCGGCTTGCACCGCACCGCCACCTAGGGTCGTCCCGAGGATGCCCCCGTGGCAGCGGAGGATTAGCGTCTGCATACGCGCACCTCGCCGGTGCGGGATTTTCGCTGGGAGAAGGCCCATGGGCTTCGGGCTGCCAAACTTGTTCGGAGGCGGCAACCGACCGACCCTGCCCGGCCTGGGAGGGCCCAACGGCTTGCCCGATCCCCTGGGCCTGGGCGGTCACGGCCACGGGCACGGCAACGGCGGCCCGCCGGGCCTGGACGGCGGTCTGCCGCCCGGGCTGGCCAAGCCGCACGACGGCGGTCCGAATCCGGGCGGCCATGTCGACAACGGCAACCATCACGGCAGCGACCACAACAACGCCGGCAACGCGCCCTCGCCTTCGGGCACGACCCCGGCCACGCCCGACACGCCCCCTACGTCCAGCCACAACACGCCGAACGTGGTCAGTTCGGGTTCGCCGATCGACGACCAGATCGCCGCCTACCCCAGCCGGCTGCTGCCCGGCCAGTCGGCGCACGGCGCGACGTCGGCGCAGGCGTTCAATCAATCCACCCAGTACCCGCCGCCGACCCTGTCCGAGCGCGCCCTGAGCAGCTTCGCCGCCTCGCCGGCGGCGATGAACCGCGCCGACGCCGTGCCGGCGAACGCGAACGCGCTGCAGGCGGCGCCGAACCAGGTCGCTGCGCTGCCGACTCCGGTCGCCAGTGCCCAGGCCGCAAGCCAGGCGCAGGCCGCGACGCCGGCGCTGGCCCTGCCGCCGGCGCATGCCAACGCAGTGCCGGCCGCGCCGATGGCGGCGATGGCGCACGGTGAGTCCTTGGCCGCGCAGCAGAGCCTGCTCAACCAACTGGCGATGATGCAGAAGCTCGGCCAGCCGCCGGCCGCGGTCGCCGCCAACGCCGCCGCGCCGCATACCGAAAACGCGACCGCGCCGAACGTGATCCCGCTGACCGTGAACACCTCGGCCAACGACCCGCGCGGCCTGCCGACCGCCCTCACCGATCGCGTGCAGCTGCTGCGCGGCGACAGCGCGCTGAACGGCGGCGCGTACGTCGGCGACGGCCCGATGCGGCGCCCGCTGGGCCGCGGCGCGCGCGTGGATGCGGCCTCGCTGACCTATTGGCTGTGGGCGCTCGGGCGAGGCGGCGTGCATCGTCCGACGCACGAGAAAGAGCCCAACCGCGAAGTGCTGCGCGCGCTGCAGTGGCTGTTCTGGGTGTTGACCGTGGTCGCCTACGCCTGCCTGGCGACGGCGCTGATCATGTTGCTGCCGACCGGCGAACTGGTCAGCGACCGCGTCGCCACCGCCGGTGGCGGCGGTGCGCTGATGATCGGCGTAGTCGTCGCCGCGGGCGCGTGGCTGCTGGGGCGGCGGTTGAACAAACGCGGTTGAAGCGCACCTGAGATTATCCGCTGGAGCGGCCCGCCCAGTGGCCGGCACTGAGACGGGCGGAGCCCTCGGTGGGGGGCGGCGCTTGGGTCGATGGCGCCGTTTCATGAAGCGCCTGCGCGCCCCTGTCGCGGCTTACGCCGCTCCTACAGGCGATGGGTCGCGGCCGCGAGGCGATGGCTGCGCGTCCCTGGGTCGCGGCTCGCGCCGCTCCTACCCTTCGATGGCGCTGCTCACCCTGTGCCGCGCAAGCGCCCGACCGTTCCCCGTTCCCAGCCCCACAAACGAAAACGCCGGGCCCGAAGGCCCGGCGTTCGCGCGACTCGGAGTCGGTTGCGGCCGGCGCTTAGTTGCGCTTGGCCATCGCGCCCTGGGCTTCGCCCATGGTCTTCAGCGCGGTGCTGACGGCGTTGATGAACATCGAGTACATCTGGCTCTGCACGGTCAGCTCGGTCGAGTCGGCCGCGGTCGGCTTGTCGCCGATGGCCTCGGCCTTGTTCATGAGCGCTTCGCCAGCCTTTTCGATCAGCTTGCCCATCGCGGTGGCGAATGCCACCAGCCAGCCGCCTGCGGCGCCCGCGCGGCCGCCGCGCTTGGAACCGCCGGTCTCGTCGACGCCGGCGCTATCGACCATCTGCTGCTGCGAAAACTGAGCGTACGAGGCATTGATGTCCGACATGACACTCTCCTGGTGATTGGGCGATATCAGCCGCTTGTCGCGTTTCGGTGCGGAAGCGGGATTGAATGACTGGGTGGGTGAATTATCGGCCCGGGCCGAAGCCTGTACAGCTGGGGCGTTCCCTAGGGGAATGCAGGCCGCGGGGCGCGGAATGTGAGGGCTCTCACGCTCCGCGCCGCGCCGGGTTCAGCGATAGGTCTTGACCGGGCGCTTGGCGCCCAGCGACGACGGCAAACCGGCCGGCGGCGCCGGCGGCGCGCCGCCGCCGCCGTTGCCGTTCGCGGCCGCCGAGGTCTCGCCGTCGGCCTGCGCCTGCAGCCACTGCAGGGCCTTGTCCTCGCCGTCGCGCTGGCGGCGCTGGGCGAACTCGAGCGCGCGCTTGACGGTCGGGTTGTTGAGCGGCTCGGCGAAGGCCTTGCTCAGCCCGTCGCGGTCGCCGGCCTGGATCACCCGGCTCTCCTGCAGCACGTCCAGGGTCTGGCTGAGGTTGGCCATCAGCGCCTGCGGGTCGGCGACCTCGTCCGGCTTGGCCTCGTCGAGGGCGCGGGTGAAGTGGTGCATCAGCGCGTCGCGATCGGCCGCGTCGATGCCGGACTGCTCGCGCAGCAGGGCCTCGAAGTCGGCGACCATTTGATCGCGCTGCTCCTGGGTCGGGGTGAAGGGCTGGGACATCGGACTCTCCTGTCGCAACTGATGGTGAAAACGAAACCTGTTCGAACGGAACCAGTAGACAACGCGTCCGCGCCGCATCGGAAGCGCACCCGCGCCGATCTTCGACGCGGTGCGGATTTCCGCCGCGACCGCGCAGTATCGCCAGGCGCGCGCGGCGGCGAATCCTCGGGCCGCCCCCAGGGTCTGCGCGCCGGTGCGCGCCAGCGCCCCGGCGCCGCTCAGCGCTTCGGCGCGAAACCGCCGTCGCGCAAAGCGACGGTGCGAAAATCGATGCCGACCGTACGTCCGATCGCGGCCATGCCGTCGCGCACGCTGGCGCGCTCGGCCGGGCTGCGCGCGTTCTGCCAGGCGGCGCCGGCCAAGGTCGCGACCAGGCCGTACAGCTCGGCCGCTTCCTGCAGTTGTTGCGGTCGCATCGAGGTCAGCTTCTGCCCGCGCGCCAGGCTGTCGGCCAAGCGCGCGCGCAACCCCGAGAACGCGGCATCGTGGTCGCTGCGCGCGCCGTCGTTGGCCAAGGTCCAACCGTAAATCATGAAAGCGTTGAGCACGTCGCCGAAGTTGCGCGCGGAATAGCCGTGCGCCTGCAACCGTTGGCCGAACTGCGCCTGCAGGCGGCCGGACTGCAGCGCCTGCAGCACCCGGCCGCGGTCGTCGCCGCCGATCTGTTGCGCCAGCAATCGACGGAATTGCGGATGGCGCTCGAACGCATCGTCGATGTCGCGCAACACCTCGCTGTCGAGGCTGGGGCGACGGCCGGTCAGGCTGTCGGCGAAGGCGGCGTTGAGCGCGGCCGACACGGCCGGCCGCGGAGCGAAGTCGAGGCTGTCCAGCGTCGCGCCGCCGCGTGCGGGCGCTTGCTGGCCGCGGGCGCGCGGGCGCGCCTCGCGACGGCCGGGCTCGGCATCGTCGCGGTGGCGCATGATCTGCGAATGGGTGTACGCGCCGACGCCGTCGATCAGCGGCGCGTTGTCCTGCGCCGCCACGACCCAGGTGCCGGCCAGCCATAGCGTCGCGGCCAGGCCGAGCCGCAACGGGCGGCGCCGCAACGCAGCGGCGCGGGTAGAGAGGAGCGTGGACGGGGCCATGGCGGTCTCCTGCCGCGCGCCGGCGAAGGCGCGCGGCGCGAGTCGTTCGCGGTCAGCCGTGGAAATGCGGATCGATGCTGAGCTGGCCGAGATTGCGCGCGGCGAAGCGGCGCGCCAGCTCGGGACCGGCCTCGCGGATCGCATCGAAGCTGGAGCGCGAGCGCACATCGGCGCGCAACTGCCAGCCCTCGGCGGTCTTGGTCAGCAGCAGATCGGTGCCCGGCAAGGTGTCGTCGGACAAGCGCAGCAGGACCTGGCCGTCGTCGCCGCTGGCGCCGCCGTCGCTGACCGCGAGCTGACGCACGTGGCGCTCGACCAGGTCGGCGAACGCGGCTGCGTTCGAGGTCGGTTGGCTGGGCTGGGTCTGGGTCGCGGCATCGCGCATCGCCAGCTGCGCCTGCCACATCGCCGACGCCTCGGCCGGCGGCAGCGAAGCGTCGGCGCGGTCGCCGCCGGCCTGGCGCGATTCCTCATGGCTGCGCTCGCCGACCGCATGATGGCGCGCGGTATTGGTCGCGGCGCGCTCGCGCACCGAATCGCCGATCAGGCGCTGGCTGGTCTGCTCGGCGGCCTCGCCTTCGCCTTCCAGCAAACCGAAGCCGCTGTCCTGCGCGGCGTCCTGGCTCTGCGCGCCGGACTGGGCGAACGTGCCCTGGCGCTGCTGCATCAGGCTGCGGAACTGGTCGACGCTCTCCGGCGCGGCCGGCTGGCGGGGCTGTTCGCGCGGCTGCTTGGCCTGTTCGGCGGCCTCGTTGCGCTTGGCCGAATCGGATTCGGACGTCGAGGAGCTGTTGCGGATCATGCTCATGGCGACCTCGGTTCAGAAGGGGCCGTTCGTCTGCTGGCGCTGGGCCAACATCAGATCGGCGGTCAGGGCTTCCTCGCGGCGCTGGTGTTGCAGGTTCTGTTCCTTGCGCCACAGGTCCTTGCGTTTCTCCAGCGCGTCCAGCCGCGCCTTGGCGCGGAAGAACGCCTTGCGCGATTCGTCCAGCGCCGCCTCGGCCTCGCGCAGCTTGCCCTGCGCTTCCTGCAGGCGCTGCTGGGCGGCGACGCCGAGTTCGCCGAGGTGGTCGATGTGCGATTCGCGCTGCGACATCGCCATCGGCCAGGGCACGCCGGGCGGCGGCGGGTCCATCAGGCGCAGGCGCTGCGCCGCGCGCTCGTCGCGGATCGCGTCGATCTCGCCCTGGATGCGGGTGCAGGCGTCTTTCTTCTCCTGCACCTGGCGCTGGCGTTCGAGCACCAGCATGCGCGCCGTCTCGACCCGGTGCGCGCGCAACTGCAGCAGCGTGTGCAGGGGATAGCGCTTCATGCGAACAACCTGCGCAGGGCGTCGATGGATTGCTTGTAGTCGGCCAGGTCTGCGGAGGACTGCTGCAGCAGCTTGCGGATCGGGCCGATCTTCTCGATCGCGATGTCGGCCTCCGGATCGCTGCCGCGCTTGTATTCGCCCAACTGCAGCAGCAACTCGATGTCCTGGTGCTTGGCCAGGTACTTGCGCAGCTGGCCGGCGGCGCGCTGGTGGGCTTCGTCGGCCACCCGCGGCATGGTGCGGCTGAGGCTGACCAGCACGTCGATGGCCGGGTAGTGGTAGGCGGCGGCCAGCTTGCGCGACAGCACGATGTGGCCGTCGAGGATCGAGCGCACTTCCTCGGCGACCGGGTCGTCGCCGTCTTCGCCTTCCATCAGCACGGTGTAGAACGCGGTGATGCTGCCTTTGTCGTTGTTGCCGGCGCGCTCGAACAGGCGCGGCATCTGGCTGAACACCGACGGCGGAAAACCGCGCCGCGCCGGCGGCTCGCCGATCGCCAGGCCGACGTCGCGCAGGGCGCGGGCGAAGCGGGTCACCGAGTCGACCAGCAACATCACCCGCTTGCCGCGGTCGCGGAAGTACTCGGCGATGGCGGTGGCGACCCACGCCGCGCGGCTGCGCTCCAGCGCCGGCCGGTCGGAAGTGGCGACGACGATGATCGATTTCTGCAACCCGGCCTCGCCGAGGTTGTCGTGGATGAATTCGTTGACCTCGCGGCCGCGCTCGCCGACCAGGGCGATCACGTTGACGTCGGCCTCGCCGCCGCGCGCAAGCATGCCTAGCAAGGTGCTCTTGCCGCCGCCGGCGACGGCGAAGATGCCCAGGCGCTGGCCGACGCCCGCGGTGATGAGGGTGTCGAGCGCGCGCACGCCGGTGGCGAAGGGGCGCTCGATCAGCTGCCGCGCCAACGGATTGGGCGAGGCGGCGTAGATCGGCACCTGCACGGTCGGGCCGAGCCCGCCGCGGCCGTCGAGCGGTTCGCCGTTGGCGTCGAGAATGCGGCCGAGCAGGCCGTCGCCGCAGCGCACCGAGGCCTGGCGGCCGGTGGCGACGACTTCGGTGTCGTGGGCGACGCCGTCGAGCGGGCCCAGCGGAGTCAGCAAGGTGTACTGGCGCGACACGCCGACCACTTCGGCGGCGAGACGGAACTGGCGGTCGCGTGGGCTGCGCAGCTCGCACAGCTCGCCGATCATCGCCTTCAATCCGGTGGCGCGGATCATGGTGCCGTAGGCCTCGGCGACCTTGCCGACGCGCACCACCTTGGGCACCCGCGCCAGCGCGGCGATCAGCGGGTCCTGCTGCGGCACCGGCGCGGGCGCCGGTTGCAGGACCAGGCGCGGCAGGCTGCTCACGGCCGGCTCCGCGCGTCGCGGTGCGCGGCGTTCACGGCGCCGGCTCCGCGTGCTCGGCGCCGTACTCGGCGCCCGACAGGGCCAGGCGGATCGCCTCGATCTGCTGGGCCACGCCGGCGCGCACTTCGCCGACTTCGGACACCACCACGCAGCTGAGCTTGTCCAGGCTTTCGTCGTCGACCAGTTCGATCACGCCGACCACCGGGTGCGCCTGGCGCACCAGTCCCAGGCCCTTGGCGACTTCCTCGCGCACGCTGGGATGGACCCGGATCAGCAGGAATTGTTCGGCCTGGGCCGCCTCGACCGCGTGCATCACCAGCGGCGGCACCACGCTGCGCGCATCGAAGTCGGGCGAGATGCGCGAAACGATCGCGCAGGCCAGCTCGGTGACGCGGCTGCCGGCATCGGCCAGCACCCGCGCGCGGCGTTCGTTGAGGTCGGCCAGCTGCTGCGCCATCTGCTGCTGGGCGCGCGCCAGGCCTTCGGCGAAGCCGGCCGCGTAGCCGGCCTCGCGCGCTTGTTTGATTTCTTCGCCGGCCTCGGCGTACAGCGCATTGACCCGGGCCAGCATCTGGTCGAGTTCGGCGATCGCGTTCCACTGCTTGGCCGGCACTACCGTGCCGGCGACCGCGCGCTCGAATTGGCGCCGCTCGAACACCGCCACCGTAGCGCCGCCGCGTCCGGGCTGGACCCGGCGCGGAGCGCCGTCGGCAGCGCTCGCCGCAGCGGCAGCGGCGGACGGCGTGGCGACGGAGGCGAGCGGGTCGGCGTGCATGGCGATTCCGGAACAGGGCGCGCAGCGGCTCAGGCCGCGAGCGGACGCGCGCCGTGGTGAGCGTAGAGGCGTTCGACCGCTTCCGGCGGCAAGTGCCCGCGCAGGTTCGAAGCGGCCTCGTGGGCGGTGCGCGGCAGCAGCAGCCGCGACCAGTCGGCCAGGCCGGGGTCGCGGCGCTCGGCCCACAGCCGCAACTCGGTACGGCCGCGGCGGTCGAGCAGGTCGAACAGCAGGTGATCGTCTTCGCTGGCGCGCAGCGCCGCGTCGAGTTCGGCGCTCAACTGGGCGCCGAGCTGGGCCTGGACCTTGCCGTCCCAGACCAGGCTGTCGAGCGCCAGCAGATAGCTGTTGTCCAGCGCCTGCTTGAGCCGGCGCACCGGTTCGCGCCGGACTTCGGAACGGATCGCCGGCGCATAGGCCAGCGCACCCAGATCGCGCACCAGCCGGTTCATGCGCAAGCGCGGCCAACGCCGCGCGGCGGCGCCGAAGCCGTCGCCGGGTTGCGGCGCCAGCAGCGCCGGCGCGTCGGCGGCGAGCCAGCGCGCGACCATGCGCCGGCCGAGCGCGCTGGCGCGCGCGTGGTCGAGCAGTTCCGGCGCGAGCGCGTCCTCGCCGACGCCGATCCAGCTCGGATCGACTTCGGCCAGGATCGTCTTCAGCGCCGTCGCGCTCATCCGTTCCATACCCCGCTGCGGGCGTTGCTGACCGGCTCGGCCGAGGCGCCGAAGCGCGAGCGCAGCCGGGCCAGGAAGAACGCGGCGATGGCCAGCAGCACCAGCACCGCGCCGCCGATGATGACCGCGCTGAGGTCGATCGAACCGAGCACGGCCGCGAACGGACCGCCGCTCTGGTGCACCTTGGGCGGCGCGGTCACGGTGAAGAACTTCACCGTCACCTTGTTGACGTCGTCCAGGCCCTCGACGCTGTCCTTGACGAAGACTTTGATGTCGGTCTCGCGGTCGCGCAGGCTCTGCCCCGGACGCTCGAACACCAGCACCGAGGCCGACGAGTCCTGCACGTTGCCGCCGAGCGGATCGCGGTCCGGCAGGGCGATGTGGACGCGCGCCTCGACCACGCCGTCGATGCGCGACAGCGTGCGCGACAGCTCCTGCGACAGGCCGTAGAGGTAGCGCGCCTTCTCTTCCAGCGCGGAGGAGGCGAAGCCCTCCTTCTTGAACACCTCGCCGAGCGAGCGGTACTGGGCGCGCGGCAGGCCGCGCGAGTTCAGCACCTGCATCGCGTACGGGATATCGCCGCGATTGACCATGACCTCCCAGCCGGTCTTACTCGGCGAGGGGTCTTTTTCGGCGGGGATGCCGGCGTCCAGCAACGCCGCCATCAGTTCGTTCGCCTGCTGCTCGTCGAGCTGGCTGTACAGCGTGGTGCGCGTGCAGCCGACCATCAGCAGGCAGGCCAGCAGGGCCGCCACGACTCGTACCGCGTTGAAGCCTGAGGCCCTACCCATGCATCCCCCGTTGGATGACGAAATTACGACTGCTGACGGAACAGCTGCTGGATGCCGTCCGACGTGCGATTGGCGACGTTCGAGGTGAGCTGCGAGGTGAACATGAACTGATGGCAGCGCATGGTCATCTGGATCATCTCGCCCGGCGTCAGGTCCGCGGCGTTGGCCGACATGGTCTTGGACATGGCGTCGATCTTGTCGGCGCCGCCGTTGAGGTTGTCGAGCGCGGCGAGCACGGCGCGCGTGCCCTGCGAAGGCTCGGTGGAACCGGTCGCGGCGGTCTGCGCGCTGCCGCCCTGCGCCGCCGGCGAGGCGCCGCGGTCGAACGCCGCGGCGAATTCGCGCACGTCGTAGGCCGAGGCCTGCGGCGACTGGGCCGGCGAGGCCGCGGCGGGCTGAGCGGCGGGAGCCGCGACTTGGATGGCTTCGATCATGGCCCTGTTCTCCTGAAACGTGGGGTCCGAACGAACAAAGAAACGGAACGACGCTCGACGCTGCGACCGCGCGCCCCGCACCACCGACGACGCCCGGGTCCTAGGACCCGGGTGCCGTTCCGGCAGGCTGCGGCGACGTCGGGCCGCGAGGCGCCGATATCAGCCGCTGCGCGAGGCCAGCGTCTTCAGCGAATCGCCGACGCTGTTCTGCGAAGTGGCGGCGTTGTTGGAGATGAACTGCATGCGCAGGCTCTCGGCGGTCAGCGCGACCATGCTGGAGGGCTGGTCGTTGCCGCCGCCGATCTGGCCGGACAGGTCGGTGATGCGCGCGGCCTGCGAGTCCAGGGTGGCGCCCCAGGCCTTGGACATGGCCTCGTACCAGCTGCCGCCGCCACCGCCGCCGACGGCACCGCCGCCACCGCCGCCGCGCGAAACGCTGAGGTTGTTGGAGTTGTTGGCGTTGGCGATGAACGTGTTCACCAAGCCGGCGCCGTTGGCGGGGTTAACCGTGTTGTTGCTCATTGACGTCTCTCCTGCGGAGTGCGGCGAGGCCGCTGAATGGCGTGGAACTACGGATGGATGTTGCCGAGCCTAATGAAACCGGTTCGGGGCGTGCGAAACCACCTAGTGAAAACCCTGGGTCCTCCCTAGCGCCGGGTCGCGGCCGGCTTGGCCGGCGCCTCGGCCACCGCGGCGGCGGGCTGGGCCGGCGGCTGAACCGGGTTCGCGGCCGGTGCCGGCGTCGCGGGGTTCGCCGCAGCGGCCGGCGCGGTCGCGGCCGTACCACCCGACGCCGGTTCGCCCGCAGGCGCCGCCGCGGCGGCCAGTTCGGCCGCGGTCAGTGGCTTGGCCTTGATCTCTTCGGGCAGGTTGGTCAGCTTGTTCATCGCCCAGACCTTGGCCCCGATCACCATCAGGTTGCGGCCGTCGGGCAGCGCATCGCCGGCCTCGTACTTGTTGCCGTCGACGTCGATCACGTGCGGGGACTCGCCGCGCACGATCTGCACGATCCGGGTCGGCTCGCTGCTGACCGGCTTCTTGGCCGGTTCCGGCAGGCTCGGCCCGGCCGCGGGCTGATCCGACAGGTTGCGCGGGATCACCCGGCGCACGCCGTTGACGTCGCGCATCGCGCGCGAGGCGACCGCGCGCTCGAACGCCGCTGGGTCGTCGAAACGGCCGGCGACTTCGACATCGCCGTTGCCCAGGTACTTGGTCTCGGTGCTCAGGCCCTGGCTGCGCAGCACCTCGCGCACGTCCGCGGCGATGTCGTCGCCGGTGCGCAGGTCCAGGCGCGCGGCCACGTTGTCGGTGGCCAGACGCTTGCGGATCATCTCGCGGGTGGCGGCGTCCTTGACCGTGCCGGACACCACCACGCTGCCGTCCTCGTGCTCGACCACGCGGCCGCCGGCGATCGAGAACTCCTTGATCAGGGGCGTGGCCAGCTCGGTCGCCGTCGGCTCCTTCTCGAAGCCCGGCATCACCGCCGCGGCGATCGCCACCGACACCAGCGACAACGCCGCCAGACCGGCGATCAGCGGCAGATGGCGCATCGACGAACGCGGCGGACGCGCCGCTTCGCTGAGGTGCTGGGGCAGGATCGAGGCCCAGGCCGGGTCTTCGGCGGCGCCGACCGCGAGCGACGCGCTGCCCAGGTCGACGCGCTGCATCGCGGTGAGCTCGGCCGGATCGCCCGGCGTCAGCGTCTGGCCGTCGATCTGCAGCGGCGCGTCGACCGCGCGCAGCGAAATCGTGCCGCCCATGCGCATGATGAAGGCATGGTGCGGGGCGACGCCGGCATCGGACAGGACGATGTCGCAATCGCTGCCGCTGCCGATCAGCAGGGTTTCCTGCGCCGACAACGGCCGGCTGGCGCCGGCGTGCAGGCCGGAAACGATGCGCAACACGCTGACCGCGGGCGCGGCGGCGGGACGCGGCGGCTCGCGGCCGGCGTCGGTGCGAGGTTCGGTTTTGGCGCTGTTCGGGTCGGGGGAAGACATGGCGGACTCCTACTCGACGCCGCCGTCCGCGGCGGCGCTGCGGGCCGGGACGCGCGAGACGCGCGGGACTGCCGGCCGGCGATGGACGGGGAAGACTGCACGGCGATGGAGGGCGCGGCGAGGCATCGTCGGGGCTCCGTCAGGCGTTGACCTGGCCCGCCTGCACGATCCGCAGATCGGGCGCGAGTTCCTGGTAGGACAACACCGGCAGTTCGAAGAAATCGATCTCCAGCAGCTTGCGCAGATGGCGGCGAACGTCCAGTGAACACAGCAGCACCGGCTTGACCCCGTCGGCCTGGCGGCCCAGGTGCGAGCGCACCTCGGCGCCGAGCCGGCCGGCCAGTTCCGGCGAGATCGCCAGCTGGGTGGTGCCGCCGGTGACGCGCACCGACTGGCGCAGGCGATCCTCCAGTTCCGGATGGATCAGCAGCACCTGCATGGTGCGTTCGCCGTCGGCGTAGCGATCGGCGATTTCGCGCTTGAGCGCCACCCGCACGTACTCGGTCAGCAGGACCACATCCTTCTCGCGCCCGCCGACATCGGTGATCGCCTCGAACGCGTCGCGCAGGTTGCGGATCGGCACGCCCTCCTCGACCAGCCGGCGCAGCACGTCGGCGACCCGCTGCGGCGCGACCACGCGCAGCATTTCCTTGACCAGGTCGGGGTAGTCGCGCTGCATGCGCCCGAACAGGTTGGAGGTTTCCTGAATGCCGATGAAGCTGCCCATGCGCCGCTCCAGCGCGGCGCGGCAGTGCTCGATCACCGTGCTCAGGCCGTCGCGGATGTCGCCGCCGCTCTGGCCGGTCCATTCGCCGGCCAGCGGCGGGAAGAACCCGGCCAGCTTGGGCGCGTTGGCGTCGCCGGCGCGGGCCGGGCGGAACTGCGCGTTCGGCGACAGCCGGCCGAAGGCGATGCGCGCGCCGAACGCGGTCAGGCGATAGCCGCCGATGCCGTCGCCGTTGTCCAGGTCGGCGGCGATGCGCAGGCTCGGCACCGGCAGCGGCACGCCGTATTCCTCGCGCAGCCGGCGCGCGACCTCGACCAGCCGCTCGCGCGCGGCCGGCTCGCCGAACGCGGCCGCCAGCGACGGCGCCAGCTCCAGCTGCAACGGCGCCGGCGGCGCGACTTCGTCCTGGTTGAGCGGCTTCTCGTCGGCCGCAAGCTCGCCCGCGGGCACCTTGAACGCGCGCCGCAGCACCGCGTGATGGTGGCGATAGCGCCAGGCGGCGATGCCGAGCAGGACCACCGACAGCAACAAGAACACCGGCTTGGGGAAGCCCGGCACGAACACCATCAGGAACGCCAGGCAGCCGGTGATCAGCAGCACGCGCGGCTGGCCGGAGACCTGGCGGGTGATCGACTCGCCGAGGTGGCGGTCGTCCTCGTCGCCGGCGGTGCGGGTCACCACCAGGCCGGCGGCGATGGTGGCCAGGATGGCCGGGATCTGCGAGACCAGGCCGTCGCCGATGGTGAGGATGCTGTAGGTGTGGGTCGCGTCGCTGAGCGGCATGCCCTTTTGCAGCACGCCGATGGCCAGGCCGCCGAGCAGGTTGATGATGATGATGACGATGCCGGCGATGGCGTCGCCCTTCACGAACTTCATCGCGCCGTCCAGGCTGCCGTGCAGCTGGCTTTCCACCTCCAGCAACCGGCGCTTGCGCTTGGCTTCGTCCTTGTCGATCAGCCCGGCGCGCAAGTCCGAGTCGATCGACAACTGCTTGCCGGGCATGGCGTCGAGGGTGAAGCGCGCGGCGACCTCGGCCACGCGCTCGGCGCCCTTGGCGATGACGATGAACTGGACCACCGTGATGATCAGGAACACCACGAAGCCGACCACCAGGTTGCCGCCGGCGACCAGGCTGCCGAAGGTCTCGACGATATGGCCGCCGTTGGCTTCCAGCAGGATCGAGCGGGTGATCGCGATCGACAGCGACAGGCGGAACAGCGTGGTCAGCAGCAGCACGCTGGGGAAACTGGAAAATGCGACCGGCGTCGGAATATACAGGGCGATCAGCAGCAGGCCGAAGCCGATCGCGATGTTGACCGCGACCAGGGTGTCGATGATCGCCAGCGGCAGCGGCAGGATCATCACCCCGATGATGGTCACCGCGGCCGCGGCCAGGACCACGTCGCTGTAGCCCGCACGGCGACGCGGCGGGGCGCCGGGCGTTGCGGCGATCAACGAGCTCAGCAATGCGCGCATGCGGTCAACCCCGGACTCTGGCGATGGCGGCCGGGCGCGGCGCGCGCGCGAACAGCGACGCGCGAGCCCGCGGGGTCTGGCCGCGGTTCGCGATCGGAAGGAGGTCGGCCCTGTCTCGAACGGTGAAAGCAGTCACTGCTTTGTCACGTATCCCTGAGCACCCATGCATGGCGCCTGTCCTTACACGATCCCGGTTCGGACGGCCGATACTAAGTGCTGTTTGTCATCATTTGTATGAACGAGATGCAATTTGCGCGACTTGCGCACAATCACGTCCGCTTGTTTGCGCAGAGCCACATTCGCGCGCATTCATCATTGTTTTTGTGAGCGCGTGCGCAATTGCGTCACCGTGTTCGACTAACGTAGGGTCCTACGCGTCAGGATTCGCCCGCAGCCGCGGGCGGAGTCTGTGCCAGGCTGCGTTCCGGGGCCTGGCCGGCGCCGTCCTCGGCCGGCGCCGGCGCGATGTCGGCGGCGTCCAGCTCGGCGATCAGGCTGGGCGATTGCCCGCCCACGCCGACCGCGAGCGCGCGGCCGCTGCGCGTGCGCAGCACGACGATGCGTTCGCGCGGGCCGACCGGGAGCACCTGCACGATCGTCAACGGCGCATCGCGCGCCACCAGGCCATGGCGCTTGCGCAGGTAGTACAGGACCGCGATCAGACCGACCAGGACCACCGCCACTGGCAGCATGATCGACAGCAGTTCGAAGAAGAACGACGGCGGTTCGGCAGCAGCGGCGGCCGGCTTGGCGGCCGGCGCCGCGAGGGCGGCCGACCACGGCCAGACAGCCGCGGCGAAGCCAAGGCGAAGCAGCGGACGCAACAGGAAAGGGATGGGCATGACGAGTCGGGACGGAACCGGAACAGGGAGTGCGCGGCCGGCGTCGCCGCGGCGACATACCGTAACAGCCCGCTGCGCCGCCGCCACCCTGGTCGCGTTTCACGCCGCACAACGCCGGCCCGAGGCAATGATGTGAACATGGTCACGACTTCTTCCCGCTCCGCCGGCCCGCGCGCGCAGCCGGCCGCATCGGCGCAGGCCGGCTTGCTCGAGGCGGTACCGTTCGCCTGCGCCCTGTTCTCCGCCGGCGGCGCCCTGCTCGCCGGCAACGCGCGCTACCGCGAGGAGTTCGGCGAATTGGCCGAACACGCTCAGCGCGAGGCGCTGTTGGCGCTGCTGCATGCCGGCGGCGAGGACGAGGCGCGCGAAGTGCGCGCCCCGCACAGCGGCCGCTGGTACGCCCTGCACTGGGGCCGCGCCGAGCATCAGGGCGCGCCGGCGCAGGTGCTGACCGCGATCGACATCAGCGAGCGCATCGAAACCCTGGACTCGCACAAGACCCGCCAGGAGAAGCTGCTGTTCACCTCGCGCCTGATGTCGGTCGGCGAGATGGCCGCGACCCTGGCGCACGAACTCAATCAGCCGCTCGCGGCGATCATGAATTATCTGAACGGCAGTCTGCGCCTGGTCGAACAAGCCGGCGGCCCGGTCCAGGTCGAGCGCGCCCTGCAGGCCGCGCGCACCCAGGCCGAGCACGCCAGCGCGGTGATCGCGCGGGTGCGCGAGTTCGTGCGCGCGCGCGAGCCGCGACGCGACGCCCACGACCTGGGCCAGATCGCCGCGACCGTGCTGGAACTGCTGCGGCTGGAGGCCGAGCGCCTGCAACTGCGCATCGACCTGGGCCTGCCCGCGCAACTGGCGCCGGTGTTCGCCGACCGGGTCATGATCGAGCAGGTGCTGCTGAACCTGGTCAAGAACGCGATCGAGGCCATGCGCGATATCCCGACCGCGCGCCGCGAGCTGCGCATCGACGCGCGGATGAACCTCGACGAGCAGATCGAGGTGCGGGTGTCCGACCGCGGCGCCGGGCTCAGCCCGGCCGAGCAGGACCAGCTGTTCTCGCCGTTCTTCACCACCAAGACCGACGGCCTCGGCATCGGCCTGGCGATCTGCCGCTCGATCGTCGAGTACCACCAGGGCCGGCTGTTCTTCGAACCGCGCGAAGGCGGCGGCAGCGTGTTCGGCTTCACCCTGCCGCGCTACGAGGCCCGCGCTTGATGACCCGGATCGCGACTGCCGCGCTTGCGCGCATGACAAAGGTCACGACCGCGCCCCCCTCCTGTCGGGTTATACCGTCGCGCCCGGATCCGCTCCGCGCGCCGGACCGGCCTCGGCCCCGAAGCGCGCACCGATGACGCCGATGACCCCGCCCCGCGTCCTGCCCGCTCCCGCCGTCGGCCCCGCTGCCGGGCGCGGGCGCGCGCATCCGCTCGCGCGGGGCCGGAGCGCGAGGTATCGCCCATGACCGAAGCCCGGATCTACCTGATCGACGACAACGACGGTTTCCGCGATTCGACCGCCTGGCTGCTGGAAACCGCCGGTTTCGAAGTGCTGGCCTATCCGTCCGGACCGGCCTTCCTCGACGCCTTCGCCGGCGAACGCCAGGGCGGCGGCGCCCAGTGCATCGTCTGCGATATCCGCATGCCGCTGATGAGCGGCCTGCAGCTGCAGGAGGAACTGCGCCGGCGCGGCATCGGCCTGCCGCTGGTGTTCGTCACCGCGCACGGCGACGTGCCCCTGGCGGTCGAGGCGATGCGCAAGGGCGCGTCCAACTTCCTCGAGAAGCCCTTCAACGACGAGACCCTGATCGACGCGCTGCGCACCGCGATCGCCAACGCCCGCCAGCACGCCGGCGCCGATGCCGGCGACGATCGCCTGTCGCGGCTCAGCCCGCGCGAGCGCCAGGTCATGGACCTGGTGGTGGCCAGCAAGCCGAACAAGATCATCGCCGACGTGCTCGGCATCAGCGTCAAGACCGTGGAACTGCATCGATCGAACATGATGAACAAACTCGGAGTACGCTCGCTGCCCGAACTGATGAAGGTGGCGCTGGGACATGGTTGAGACGAGCGAAGCGGCCGCACCGGCCGCCCATCCCGCCGCCGCACCGGTGCGCGGCCGTCTGCCGGCGCTGCACCCTTGGCAGGCCGAGGCCCTGCGCGACGTGTTCGCCCTGCGCCAGCGCTGGCCGACCCGCGACGGCGCCTGGCTGCAGTTCCTGCCGGCGCAGGCGGTGCACGGGGAAGTCTTCACCCTGGAAGGCGACGGCGCGCGGATCAAGCTGCATTTCGAAAGCAACCCGAGCCAGGAAGCCGATACCGGGCTGCATTGGAGCGACTACCAGGGCCGCTCGCGCCTGTTGGCCTGGAGCCTGGCGCACGAAACGCAGCTGATGCGGCTGAGCCAGGCGATCGACGTCGCCCTGATCCCGGTCGCCGACGACAACGACCCGATCCGCAGCGCGCATGCCGAGGCCGAGGCCGAGCTCGACGGACTGTGGCTGGCCTTCGTCATCGGCGATCCGTCCGGACAGCAGGTGCTCAGCCGGGGCAGCCTGCGCCTGCCGGTGAACTGGGTCGGCCAGTTGCTGTCGCGCTCGGACATCGTCGAGCCGGTGCAGGACCCGAACGCGATCGCCCGCTGGGGCGACCTGCCGGTGCCGGTAGCGCTGCGCTGGAACGGCCCGCAGTTGCGTTACGACCAATTCCGCCAGCTGCGTCCGGGCGACGTGCTGGTGATCGGCAACGCCCAGCGTCCGCCGCCGGTGCAGGCGCAGGTGCCGGGCTTCGCCTGGCCGCTGAGCGCGCTCGCCGACGGCTGGCGCATCGACGGCCCGCCCTTGACCCTTGCCACGCACCAGGAGACTTCCGCGATGTCCGACACCGAGTCCGCCGCCCCCGAGTCCGCGGAACCCACTGCGCCCGACGTGCCGGTCCGGCTCGACTTCGATCTCGGCCGCCTGGAGTGCAAGTACCAGGAGCTGTCCGGCTTCCAGCCCGGCTACGTGTTCGCCCTGCCCTCGCGCCTAGAAGGCGCGAACGTGGTGATCCGCGCCAACGGCCGCGACGCCGGCCGCGGCGAGATCGTGGCGGTCGGCGACACCCTCGGCGTGCGGCTGATCAGCTGGAGCTGACCGATGGATTTCAGTTCGTTCTCGCCGGCGCTGGTGCTGGTCACGGTGGTCAGCCTGGCGCTGGCCCCGTTCGTCGCGGTGATGGTGACGTCCTTCACCAAGATCGTGGTCGTGCTGAGCCTGCTGCGCAACGCGCTGGGCCTGCAGCAGGTGCCGCCGAACGTGGTCATCAACGGCCTGGCGATCGTGCTGTCGATCTACGTGATGTATCCGGTGATCCTGGAAACCCACGACGCGATCAATGCGCGCCTGAGCGGCCAACCGGCGGCGAGCGCGACTCAGGGCCAGCCGCCGGTCGGCGCCGCCGCGCCCGCGGGCGCACCGGCCGCCAGCGCAGCGACAGCGCCTGCGGCCAGCGCTGCGCCGGTCGCCGTCAATGCCGCTGCGACGCCCGCCGCGAACGCGCCGGCGCCGACCGGCTTGGCCGCCGGCACCAGCGTGACCGTCACCACCACCGCCACGCCGGTCGCCGCTGCGCCCGCCGCACCGGCCGCGGCCGCGACCACCGCCGGCGGCGCGGGCAAACCGCCCTCGGCCCTGCTCAGCGCCGGCGGCAAGATGGACACCGCGCGCCTGTTGGCGCTGATGGACGCCGGCAAGGAGCCGCTGCGCAAGTTCCTGATCAAGCACTCCAGCGATGCCGAGCGGGCGTTCTTCCTGCGCAGCGCCCAGCGCCTGCTGCCGCCGGCCGCGCGCGGCGACATCTCGGTGAACGACTTCATCGTGGTGATCCCCGCCTTCACCGTCAGCGAACTCACCGCCGCGTTCCAGATCGGCTTCCTGATCTTCCTGCCGTTCCTGATCATCGACCTGGTGGTGTCCAACATCCTGCTCTCGCTGGGCATGATGATGCTGTCCCCCACCACCGTCTCGCTGCCGTTCAAGCTGCTGCTGTTCGTGCTGATCGGCGGCTGGG
This sequence comes from Lysobacter firmicutimachus, assembly GCF_037027445.1. Taxonomy (NCBI): domain Bacteria; kingdom Pseudomonadati; phylum Pseudomonadota; class Gammaproteobacteria; order Lysobacterales; family Lysobacteraceae; genus Lysobacter; species Lysobacter firmicutimachus. The sequence goes on from NZ_JBANDL010000002.1 coordinate 4,894,132, forward strand.
CCAAGCTGGTGCACGGCTTGGTGTTGACCTACGGCGGCTAGCGCCGCCTTCGGGATTGGGGATTCGGGATTCGCCGAACCCCTCCCGGCCCCGCACCGCTTTAGCTTTCCAATCCCCAATCCCAAATCCCCAATCCCGGCCGCTATGGGCGACATGCTAGAACTCACCAAACAGGCCCTGTGGCTGACCCTGCTGTTGTCGGGGCCGCCGGTGGTGGCTGCGGCCGTGGTGGGCCTGGTGGTGGCCTTCATCCAGGCCGCAACCCAGTTGCAGGAGCAGACCTTCGCCTACGCGATCAAGTTCGCGGTGATCGTGGTGACCCTGTTCGTCACCGCGTCGATGATCGGCGGCACGCTGTACACCTTCGCCGACCGGATCTTCATCGACTTCCCGGGCCTGGTCCGGCACTAAGGCGCAGGCGGGCGATGAATTTCGATTCGGTCGGCAACGTCCTGCTCGCGCTGGGGCTGGTGCTGCCGCGGGTGATCGGGGCCTTCATGATGCTGCCGCTGCTCACCTCGGAGAACATGCCCCCACTGGTGCGCAACAGCTTCATGGTCAGCCTGGCGATCATCGCCATCCCGGTGGCCATGAACGGCGTGCCGCTCAATACCCTGGGCACCTTCGCCTGGGCGCCGATCATCCTCAAAGAGCTGTTCATCGGCGTATCGATCGGCTTCTGCTTCGGCATGGTGTTCTGGGCGATCAGCGCCGCGGGCAACATCATCGACACCCAGGTCGGCATGACCCTGGCGCAGGTGTTCGACCCGATCCAGGGCCATCAGGCCTCGCTGCACGGCAGCTTCCTGTCGCAATTCGCGGCCTGGCTGTTCATGGCCAGCGGCGCCTTCCTGGTGTTCCTCGACCTGCTGCTGTCGAGCTACGCGATGTGGTCGGTGACCTCGTACTTCCCCGACCTGCATCCGATCGGCATGGAGCTGTTCGTCGGACAATTCAGCTACCTGATGACCGCGCTGCTGGTGCTGGCCGCGCCGGCGATGGTGGTGCTGCTGCTGATCGACCTGTCGTTCGGCCTGGTCAACCGCTTCGCCCCGCAGCTCAACGTCTTCACCATCACCATGCCGATCAAGGCCTGGCTGGCGACCTGGATCATCCTGCTGATGCTCGGCGTGTACGTCGAGATCGTGCTCGACCGCCTGGCCGACAACCGCGGCTTGCTGGATGCCTTGAACCGCGTGTTCGGCGGGTGAGGCGGGGATTCGGGATTCGGGATTCGGGATTCGGGATTCGGGATTCGGGATTCGGGATTCGGCGGAGCATGCTGCCGATGCCCCTTTGGATCAACGCTGGCGGTTCTCCCTTTGAAAAAGGGAGGTAGGAATTTGCTTTTGGCTTCGCTTCGATGCGCTTGCTCGTGAAAGCAACCGCAACGGCAAATCCCCCCTAGCTCCCTTTTTCAAATGGGGAAACAGCGAGAGGATTGCGAAGGCCGTCCACAACCGCCGCGCCTCAGCGCGGCTCTTCCACCGGCGGCGGCAGTTCCGGCGTGCTGTCGTCGCCGTCGCGCAGGCGGCGCACGCCTTCGGCCCAGTGCAGGACCTCGGCCACCGCTTCGAAGAACTCGTTGCCGATGTAGTCGTCCAGGGCGACGCGCTCGTTGAGGCCGCGCGCGAGTTCGACGTTCTGCAGGATCGGCACCCCCGCCTCGACCGCCGCGGCCTTGATCTGCTCGGCCATGTAGCCCTCGCCCTTGGCGACCACGACCGGCAGGTCGGTCACGCCGTGCTCGTACTGCAGGGCGATGGCGATGTGGGTGGGATTGGTCACGACGACGTTCGACTGGCGGACGGCATTGAGCATGTTCTGCTGCGACCATTCCTGATGCAACTGCCGGCGCCGGCTCTTCACATGCGGGTCGCCCTCGTTCTCCTTGACCTCCTGCTGGATGTCGCGGCGGCTCATGCGCAGCTGCTTCAGGTAGGCGAACTTCTGGTACCAGACGTCGATCGCCGAGACGAAGAAGAACACGAAGATCGTCCACACCGAGATCCGCACCAGCCCGTGCCAGATGCCCGCGCCCATCGCCGCCGGCGGCGCGTAGGGCAGCAGCATCAGCTGGGCCAGCATCTGGAACAGGACGAAACCGCCGATGCCGATCAGGGCGGCGCTCTTGAGCACCGACTTGACCAGCTCGACCAGGTTGTCCATGGAGAACATCTTCTTCAGCCCTTCGGCCGGGTTCATCTTCTCCATGCTGGGCTTGAGCTTCTCCAGGGTCAGGATCGGCCCGACCTGGAGGAACTCGACGATCACGCCCAGGAACACCGCCATCGCCAGCAACGGCAGCGACAGCCACAGCAGGGCGTCGAACGCCGCTGCGCCGGATTCGCGCAGGGCGTCGCCGAAGGGTTGGTTGATCGCCTTGAGGCAGGTCTCGAACAGCCGGATCAGCTTGGTGCGCATGAAGTCCAGCATCAGCCAGCCGCATACCACCCAGCCGAGCACCAGCACCGTGCTGGTCAGCTCCTTGCTCTTGGCGACATTGCCTTCCTTGCGCGCGTCCCGGATCCGTTTTGGGGTCGGCGGTTCGGTCTTGTCGGCGCCCTGGTCCTTCGCCATGCGCGGCCCTTGCAGCGAGAGGGTGACGAGGCTATCACGCAGACCGGACCGCGACCGTGGCGGCGTCGCCACTCCGGTCACGCTCCGGCGCCGGGCAGCTGAACCGGGGCGAGGGCACCTAGGGTCGTCCCGAGTATCCTCCCTCCCCGTGCGGCGTTACATTTCGCCCATCCCCCCGACTTCACCCGTTGCCTGCCCCGCATGAGCACCATCGGTCCCGATTCGCGCATCGACCGCGCCAGCCTCGACGGGCAGGCCGCGCTCGAGAGTCTGCGCGGGCGCGAACCGACCGCACAGGAACAGATCCAGCAAGCCCCCCAGGTTGCCGAAGCGGCGATGCCGGCGTATGCGCCGCCGGCCGCCGACGCCGGCGAAACCGTGCTCAACGCCGACGCCTGGAGCGGCGTGCCGGAAGGCGAGCGCCGCCTGGCCGGCGATCCCGGCTTCGAGCACGAACTCGGCCGCCTGGACCTGTCCTCCGCCGCCGACCGCGGCGCCGACGCCGTCCTCGACGCGCTCGCCTGATCCGTTCCGGGGCAGGAGCGGCGCCAGCCGCGGCCGTGCCCCGGCGCGCCCTAACCGAGACATCGGCCCGGCCCCCGCGTCCGCGCTACCCTAGGCGCCGGTCCGACCGCGTCCCGCCCCGCTTGAACGATTCCATTCCCAGCCCCGAAGCCCTGCGCGCCGGCGCCGACCGGCTGATCTCCGCGCTCGCCGCGCACAGCGACGCGGAGTATCGCCTGGCCGTGCTCAAGCGCGTGGTGCGCCGGCTCGGCGAAGACCGCTATCCCTTGTTCATCCGCCTGCTCGGGGTGGTCGCCGAGAGCGACGACGCGCATGCCCAGCGCCTGCTCGCCGACACCTTCGGCACCGCCTTGCGGCGCATGGACCTGCCCGGCGGCGCGTTGAGCTCTTGGGGCGCGACCCGCCTGCCCGATGCCGGCGGCCCGGTCGCGGTCAGCGCCTTGTCCGGACATTTCTTCGGCGCCACGCCACGGCGCCTGCTCGGCCCGGTCGAATACCTGACCGTGTGGCACCTGCAACGCACTCAGCGCACCGCGCTGGGCGCGGCCAGCTTCCGCACCGCGTTGTCGCGCCTGATCGCCCTGCTCAACCGCAGCGAAGACGCGCGCACCCTGTATCCGCAGAAACTCGCCGCCGACGCCCAGAACGAAATGGAAGGCGCCTACACCCGCGCCACCCGCGAGCGCCTGGCGGCGATGGCCGCGGCCTGGAAAGCCGGACGCAGCCCGGACGAAGTCGCCCAGGCCGCGCTCGACAGCGGCGAAGACGCACCGCACCCCAGCGGCTGGGTGGTACGCGATCTGTAAGCGCTGGCAGCGCCACCCCACGCTGCGACACTCGACCACATCCGCGCCTGCGACGGCGGTGCTGCAATGCGGACCTCCCGCATCGACCAGGCCGCCGCCGTGTCCGCGCTCCGCCTTCCCGTCCCGATCGAACTGTCTGCGCGCCGCCGCATCCTCGCCGGCCTGGCCTGCGCCGGCCTGCTCAGCGCCTGCGGCGGTCAGCGTCCGCTGTCGCTGCACGGCATCAACTTGACCGGACGCGATTTCGCCCGCGATTTCCAGTTGCTCGACCCGCAAGGCCGCGAACGCCGCCTGGCCGAATTCCGCGGTCGCCCGGTGTTGCTGTTCTTCGGCTTCACCCAGTGCCCGGACGTGTGCCCGACTGCGTTGACCCGCGCGGTGCAGATCCGCAAATTGCTCGGCGCGCAAGGCGAGCGCCTGCAGGTGATCTTCGTGACCCTGGACCCGGAGCGCGACACGCCGAGCGTGCTGGACACCTACGTGCGCGCCTTCGACCCGGGCTTCCTCGGGCTGTACGGCGACGCCGAGCGCACCGCCCGCACCGCCAAGGACTTCCGCGTGGTCTACGCCAAAGTTCCGACCGGCGCGTCCTACACCATCGACCACTCGGCGCTGAGCTACGTGTTCGACGCCGAAGGCGCGCTGCGCATCGCCCTGCGCCACGAGCAGAGCGCGCAGCACTGCGTCGACGATATCCGTCAGATCCTCTGACGTCCGCTCTCCTCGGTCCCCCACGAGCGCTACCCGATGATCGCCCGCTTCCGTTGCGCCGCCCTGGCCGCGTTGTTGTGCTTGTCCAGCGCCACCGCCGCCGCCCAAGTCGCGGTCGACGCGCCCTGGGTGCGCGCCAGCGTCGCCCAGCAACACGCCACCGGCGCCTTCATGCGCCTGACGGCGCAGCGCGACACCCGCCTGATCGCGGCCCGCTCGCCGGTCGCCGCCGCCGTGGAAGTGCACGAGATGGCGATGGACGGACAGATGATGCGCATGCGCCAGATCGCCGCCCTGCCCCTGCCCGCCGGTCGCCGCATCGCCCTGGCCCCGGGCGGCTACCACATCATGCTGATCGGCCTACATCGCGCCCTGCGCGCCGGCGAACGCGTGCCGATGCCCCTGGTGTTCGAAGATGCGCAGGGCAAGCGCAGCGAGACGCAGGTGCAGGCGCTGGTCAGACCGCTGGGGGCGACGGGGCCGTGAGGCCCCAACGCGGCGACGGCGATACGCGCTGTTGTTGCTGTTGCCGTGAAGCGCTTGGCGCCGCTTCGGACTCGCGAAAACAAATCGAAGCCCCGTCGGGCGGCCCGCAGGGAGGCGGGCCGTGCGCAGCCGGGCCAGGGAGGGCCTGTGAGGAGCAGCCCGCGCCATGAGGTTTTCTTTGGTTGCTTTTGACCGAAGGAAATCCGGTAGGACTGCCTTGGTCAAGAAGGTGGCCTGGCCGCTAGCGGACGGAAGCTTCGCTTGAAGCTTTGAAGCCTTCGAGCGACAAACGCCGCGAGACCGCACGAGCGCGGTCGCGGCTTACGCCGCTCCTACAAAGGTCTAGGACAAAGACGCGACGAGCGTGAAGGATGGCGGTCGCGACTTGCGTCGCTCCTACAAGGGGGCCAGGACAAAGACGCGGCGAGCGTGAAGGATGGCGGTCGTGGTTTGCGCCGCTTCTACGCCGCGACGGTCGCGGGCTTCGATCGGTGGCGTCGGCGTTGGGCTCTCTGCGCGTCCCGGGGGCGCGGCGTATGACCGGAGGAAATCCCCGTGCTGCGCCGCTCCCACCTGACCGGGTTACAGGCCGACGATGCGGCGCTCCGGACCGGGACGCTTGCCGAGCTTGCGCTGCAGCGAACGCCGGTGCATGCCGAGCAGGCGCGCAGTCGCCGAGATGTTGCCCCCGGTGTCGTTGAGCGCCTGCTGGATGTGCTCCCACTCCATCCGCCGCAGCGGCATCATCGTCTCGCTCGCCGCGGCCACCGGCGGCGGCGCGTCCGCCGATTCGATGCCGAGCACCGCCAGGATCGCCGGCACGCTGGCCGGCTTGGGCAGATAGTCGTCGGCGCCGCGCTTGATCGCATCGACCGCGGTCGCCACGCTGGCGTAGCCGGTGACCAGCACGATGCGCATGTCCGGCCGCAGCTCGCGCAGCGGCCGGATCAGCTGCAGGCCGGATTCGTGGCCGAGCTTGAGGTCGATCAGGGCGAAGCCCGGCGGCTGCGCCAGGGCCAGGTCGAGCGCCTGGCGGACGCTGCCGGCAGTGCGGCTTTCGATGCCGCGGCGGGCGAGGCTGCGTTGCAGGGTGGCGACGTAGGCCGGGTCGTCGTCGACGAGCAGGCCGCTCAGTAACGGACGGGACAATGCGTTCATGCGCCGCATCCTAGTCCCGTCGCCGCGCCGCAGGGCTGCGGCAAACCGCCGCAGGACAAACTGTCCAGGGGTCTGCTAGCACGCCGCCCGTGTAGGAGCGGCGCGAGCCGCGACCACCGGAGCGGTGGGATACCACGCCACGCTCAAAAAGCGACTACCCGCCCGATCCGTAGCGCCATGGCCTCGCCTACCGGGCCTTGCCCACAACGCTTGCGTACGTCGCTTCGGTTGTCGCGGCTTACGACCGAAGGAAACCCCCGTGGGAGGCCGTTCCTACAGGACAGCGGCGACGCCGCTCCGCCCGGCGGGCGAAGCGGCGCTGCGAGCGTCACTGGCGCTTGCAGTCGATCACCTTCTCCGCGTCGGTGCCGTAGGCCACCTCGTGCAAGGTCAGCGAAGTGCCGGCCCCCGCCTGCAGGCCGAACGGAATCTCCAGCTTGGCCATGTCGGCGCCGGCGGCGCGCAGACACTTCAGCGGCACGCCGATGCGCTGCCACTGCCCGCGTGGCAGCGCGCGCAAGGCCGCGCTCAGCGGCAGCCGGGCCTCGCACTTGGGCCCGCAACCGGCCAACAACGCGACCTCGTCCGCACCGATCGCATCGACCTTGAGCGCGATCAGCAACTGCACGTCGCCGTTGGTCTCGCGCAACAGCTCCTGCGGCGCATCGGCGATCCACTCCAGCCGAGCCGCGTCCTTCCATTGCAGGCGCCACGCGTCTTCCTGCGCACGGTAATCCACCGCCGTCACCGCCAATGCCGCCGCGGCCGCCAGCGGCGGCTTGATCGCTTCGCTGGCGCGCCCCTGCGCGGTCGCGCGCAGGCGCCAACCGCGCGGGAGCGCGCCGCGACCGAGGAATTGCACCGAGCGCGGGTCCAGATCGGCCGTGCCCGGATCCTCCGCCAGCGTCCCGAGCGTGCCCCCCTGGGCATAGCTCAGGCCATAGCCGAACGCGAACTGCGGTGCATAATCGCGATCGCCGACATTGACCGTCTGCACCGCCGTCTTCGGCCACGAGTACGACAGCTTGCCCTTGAAATCGTGTTGCACGCGGCCGTCGCGGCCGCGCAGCAACACATCGGCGATGCCGCCGCCCTCCGAACCCGGCAGCCAGGCGGCGACGAAGGCGTCGGAAGCATTGATCTCGCGATTGACCCACAGCGGCCGCCCCGACAGGAACACGCTCACCACCGCGATCCCGTCGGCCTTGAGCTTGCGCAGCAGGTCCAGCTCGGGATTGCGCGTCGGCCGGAACGCCAGCGTGCGCAAGTCGCCCTGGAACTCGGCATACGGTTCTTCGCCGTAGACGTAGACCGCCACGTCGGGTTTGCGCCGGTAGCGGCCGTCGACGGACAACTCCGCTTCGCCGCCGCCGGCCTGGATCTGCTCGCGCAGGCCGGCCCAGATGGATTGCGCATGCGGGAAGTCGGACGGCTTCAGGCCGGTGCCCTGCCAGTTCAAGGTCCAACCGCCGGACTGGCGGGCGACGTCGTCCGCGGCCGCGCCGACCACCAGGACGCGGGCCTTGGGCGAGATCGGCAGCGTCTCGCCTTCGTTCTTGAGCAACACCAGCGATTCGCGCACCGCCTGGCGGGCGACGGCACGGTGCGCCGGACTGCCGAGCAGTTCGAACTTGCCGCCGAGCGGACGCTGCGAGGGCTTGCCGGCCTCGAACAGGCCCAGGCGCAGCTTGACCCGCAGGATTCGCGCCACCGCATCGTCCAGCCGCGCCATCGCGATCTCGCCGCTGCGCACCTGCTTCAACGCGCTCTCGTAATAGCCGCGCCAACTGTCGGGCGCCATCAGCATGTCGACGCCGGCATTGAACGCCGCCGCACAATCCTCGTTGCGGCACCCCGGCAGCTGGCCGTGCGCGTTCCAGTCGCCGACCACGAAGCCGTCGAACTGCCAGCGCTGCTTGAGCAAGCCGGTCAGCAAATCGCGATTGCCGTGCATCTTGCGGCCTTGCCAGCTGGAGAACGAAGCCATCACCGTCTGCGCGCCGGCCTGCAGCGCCGGCGGATAGCCCGCGCCGTGCACCGTGCGCAGTTCGTCCTCGTCGATCCGCGCATCGCCCTGGTCGCGGCCCTCGAACGTGCCGCCGTCGGCGAGGAAGTGCTTGGCCGAGGCGATCACGTGCGCGCCGTCGAGAAACTGCTTGCTGCCGAGCTTGCCCTGCAGGCCTTCGATCGCGGCGGCGGCATAGTCGGCGACCAGGCGCGGGTCTTCCGAATAGCCTTCGTAGGTGCGTCCCCAGCGATCGTCGCGCGGCACGGTCAGGGTCGGGGCGAAGGTCCATTCCATGCCGGTGCTGCGCACCTCGGCCGCAGTGGCTTCGCCGATGCGGCGGATCAGTTCCGGATTGCGCGTCGCGCCCAGGCCGATGTTGTGCGGAAACAGCGTCGCGCCGATCAGGTTGTTGTGGCCGTGCACGGCGTCGATGCCGAACAGGATCGGAATCGCCGGCTTGCCGTCGGCGGTGTCCATCGAGGCCTCGTAGAAGCGGTCGGCGATGTCCAGCCATTCCTTGGGCGCGGCGTCGTAGCGTCCGCCGGGCTCGGAGATGCCGCCGGGCTCCGAATTGCCGCCGGCCAGCACCGAACCGAGGTGGTACTTGCGCACGTCGTCCGGGGTGGCGCTGTTGATGTCGGCCTGGACGATCTGGCCGACTTTCTCCTCCACGCTCATCCGCGCCAACAGCGCGGCCACGCGCGCCTCCAATGCGGCGTCGCGCGGGATCGGCGCCTGCTGCGCGGGCCAGCGCGCAAGATCGAGCGAAGGCGCCTGCGCCGGCGCCATCGCCGGCAAGCAGGCCAGAGCGAGCGCGCAGGCCAACCGGTGCGGAACCGGGCGCCGCGCCGGCGACGGTACGTGATCGGCGCCTGCGCGCCCGCTGCTTGCGTTCATGGTTCGCTCCTCGGGATCGATGGATGTGCCGAACATGAGCGTCCTATGGGCGCTGTGTCCGTACGGCGGAACGGGAGTGGGCGCGGCGCGGGCATCCGCCGCCGGTTCTGGCAGAATGCGCCCAACACGCGACAGGGAATCGGCAGCTCATGCGGGTGCGTATCGAAGACGTGGCGGACGCGGCGGGCGTGTCGATGAAGACGGTGTCGCGCGTGCTCAACCAGGAGCCCAACGTCAGCGACGAGACGCGCAAGCGCGTCGAAGCCGCGGCGCGCAAACTCCAGTACCGTCCCAACCCCTCCGCGCGCAGCCTGGCCGGCCAGCGTTCGTTCCTGGTCGCGCTGCTGTACGACAATCCGTCCAGCAACTATCTGATGGAGGTGCAGGCCGGCATGCTCGACGCCTGCATCGCCCAGCACTACAACCTCATGCTCGCGCCGGTCACCTACGGCGAGCGCAAGCTGGTGGCCCACGTCGACGAGATCGTGCAACGCTCGCGCGCCGACGGCCTGGTGCTGACCCCGCCGCTGACCGATCATCCCGGGCTGATGAAGCGGCTGGGCCAGCTCGGCATTCCCTACGCCAACATCTCGCCCAAGCTGCGCAGCGGCCGCATCGGCGTGATCCTCGACGAAGAGCGCGCAGTGCGCGAAATGATGGCGCACCTGATTTCGCTCGGCCATCGCCGCATCGCCCACATCAAGGGCCATCCTGAACACGGCGCCAGCCAGTGGCGCTTGAACGGCTATCGCGACGGCCTGGCCGCGGCCGGCATCGCCTACGATCCGGCGCTGGTGGCGGAGGGCGACTTCCACTACGACACCGGCGCGATCTGCGCCCAGCGCCTGCTGTTGATGCCCGATCCGCCGACCGCGATCTTCGCCGCCAACGACGACATGGCCGCCGGCACCATCCGCACCGCCAGCGAAATGGGCCTGTCGATTCCCGGCGACGTGTCGGTGTGCGGCTTCGACGACACGCCGATCGCGCGCCAGATCTATCCGCCCTTGACCACGGTGCGCCAGCCGACCCGCGAGATGGGCCGGCTGGCCACGAACGAGTTGTTCAAGCGGATCAAGTCGCCGCAGGACGGGCAGATGATCGTCGCCGCCTACGAGTTGCAACTGCGCCAGTCCACCGGTCCCGCCGCCAAGGCCCGCACGCGCCGGCGCTGATCGCGCCCGCCGCCGGCGTGCGGCGCGGCGGCCGCACGGATCGGGCGCTGCCGCCCTCACCAGAACACGGCGTACAGCGCGACCAGGATCGCCAGCACGGCGATCGCGGCGAGGTTGAACGAAGGCGCGGTCGCATAGCTCACGCCGTCGTGGCGGATGCGGTCGACTCCGGCGCCGGAGGGCGTGGCCAGCGAGACCAGCACGGCCAGCGCCGCGGCGAGCACGAACACCAGTCCGACCCGATTGACGAACGGCAACTCCGGCCAGGCCAGCTTCAGCGCGATCGACAGCAGGAACGAACCCAGCGCCGCGGCCAGCGCGCCGGCTTCGTTGGCGCGTTTCCAGAACAGGCCGAGCACGAAGATCACCACGATGCCCGGAGTGAAGAAACCGGTGTATTCCTGGATGTACTGAAAGCCCTGGTCGAAGCCGCCGATCAGCGGGCGCGCCGTCAGGATCGCGATCGCGATCGCGATCGCCGCGGTCACGCGCCCCACCCGCACCAGTTGCCGCTCCTGCGCATCGGGTCTGCGCTTGGCGTAGAAGTCCAGGGTGAAGATGGTCGCGACCGAATTGATCTTCGAGGCCAGCGAGGCCACGATCGCCGCGACCAGCGCCGCGAACACCAGGCCGAGCACACCGGTCGGCAGCAGCGCCATCATCGCCGGATAAGCGTCGTCGGAGCGCGGCAGGTCCGGCGCCAGCATCAGCGCGGCGATCCCCGGCAGGACCACGATGATCGGCAGGATGATCTTCAGCGCGGCGGCGAACACGATGCCCTTTTGCGCCTCGCGCAGGTCCTTGGCGGCGAGCGCGCGCTGAATGATGTACTGGTTGAAGCCCCAGTAGCTGACATGCATCACCCACAGGCCGCCGAGCAGCACGCCGATGCCGGGCAGGTCCTTGTAGTGCGGGTTGTCGGGCGAGAGGATCATCTTGAAGTGATCCGGATGCGTCGCCCACAAGGTCTTGAAGCCGGCCAGGATGCCGGCGTCGCCGCCGATCTTGCCCAGTGTCAGCGCCGCCACCATCAGTCCGCCGAGCACCAGCAGGGTGACCTGGACGATGTCGGTCAGCGCCACCGCCTTGAGGCCACCGTACAACTGGTAGGCGAGCGCGAACGCGCCGAGCAAGGCCAGGGCCAGGAACTGGTCCATGCCGGTGACCTGGGCCACCGCGATCGAGCCCAGCCACAGGATCGAGGTCAGGTTCACGAACACGTACAGGCCGAGCCAGAACACCGCCATCACCGTGCGGATGCCGTTGCCGTAACGCTCCTCGAGGAACTGCGGCATGGTGTAGATGCCGTTGCGCAGGAACACCGGCAGGAAGAACTTGCCGACCAGCAGCAGGGTGGCCGCGGCCATCCACTCGTAAGACGCGATCGCCAGGCCCAGGGCATAGCCCGAGCCGGACATGCCGATGATCTGTTCGGCGGAAATGTTGGCGGCGATCAACGAAGCGCCGATCGCCCACCACGGCAGCGCCTTACTGGCGAGGAAATAGTCCTTGGCGGTTTTCTCGTGGCCGCCCTTCTCGCGCGAAACCCATTGCGCGAGGGCGAACACGCCGGCCAGATAGAACAGAACGATCAGGGTATCGAGCAGGGAGAGTTTCATGCGGTTCCGGAGAATGGCTGCGCGGTGCCTGCCGTTCTACCGGCCGCTGCCGGGCTTGACCACGGCGCAGCGGCGTTTTCGGGCAAGAATTCGATTGCAATGAAATCTACGGCGGCGGGGAGCAGGCTGAATCGGGAAGTAGGCACACTCCATGCACGACGCTGGCGCGCAGGGAGCGCACCCGGACACCGCGGAATCGACCCGATGCCGTGCCCGCAAAGGCGGGAGTCCAGGGCTCCGCCGAGGCATGACGCCGAAGCCTCTGGATTCCCGCGTTCGCGGGAATGACGGGGGAGAGAGTGCACTGAAGCCGCTGGACTCCCGCGTTCGCGGGAACGGCGCAACACAGAGCGTACTGAAGCGTCCGAATCGCCGCTGTCGCGGGGACGACCATGGCGGGGCGTCGCCGAAGGCTCTTGGCCCGCTGTCGCCAACGCGTCCAGCCGTTGCCGCCGTGCGCCGCGGAGCGGAGCGCACGACGGCACGGCCGGCTTGCAAGGCCGTGTTGCCGGCATCAGAAGTTCCAGCGCACGCGCATGCCGTAGCTGCGCGCGTCGTTGAGGAAGCGCACGTTCACGCCGGAACCGACCAGGGCCTTCTGCGACACGTCTTTGTTGGTCAGGTTGCTGCCCCAGACCTCGAACCGCCAAGCGCCGTCGAGGGTGGTGAAACCGGCGCCGGCGTTGATCTGGGTGAAGCCGGGCTGCTCGTCGGGGAAGCCGGCGATGGCCGAACTCTCGACCCGGTCGACCGTGCCGGCGGTATCGCGCAGGAAGGTCACGTCGCGGTCGTTGTACTGGGTCAGGAAGAACGAGGAGCGGTAGGCCGCGAGGACCTGCCAGTCGAACGTGCCGCGGGCGAAGTCGATCGCCTGCTGCAGCCGGGCGTTGAGGGTGAACCGCGACGACAACGGCAGTTCGTTGCCGGCCAGGTCGATCTGCGAAGTGATGCCGCCGTTGCCGAAATCCTGGCTGCGCACGTCGGCGACCACGCCGCGCTTGATCTTGGTCTGCAGGTACAGCGCGTTGAGGTCGAGGGTGAAGCCGCCGCCGAAGCGCAGACGGCTCTCGGCCTCCAGGCCGTACAGTTCGGACTTGCCGACGTTGCGGTTGACCAAGGCGAAGCCGGTGGCCTCGCCGTCGGGGTTGAACGCGATCACGCTCAGGTCCTGGAACACCTGATCGGCATAGTCGTAGTAGAAGCCGCTGACGTTGAAAGTCGCGGTGCGGCCGAGGAAATCGAACGAGTTCTTCGAGCCGATCTCCAATGCGGTGAGCTTCTCCGGCTTGTAGGTCTCGGGAATGACGTTGACGTCGAAGCTGTCGTTGAAGCCGCCGGCCTTGTGGCCGGTGGAGACGGTGGCGTAGAGCAGGTTGCGCGGAGTCAGGTCGTATTCGAAGCCGATGCGCCAGTCGAGGAAGTCGAAAGCGCTGGAACCGTGCTGCGGCGACGGCACGCCCAGCACCAGGAAGCTGTGCTGGCCGTTGGCCGGGCAATCGACGCTGTTGCCGCCGATGTCGGGGCGGTCGATGCAGGTGCCGTTGGGACGCGAGCCGTCGACGATGCCCTGCAGTTGTTGCTGCATGGTGTCGCGCGCGCCGGCTCGCAAGATGCCCTGCAGCAGGAAGCGGGCCATGTCGGCGTTGCTGCTCAGCCCGGCGACGTCGAAGCTCGGCCGGTCGAGCAGGGTCGGCATGAAGCCTTCGGTGCCGAGCCGGGTCTGGAACACGCCGCCCTCGCCGCCCAGGCCGATGGTCCAGTTGCCGCCGATGCCGTCGCGCGACTTGCGCTCGTCGGTGTAGCGCAGGCCGCCCTTGACCCGGAACCGCTCGTTGACGTCGAAGGTGCCGTCGCCGAACACCGCCCAGGACTTGCCGTCGACATCGGGCATGGTGAACTCGGTGCCCGAGTAGAACGCGCCCTTGTCGGCCAGGGCGATGAAGCCCACCTGTTGCTTTTCGTGGAAGTAGAACCCGCCGGTGGTCCAGCGGAAGCGCGCATCGTCGGCCGACGACAACCGCACTTCGTGGGTCTGCGCCTGCGACCGCGCTTGCAGGTAGTTGGTGCCGAAGTTGTCGTAGTCGATGCCGCCCCAGGTCGCCGGCTGTCCGGGCGGACGCTCGCGCAGGTCGCGGCCCGGCCAGGTATTGCCGTCGGAGGCGGAGTTGATCTGGAAGTAGTCGACGTCGCGGTAGCTGCCGTTGTATTCCAGGTTGACCGGACCGAAGTCGTAGCGCACGGTGCCCTGGAAGCCCCACAGCTTGTTGTCGACCTTGCCTTGTACGCCGCGATAGATGATGTCGCGCAGTTCGATATCGTCGGCGTCGTAGCCTTCCTGGGCGGCGCGGAACAGGTTCGCGCCCGGATAGCCGGTGCCGCGTTCGCGGCCGACGTCGAGCATCGCGAACACCGAGAGCTTGTCGTCCGGCTCGTACAGGAACGACAGACGGCCGGCGTTGTCGTCCTGGATGCCGGCCGGCTGGATATGCCGCCACAGGCCGACGTTCTCGAACCCGGCCTCCTTCTCGATGTGGTAGCCGGCGAAACGCAGTGCGGCGTAGTCGCCGAGCGGGAAGTTCAGCGCGGTCTCGTAGCCGCGCTGTTCGCGGTTGCCGATCTCGCCCTGGACGTAGCCGCCGAACACGCCGCCGAGCTCGGGCCGCTTGGTGACGATATTGAGGGTGCCGGCCAGCGCGTTGCGGCCGCGCAAGGTGCCCTGCGGACCCTTGTTGATCTCGACCCGTTCCAGGTCGTAGAACATGCCGCCCAAGCCGCGCGGACGCGGGATGTAGGCGCCGTTGACGTGCGGCGCGGCGCCGGGGTCGCCGAGTTCGGTGTTGTTGGAGGAACCCACGCCGCGGATGAAGACTTCGGTCGCGCCCTCCTGATTGGCGATGCTCAGCCCGGGCACGGCGACCTGCATCTGGCGCAGTTCGTTGTTGATGCCGAGTCCGCGCAGATCGTCCTGCGACAAGGCCTGCGCGGTGCCGGCGTACTTCTGCAGGCTCTGCTCGCGGCGCTCGACGGTGACGATCACCGAGTCCAGGTCGGTGGCTTCGCGCGCGCTCGCCGCGGCGCTCGTTTCGGCCGTCGGCGCGGACTGCTGGGCCCAGGCCGGCGCCGCCATCAGCACCGAACAGATCGCAAGACTCAGGCTCGAACTGCGCAAGCGCGCGCTGCTGGACACGGTCATCAGTACATCCCCTCCCCGGGGTCGGCCGGCGGCCGATGGTTGTGGCCTGTGGTGTGCGCGGCTCGAATCGGAGTCGAATCCGAAGCCGGCGGCTGACGATGCGCGGCCGATGTAGCCCGACTATGACAGCGCTGTCAATTTTCCGGACACGATGCGGCGATGCAGCATGGTTTCGAGCCTCAGCCGATCGGGACGGCAAGACCCGTCGTCGGCCTGGACGAGCGTGACCCCAATCACGCATGTGCCTGCCGACGGTCGACGTAAGCGGTTACACGCGCCGGTAGACGCGCGAGTCGTTCGACCAAAGTCGATAGGCCTCCGAACGGACGCGGCGGCCCGGTAAGCGGGTTTGAGGCATCGCTGCATGGCGCAGTGCATCATGCGTTCGCGCGAGCGCGACGGACGCCGAAAAGACGAACCCCGGCCGAAGCCGGGGTTCGCAGGACGGGCAGGCCGATGCCGGCGATGCGGTTACGGCGTGGCGTCGGTGGCTGCGTCGGCGTTGGCGATGCCGGTACCGATCGGCGGAACCGGAGGGATCGGGAACGGGGTGACGTTGGCCTTGATGATGGACTCGATCCCGGCCGGCGACGGCGCGGCGGCAGGCTTGGAGCGCATCAGCGCGACGATGCCGGCCACGAACGGCGCCGCCATCGACGTGCCGCTGTAGTTGGCGTAGCTGGCCGCTCCCGGCGTGGTGGTGCCGCTGTTCAAGGTCGACAGGATGCTCACGCCCGGCGCGGCGACGTCGACCGCCGGCCCGTGGTTGGAGAAGCTGGCGCGCGCGCCGGCCGAAGTGGTCGCGCCGACGGTGATGACGTTGGCGCAGCTGGCCGGCTGGAAGTTGCGCGCGTCGGCGTTGCTGTTGCCGGCGGCGACGACCACCGTCGTGCCGCGCGACACCGCGCCGTTGATCGCGGTCTGGAAGGTCGAGCTGCAGGCGCCGCCGCCGCCCAGGCTGAGATTGATCACGCCGGCCTTGTTGGCGCCCACCGCCGGCACGCCGGCGACCACGCCGCCCGAGGCCCAGGTGATCGCATCGGCGATGTCGACCAGGGTGCCGCCGCACTTGCCGAGCACGCGCGCCGACAGCACTTTGGCGCGGAATGCGGTGCCGGCGACGCCGGTGGCGTTGTTGGTAACGGCCGCGGCGATGCCGGTGACGTGGGTGCCGTGCCAGCTGGACGGGTTCGGCGAGCACCAGTCGCCCGGATCGCTCGGGTCGCTGTCGCGGCCGCCGCCGTCGTTGGCGGTCGCGGCGTTGCTGATGAAGTCGTAGCCGCGCGGCGTGGTCAGGTTGGCGATCAGGTCGGGGTGGTTGGTGATGCCGGTGTCGAGCACCGCGATGACTTCGCCCTGCCCCTGGTAGCCGTTGTCCCAGCCGGTGTTGGCGCGGATGCCCCAGGTGCCGTGCAAGCCCCATTGCGAGGGATAGTTGGTGTCGTTCGGGGTCAGCGCCGGATGGAAGATCGAGTTCGGCTCGACGTATTCCACGTTCGGATCGGCGGCGATGTGCTGCATCAGCGTGGTCGCTTCGGCCACGTCGAGCGGACGGCTGGTTTCGACCAGTTCGGCGCCGGTGGATACCGAGCGCGCGTGCTTGATGCTCAGGCTCCGCTTGCCGAGTGCGCCGACGGCGATGTCGAGGCGGCGCTGGAAGTCGGCGGCCTTGCCCGGCGAACCGGACTTGTAGGCGATGATGAAGCCCTCGACCGGACGATTCGGATCGAGGCTGCTCAGATTGACGCGTTCGGCGGCGAAGCCGGGAACGGCGACGGCGGCGAGGGTGGCGGCCGCCAGGATGTGCCGGCGGAGGTGGCGCTGGGATTGCTGAGACATTGGCGAAACTCCCGTGAGGTTTCGTTTCGTTTGGCCGCGCTAATGCGGCGAACCGTCCTGGTTCTCTCGCGATCGACGATGGAGATACGGCTGCCTTCCGCGATTGCGTCCGGACGTCGTAAGGGATGCAGCGCTATGCATCCGGGCTAGGCAGCCTAGGCAGGAATATTTATTCGACAACGGCTAAACGTCTATTCGTCACATCGGTTCCGTGGCGCCGGATCGGAATTGCGGTTGGCGCGCGGTCGCAGTGGGCAGCGCCGCAGCGCCATCGGTGCGCGAGCCGGTTCGGAACGCGCCGGCGGCGCAACCGAGAGTGGCGTGCCGTCCACCGCCTGCCGGGGATGGATGCCGGCTGCGGCGGTCCGCGTCGCCCAGGGCGCCGGAAAAGCCGGCGTTCACGCCCGCCGCGGCAGTGCGTTTCTCCGGGTGCGCCGCGCGAGCGATCCGTCGCCGCCGCCTTTGTCACGTAGCGGAGTTCCTGCATGTCGACGATACGCATCGCGTTGTCCGGTGCCGTATGCGGCTTGGCGATCCTGGCGTCGCCGGCGGCGGCGAACGAACGGGGCCCGGCGACGATCGATTGGCCGCAGGCGCAGTCCGATATCCGCGCCGACGAAAAGCTCGAGCCCGACACGGTGCGCCTGCTGCGTTCGGCGCCGCCGTGGCGCGCGGCGCGCGCATCGGCCGGGTGTCCAACGACTTCGACGGCGCCGCGACCACCGTCCACCTGCATTTCGATATCAAGGACAGCGTGCGCGTGGGTGCCCGCAGCGAAGTGGTGTTCGTGCCGCCGTACAGCAGCCGGCGCAAGGCGTACGAACGCTTGCTGAGCGGACAGCCCTGACGCCGGTGCGCGGTGCGCTCGCCGTCCGCACCGGCCACGGCGCGCGGCGCGGCGCAGTCGCGGCCGGCCTTTCGCGCGAAAGGCCGGCCGCCGTGGATCAGCTTTCGTACGCCGATTCGCCGTGGCTGGTGATGTCCAGCCCCTCGCGCTCGGCTTCCTCGGCCACGCGCAGGCCGACCACGGCCTTCACTACGACGAAGGCGAGCACCGACACCAGGCCCGACCAGACCACGGTAATGCCGACGCTGAGCGCCTGCACGCCGACCTGTTCGAGGATGCTGTCGTTACCGGCGCCCAGGCCGAAGCCGCCCAGCGCCGGCGAGCTGAACACACCGGTGAGCAACGCGCCGATGATGCCGCCCAGGCCGTGCACGCCGAACACGTCGAGCGCGTCGTCGGCGCGCAGCAGGCGCTTGAGCCCGTGCACGCCCCACACGCAGGCCGCGCCGGCGATGGCGCCGATCGCGATCGCGCCGAACGGCCCGACCGTGCCGCAGGCCGGAGTCACCGCGACCAGTCCGGCGACCACGCCCGAGGCACCGCCCAGCATCGACGGCTTGCCCTTGATCACCGCTTCGACCAGGCTCCAGGCCAGCGCCGCGGCGGCGGTGGCGAGCAAGGTGTTGAGGAAAGCCAGGGCTGCGCCGGCGGTCGCTTCCAGGTTGGAACCGGCGTTGAAACCGAACCAGCCCACCCACAGCAGCGAGGCGCCGATCATGGTGTAGGCGACGTTGTGCGGCTTGATCGCCTCGCGCCCGTAGCCGATGCGCTTGCCGACGAAGTAGGCGCCGACCAAACCGGCGACGCCGGCGTTGATGTGCACCACCGTGCCGCCGGCGAAATCGATCGCGCCCTTGGCGAACAGGAAGCCGTCCGGCCCGTACCAGACCATGTGCGCGATCGGCAGGTAGGCGAAGGTGAACCAGAGCGCCGCGAACAGCAACACCGCGGAGAACTTGATCCGCTCGGCGAAGGCGCCGACGATCAGTGCGCCGGTGATGCCGGCGAAGGTCGACTGGAACGCCACGAACACGTATTCCGGCAACGACACGCCGGCGCTGAAGGTGGCCGCCAGGGCGTCCTTGTTCACGCCCTTGAGGAACAGCTTGTCGAGGCTGCCGATCCAGGCGTTGCCGCCGGCGAAGGCCAGCGAATAGCCGTAGCTGACCCAGAGCAGCACGATCAGCGAGAACACCGCCAGCACCTGCATCAGCACCGACAGCACGTTCTTGGAGCGCACCAGCCCGCCGTAGAACAAGGCCAGGCCCGGCACGGTCATCAACAGCACCAGCAGGGTCGAGGTCAGCATCCAGGCCACATCGCCCTTGTCGACTACGGGCGCAGCGGCGGCGGCCGCGTCCTGGGCGCGCGCGGCGCCGGCGGCGAGCAGCGCCAAGGCCGGCGCCGCGGCCAGGGCCCACGCGCGGGCCGAGGCATGGGGGGACCGCTCGCGCGAGCGGGATTCGATCGTCGTGTACTTCATGGTCGTATCTCGCGTGAGGGTTCAAAGAGCGTCGTCGTCGAGCTCGCCGGTGCGGATGCGCACCGTCGCTTCGACCGGCAGGACGATGATCTTGCCGTCGCCGACCTTGCCGGTGCGCGCGGCGTTCTGGATCGCCTCCAGCGCGGCGTCGAGCAGGCTGTCGGGAACCGCGCACTCGACTTTGAGCTTGGGCAGGAAATCGACGACGTATTCGGCGCCGCGATACAGCTCGGTATGGCCCTTTTGCCGGCCGAAGCCTTTGACTTCGGTGACGGTGATGCCCGATACGCCGACTTCGGTCAGCGCTTCGCGCACTTCGTCGAGCTTGAACGGGCGGATGATCGCAATGATCAGTTTCATCTCGCAGCTCCGTGGATGTCTTGGACGGTGGGGCGCAAAGCGTTCAGAACGCCTTGGTCAGGGTCAGGGTGAAGGCGTCGTCGGCGAGGAAGTGGCCGTGCGCGTTGGTGTACAGCGCCTTCTCGGCGTCGGTGCCGCTGTAGGCGGCGGCGACCGAGAATCCGTTGTCGAAGCTCTTGGTCACGCCGAGCTTCCAGTCGGTGTACTCGAAGTCTTCGTTGTGCTCGATCCACTGCTTGCCGCCGTGCAGGTTGAGCGTCCAGCCGGGCTGGAAGGTCCAGTTGAGGTTGGCGTCGAGGTAGGACGAACCGTCGGAGTCGGCGTAGCCGAACAGATCGGTGACGGCGTAGGAGTACTTGAGCCCGAGCGACACCGCCTCCGACGGCGCCACGCTGCCGCCGAGGTAGATCTCGGTGGTGTTGGGGCTGTTGAAGCCGGACGGATAGTCGCCGGGGTAGTAGTAGGTCAGCACGCCGACGTCGTAGGACACGATCTCCCCGGCCTTGCCGCGGTAGCCCAGGTAAGCGTCCAGTTCCAGGCTGTTGGAGATGTCGTCGCCGACCACCACGGTGTCGGACAGCCAGCTGACGTTGCTGCCCCAGGCGCCGGCGTAGAAGCCGCTGTCGTGGGCGTACTCGATCCCGCCCTGCAGGGCCGGATCCTGATCGGTCTGCGACACGCCGCGGAACAGGTAGTCGCTGGTCAGAGCGATCGAGCCGGTGACCCCGGCGTGCACGGGCACCGCGGCGAGCGCGGCGAAGGCGGCCGTCATGGCCAGGGCGAGCGCGTGCGCGCTCGTGCGCGCCGTGCGGACGCGGCGGGTGACGCGATGATTGGCATGTAACGACATGACGCAGGCTCTCCTCATAAGCGGTGGCCCCTCCCCGGTCATTGCTGCGGGCGTCCCGGTCCCGGTAGCGGGATGCGGTCGCCGATGCGACAGCGGACTCTTCGGTCCGCCTTGCATGGGTCGTTTCGTCCTCCTGCGATCGTTGGCGACGGCGACGGAACCTGCGGACTCTGTCGGTCTCGTGTCGGTTCCGCGATAAAGCGCTTTGCTGCATTTGTTGCGGGTTTCTTCGGCCAAGCCGCTCCCGCGACGGCGGCCGTGGGCCGTCGTCGGGCGGGGGTGGGCGGGTGGCGCCGCCCGGCTTGGAGTTCGTTCCCTGAAAGCGACACGGCCCGGAGCGCTAGCCCCGGGCCGTGTGCCGTTTCATCCCGCTGCGCGCACCGCCGCGCACCGCCGCATCGCATCGCGCCGCGCCGCAGCGAAGCGGCGCAGGCGGACAACGGGCGGTGGTGGGGCGAAAGCGTTCATGGCGGTCGATTGCTCTACGGCGTGGATCGTGCAGTACATCGGGTACTCGAGCGGGCGAACCGGGGGCCGTCCGGAATGCGTTGAAGCGCATTCCGGCCCGGTGAGCGCCCGACCCGCCCGGGGCGGGCTGGACATCCGCCGGTCAAAGACCGCGATACGCCCGTCCTACTGCGCGGCTTAGATCGTGTAGTACATCTGGTACTCGAGCGGGCGAACCGGGAGCCGTCCGGAATGCGTTGAAGCGCATTCCGGCCCGGTGAGCGCCCGACCCGCCCGGGGCGGGCCGGACATCCGCCGGTCAAAGACCGCGATACGCCCGTCCTACTGCGCGGCTTAGATCGTGTAGTACATCTGGTACTCGAGCGGATGAGTCGCCGCGCGGAACTTGGTGACTTCCTGCATCTTCAGCGCGATGTAGCCGTCGATGAAGTCGTCGGTGAACACGCCGCCGGCCTTGAGGAAGTCGCGGTCCTTGTCCAGCGCTTCCAGGGCCTGGTCGAGCGAGTGGCACACGGTCGGGATGCCCTTCTCCTCTTCCGGCGGCAGGTCGTACAGGTCCTTGTCGCTCGGCGCGCCCGGATCGATCTGGTTCTTGATGCCGTCCAGGCCGGCCATCATCAGCGCGGCGAAGGTCAGGTAGCCGGACTGGATCGGGTCGGGGAAGCGCATCTCGATGCGGCGCGCCTTCGGGTTGGCCACGTACGGAATGCGGCAGCTCGCCGAACGGTTGCGCGCCGAGTAGGCCAGCATCACCGGCGCTTCGTAGCCCGGCACCAGGCGCTTGTAGCTGTTGGTGCCCGAGTTGGTGAAGGCGTTGATCGCGCGCGCGTGCTTGAACACGCCGCCGATGTACCACAGCGCCAGCTGCGACAGGCCGCCGTAGCCGTCGCCGGAGAACAGGTTGACGCCGCCCTTGGCGAAGGACTGGTGCACGTGCATGCCGCTGCCGTTGTCGCCTACGATCGGCTTGGGCATGAAGGTCGCGGTCTTGCCGTTGCGGTGGGCGACGTTCTTGATGATGTACTTCATCGTCAACAGTTCGTCGGCCTTGGCGACCAACGAGTTGAACTTGGTGCCGATTTCGCACTGGCCGGCGTTGGCGACTTCGTGGTGGTGCACTTCGACCTCGATGCCGACCTGCTCCAGGGTCTTGCACATCTCGGCGCGGATGTCGTGCAGCGAGTCCAGCGGAGCGACCGGGAAGTAGCCGCCCTTGATGCCCGGACGGTAGCCGCTGTTGCCGCCTTCGTATTCGCGCGCCGAGTTCCAGTGCGCCTCTTCCGAGTCGATATGGAAGAAGGTGTGGCCCATCTCGTTGGCGTAGCGCACCGAATCGAAGATGAAGAATTCCGGCTCCGGACCGAAGAAGGCCTGGTCGGCGATGCCGCTGGACTTCAGGTAGGCCTCGGCGCGCTTGGCGACGCCGCGCGGATCACGCGAGTAGGCCTGCATGGTGGCCGGGTCGAGGATGTCGCAGGTCAGCACCAGGGTCGGATCGGCGGTGAACGGATCCAGGAACGCGGTGGTCGAATCCGGCAGCAGGATCATGTCGGACTCGTTGATGCCCTTCCAGCCGCTGATCGAAGAGCCGTCGAACATCTTGCCGTCCTCGAACAGCGCCGGCTCGACGATCGACTTCGGGAAGGTCACGTGGTGCTGCACGCCACGCATGTCGGTGAAGCGCAGATCGACGAATTCGACCTTGTGGTCCTTGATGAGCTTTTCGACGTGTTCGAGGGACATGACTGATCCGGGATTGGCGATTGGGGATGGGGGATTCGTGCGCAGCGAGGGCGTTGGCGCCGCCTGCCCATAGGGATAGCAAGCGCCATGCCAAGTTTTTCTGATCCGCAAGCGACTGTTTTTTATAAGGATCGTCGTGTCCGCCACGAACGAACGCACCAACCGGATGCACGAAACAGGGGCATTGCACCAAGTTAGTGCAACACGCTTTCCGCTATCCTGACCCGCCGCCGCGCCTCCCCCGACCGCAGCGGCTCGAAGCCGAATCCCCTCTCCCGAATCCCCAATCCCCGCCCCCAAAGCATGACCGACCTGTTAGCCGCCCTGATCCTGGGCATCATCGAAGGCATCACCGAGTTCCTGCCGATTTCGAGCACCGGGCACCTGCTGATCGCCCAGCACTGGCTCGGCCACCGCTCCGACCTGTTCAACATCTCGATCCAGGCCGGCGCGATCCTGGCGGTGGTGGTGATCTACTGGAAGCGGCTGTGGGAGCTGGCCACCGGCTTCGCCCGGCGCGAGAACCGCGACTACCTGTTCAAGCTCGGCGCCGCGTTCGGCGTCACCGCGGTGCTCGGCATCGCGGTCAAGAAAGCCGGTTTCCAGTTGCCCGATCAGGTCCTGCCGATCGCCTGGGCGCTGGTGCTGGGCGGGGTGTGGATGATCGCCGCCGAGCATTTCGCCGCCAAGCGCGCCGCCACGCTCGGCGAGCGCAGCGCGATCACCTGGACTGTGGCGATCCTGGTCGGCATCGCCCAGGTGATCGCCGGCGTGTTTCCGGGCACTTCGCGTTCGGGCGCGACCATCTTCATCGCGCTGCTCGCCGGCACCACCAGCCGCGCCGCGGCGACCGAGTTCACTTTCCTGGTCGGAATCCCGACCATGTTCGCCGCCACCGGCTACGAACTGCTCGACGTGCTCGGCACGCCGGCCGCTGCGAACGAGGACTGGAACGCACTCGGCGTGGCCTTCGCCGCCTCGGCGGTGACCGCCTTCATCGCGGTGAAGTGGCTGCTGCGCTATATCCAGACCCACCGTTTCACCGCTTTCGCGATCTACCGCTTCGTATTCGGCGCGGCGCTGTTGCTGCTGATGCCGTCGGGCAGTTGATCGCTTTCCGGAGCCCGCCATGCACGATCCCGACGAATCCGATCCGCAACGCCTGCTCGACTATCAGGAACTGTCCGCGCCGGAACGCTACGCGGCCTGGCTGGACGCGGTCGCCCGCGAGGGCCGGCTGTGGGTGGCGGTGTCCGGCGAGTACGTGCTGACCCTGTTCGACGACGACGGCCAGGAGCTGCTGCCGGTGTGGCCTTCGGCCGAGACCGCGCGCGCCTCGCTGGCGCCGGCGGCGAACCTCAAGGACTACGCACCGGCCTCGCACGAGCTGGCGGCCTGGCGCGAACGCGCCGTGCCGGCGCTGGAGCAGGACGGCCTGCTGGTCGGCGTGTTCCCGAACGCTCAGCGGCAATGCGCGGTGATCGAACCGGCGCAGGTCTTGGCCCATCTGGATGCACTGCTCGTCGACGGAGCGGTCGGCGACGGCGCGGACAAGAGCGGCGATACGGCGGACAGCGGCATCGATCTCGAACAGGCGCGGCGGGCGCTGGCGCAGAAGTTCGCCCAACCCAAGGACTGAGCGCCGGCTCCCGGCTTTGCCGGCGGCGCGCCGCTAAGATCGCAGCTCCGGCCGGCGCGGTTCGCGGCCTCCGACCAGGAAGGTCCTCATGCATCGGTTGATCTTGGCGCTGTCGCTCGCCGGCGCGATGACGACGGCCGCAGCGGCCGTGGCGGCGGAAAAGCCGCCGGTCGCTACCCAGCCTGCCGCTGCCCAGTCCGTAACCGCCAAGCCGGACGCCCGCCTGGCCGAGCGGCTGCAGTCGGTCGACTGGCGGCCGGTATGGGCCCGCGACGCCCACGGCAGACCGGTAGTCGCATTGAACCTCACGCTCGGGCGCGACCTGCGCGCGCGCTTCCGCAACGGCGCCTACGAACTGATCGGCGTGTGCAACACCGTCAGCGGCGCGTACCGGGTCGAAGGCGGTCGGCTGTTGCGCGACCGCCGGCTCGATACGGTGGAAACCACCGCCGGCTGCCAGCGCGACATGGCGGCCGAGCGGGCCTTCTTCGCCCAGCCGCTGCTCGATACACGCATTTCCATCGACCGGGATTGGAAGCGGCGCGTGTGGACGCTGCATGCGGTCGCCGACGACGGCTCGCGCATGGAACTGGTCGAAGCAACGGCATTGAAGACGGCGCCGGGTCGCTGAAGCGACGCCGGGCCGGCGAACTGTTTGCTTCTTCGACAACGTGACCGGTCTGGCGTTTTTGCCGGCTGCGGCCATAGCGCGGCACGGCATGCGCGCCCCAGGCTATGCCATTCCGCCCAGGGCGCGGCCATGCCCTCGCCGGCCGAGGATCGCGGCGGCAGTGTCGGCGGCGAGGCGCGACCGCGACGAGAGCGACCGCCACGCGCCGCCGCCCCGATCGCCGCAACGCACTCGAGCCCGAATTCGCTCTGCCCTGCCCGACCGAGAAAGCCGCATGGTTACGTTCGCTTCGTTTCGCTCTTCCAAGCCCGGCGCATTGCGGTTCGCCGTATCGGTCGCGGTGCCGCTGGCGCTGGCCGTCGCATCGGCCGGCTGCGGCTTCGGTGGGTCGCGCGACGGCGGCAACGCCGCGCCGGCCAGCGCCGTTTCGGTGCCGCAGCGCGCCGCCAACGAGAGCGACCTGGCCGAGTACCAATGGCAGGTGCAGCTGGCGACGCGCGCCGACGGCAGCGCCCTGGCCATGTTGCAGGCCGACGCCGATCGCCAGGTGCGGGTCGATTTCCGCCATCGCCGCATGGCCTTCAGCGGCGGAGCCAACACCGTGTCGGTCGACTATCGGCTCGAAGGCGCGCGCATCGTCGCGGTGGGCGACGGCTTCGAAACGACCCTGATCGGCACCTCGCAAGAACGCGCGCAAGCGATCGACGACGCGCTGCTGCGTTACCTCAAGCCGCCGTTCCGGCAACGCCTGCACGGCAGCGGCGCGACCCAGCGACTGCACCTGACCGGCGCCGACGGTACGACCCTGGTGCTGCAAACCGCGGACGCGCCCTACGGCGCCAAGGGCGAGGACGTGAGCCTGGAAATCGCCGCCGTGCCGCGCACCTGCTCGGTCGGCTGCGCGCCCTTGAATCCGCCCGCCCCGAACTGCGTCTCGGCGCGCAGGCTGCACTGGGTCGACGACAGGCCGCAGCCGGCATCGGCATGGTTCGACTTGCCGCTGCATGTCTTCGATGGTCCACGTCCCCGGCCCGGCCGGCGCCAAGTGCTGCAAACGCGTCATTACCCGAGCCTGAGCGGACAGGCCTGCTCGCTGGGCGTGTATCGGGTCGAAGAGATCGCCGATGTCGCAGCGCTGGCTCAAATCGCAGCGCAGGGCGACACGGTCGCCGCCCCCGCACAGCCCTGAGCGGCGCAGGCGAACCCGACCCGCGGCTGAACGCGCTCAACCCCACCGCGCGCGCGGGGCCGTTGATCCGATCTTCGCAGTTCAACCCGGATCATTGCGCCCCATGAATATCCAACGCCCCCTGCTCCTCGCCGCCGCGCTGTCCAGCGTCCTGCTCGCCGCCTGCGCCGCGCCTTCGACCAACCACAACGGCGCCGACGCCGGCGCCAAGCCCGAGAGCGCCGCCCTGGATGCGGCCAAGTCCGACCCGGCGCCGGCCGCGTCCGCGATCGAGCTGCCCGCCTACGTCTGGCACCTGGAGCGCGCCAGCGACGCCGCCGGCAAGCCGATCGCGCTGCTGCAGCGCGAAGGCAAGTACGGCCTGCAGCTGAGTTTCCGCGACGGGCGCCTCGGCGTGTCCGGCGGTTGCAACCGCGCCGGCGCCGCGTATGCGTTGAGCGGCGGCAAGATCGAGATCAAGTCCTTCCAGACCACGCTCATGGCCTGCCAGGACCAGCGCCTGATGCAGATGGACAGCGAGATCGCCAAGCAGTTGGAAGGCAGCGCCCAGTACGCGATCCAGGGCGAAGCGCCGCAGCCGCGCCTGTTGCTGACCACGGCCTCGGGCGCCAAGCTCGAACTCAGCGGCGAGCCGACCGCGGAAACCCGCTATGGCGGCCCCGGCACGACCGCGTTCTTCGAAGTGGACGCGCAGCGCCGCACCTGCCCGCATCCGCTGATGCCGAACCACCAGTGCCTGTGGGTGCGCGAGCGCAAGTACGACGGCAACGGCGTAGCGCTCAAGCCGGACGGCGAGTGGCAGTTCCTGTACCAGGAGATCGAGGGCTACACCCACGAACCCGGCGTGCGCAACGTGGTGCGGGTGAAGAAGTTCGACGTCAAGAACCCGCCGGCCGACGCATCGTCGGTGGCTTACGTGCTCGACATGGTGGTCGAGAGCGAGCTGGTCTCGCCCAAGCGATAAGCGCCGCTCGATCGTCCGGTGCGGGCGCGCTCAGCGCGTCCGCACCACCCGGGTGCGCGGCAGACGATCGTGCCAGCCGAGCCCGGCGAACAGCACCGACAGCGGCTCGAACGGAATCAACCGGCACAGCGTGCGCCCCAGCACCTGGCCCCAGGTCGGCGGCCGCCCCTGTTCGTCGACCACTCGCGTGCCGGTGACCAGCTTGCCCAGGGTCGCGCCGAACATGCCTTCCAGCGGCACGTAATAGACCAGCATCAGCACGATGTTGAAGCCGATGTCGCGCGCCAGGTTGGGCTGCTCGAGCGCGGCGATCGCGGCCTCGCCGGCGACCAGGCCGTAGCCCATGGCGCCGACGAACATCATCGCCAGCATGGCGACGGTGTCGATCAAATGATTCGCCAGGCGCCGGCCGCGACCGGCGTCCACCAGCGTGCCGATCCGTTCCGACACGGCCACCGCCGCCTGCGGCGCGTGGTAGGGGTTGTGCTGCTCTTCCATGCGCGACACCGTTCGTCCTGGATGAGGGCGCGACTCTAAGCCGGCCGCCGTCCTGCCGCAATCCGCGTCGAACGCGCTTCGGCGCAGCCCCTCGGGCGCGCCGCGCTCAGCCTTCGACCGCGGGGTTCAACGAGTACGTCGCATAGGTCGTCGCCTGGCCCAGCACATGCCCCTGCATGGCGTAGAACACGTCCGCGGCGGTGAAGCGCGGGCCCAGCGCCAACCGCTCGACGTCGAGCGCGAACAGGCGGAAGAAATAGCGGTGCAGGCGCAGGTCGTTCGGCGGCGGGAAAGCGCCGTCGTAGCCGTACCAGTCGCCGGCCATGTCCGGGTCGGCGGCGAACCAGCCGGTGTAATCGTTCAGCCCCTGGCGCGAGCCGCCGGGGCCGGCCGGATCGCGCTTGCCGTGGGCGACCACGCCGTCGCTGCAGCTGCCGGCGGCGATTTCGCGCAGGTCGGCCGGCAGGTCGGCGACCACCCAATGGATGAAATCGCAGCGCACCTGATGTTCGGGGATCTGCACGTCGGCGCGGCCGACCATCTCGGCCACGGTCGGCACGTCGGGATCGATGCAGATCAGCGCGAACGAACGGGTGCCGGCCGGGACGTCGTCCCAGGCCAGATGCGGATTGCGGTTGGCGGCGAAACCGTAGCCGTCGCCGCTGGCCTGGCCGGCGGCGAACTCGACCGGCAGGCGCCGGCCATGCTCGAAGCTGTTGCTGTGGATGCGCATCGGAACTCCTTTTGTGCGGCGGCCGCGCCGGCACGATCGCGGCGCGGCGGAACGGGACGGTCAGGACACGGACGATACGGCAAGGCCGCGCGCGCGAAAGCGCGCGGCGGCCCGGATCACTGCTCGGGATAGCCCAGGCGGCGCGCGACCGGAGTCAGCACGGCGAAGCATTCGCCCAGCGCTTCGCCGTACTCGCGCCAACGCCCCGCCGGCAGGCGCTCGCCGCCCAGGCCGACGCCTTCCGGCAGCGAGATCTGCACGCGCAGCGTGTCGGCGATCGTCTGGGCGATCGCGCCCGGGTCTTGGCCGATCTCGTCGAGCTTGACCAGGGCGTGCGGGAACAGTTCGTGCTCGTGCAGATCGGCGATCTGTTCGAGCAGGCGCGCCAGCCAGCGCGCACCGGCCTCCGGGGTTTCCAGCGCGTACGGGGTCGGGCTGCCGTAGGCCAGCCAGTCCAGCAGCATGTCGCGCGGGTCGCGCACTGCGATCAGCAGCAGTGCTTCGGACAGGTTGGGGCGCAGCGCGCGCAGCAGGGCGTTGTCCCACCACAGCAGCCAGTCGAACACCG
Source organism: Lysobacter firmicutimachus (assembly GCF_037027445.1). NCBI lineage: Bacteria > Pseudomonadati > Pseudomonadota > Gammaproteobacteria > Lysobacterales > Lysobacteraceae > Lysobacter > Lysobacter firmicutimachus. The sequence continues at coordinate 4,923,102 of NZ_JBANDL010000002.1, forward strand.
GCCCTTCGGCGGCGCCGCGCGCCGGCAGGGCGGCGCGGTAGAGCTTGGCCAGGAACGCCGGATCGAGTTTGCCGGCGACCAATTCGTCGACCGTGCCGTAGCGCTGCAACGGATCGGTGGGCGGCTGCGCGCCGAAACGGTCGACCAGCAGCGGCGCACCGGCCAGGCGCAGCACCTGCGCGACGCGCTCGACCTGCGAACCCGGCGCGCCCCACAGCAGCAGGATGCCGCGGCTGCCCTCGGCGAGCGGCGTCAGCGCCGGCCATTCCTCGCCGCCGCGCGCGCTGATCGCGTTGCGCGGCAGGCGTTGGTCGGCGACTTCGGCGTGCAGTTCGGCCCAGGTCGCGGCGGCGGCCGAGGGCTGACCGGCGATGTCCAGCGAACGGCCCAACAACTGGCGCAGCTCGCGCTGGACCAGCGGATCGGCGGCCATCCCGATCAGGCGCTCGATGCGCTCGACCGCCGCATCGGGGTCGCGCTCGACCAGGCCCTGGACGATGCGCATCTCGGCGCGCGCATCGCCGGGGCTGAGCTCGACGATGCGATGGGCGATGGCCTCGGCCTGCTCGTGTTCGCCGAGGTGGTCGTGGATCGCGGCGCGCGCTTCCAGCGCGCCCAGATACTGCGGCATGGCCTGGTGCCAACGTTCCACCACCGCCAGCGCTTCGGGGCCGGCGAACGGTTCCAGCGCCAGTCGCGCGCGCCACAGGTTGGGCTGGTCGGCGTGGGTGGCCAGAGCCGATTCCAGCGTGCGCCGCGCGTCGTCGGCATCGCCGAGGCGGCGCCAGGCTTCCATGATCGCGTTGAGCGTGCGCGGGTCCTGCGGATGCGCGGCCAGCGCGGCGCGCAGCAGCGGCAGGGCGCGCTCCGGGCGGCCGGCGTCGACTTCCAGCTCGCCGGCCCAACGCTGTACGCCGAAGCCGGCGTCGGCGGCCTGGGCCAGCGGCGCGATGCGGTCGGCGGCGTCGGCGAAACGCTCCTGGCGGCGCAGCAGGTCGGCGATCAGCAGTTGCAGCGAACTCTGTTCGGGGTAGCGCTCGGCCAGCTTGCTGAAGGCGCCTTCGGCGAAGGCGAAGTGGCCCTTGGCGAAGTAGGCGAAGCCCAGGCTGTGCAGGATCTGCGCGTCGTCCGGCGCCAGTTCGGCGGCGTGGCTGAGCACGGCCAGGGCGCGGTCGGGATCGCCGCGGTGCAGGGCCAGCGCGCCCTCCACCGCCGCCACCTGCGGATGATTCGGCGCGATCCGCGCGGCGGTGCGGCCCAGCCGCTCGGCCTCGTCGAGATCGCCGCGCGAAATCGCCAGGTGGGCGCGCATGACATAAGCCGGGAACTGGTTCGGGTCCAGGCCGATGGCCTGGGCCAGCGCGGCCTGCGCTTCGTCGAGCTGGCGCCCGTCGAGCAGGGCGCCGGCGCGCTCCAGATGCAGTTGCGCATCCTCCGGCGCCAGGCCGATGGCCCGGTCCAGCGCGGCCAGGGCCGCGGCCGGATCGCCGTTCAGGCGCAGCGCGGCGGCGTGCAGGCGGTGCGCGCCGACGTCTTGCGGATCGGCGGCCACGGCCTGTTCGGCCGCGGTCACGGCCTGCGCTGCGTCGCCGCGGCGCAGGGCCTCGAGGATGGGTTCGTACATTGCGGATGCTTCGGCTAAGGGTAGACCGGCCATTGTAGGCGGCCTACGGCGGATTTCCCCGGGCCTTTTTTACCGGGCCCGCTCCCGCGGCCGGCGCTCAGGCCGCGGCGAACGCGGCCAGGCGGTCGCCGATCCAACGCTCGGCGAAACCGTCCAGGCGGGCGTTCTCGAGGAAGCCGCAGTGCCCGCCCCAGGGCGCGATCTCCAGCCGCGCGTGCGGCGGCAGCACCAGCTCGCGGAAGCCGGCCAGCGGAATCACCGGGTCGTCGGCCGCCATCAGGATGCTGACCGGCACCGCCAGCGCGGCCAGGCGCTCGCGGGCGATCGAATAGCCGTCGAAATACCGGTCCAGGGTGCCGTAATCGGTATGCCGCTCGACCATCCACTGGGTCAGCGGGCGCATGCTCAGGCCGAGCGTGCGGTCGTCGAAGTCGTGCAGGGCCGGGAACAGCGCGCGCTTGCGCGCCAGCGAGCCGCGCCATTTGCGTTCGAAGTACCACAGGTACACCGGCAGCCCGGCTTCCATCGAATCCATGGTTTGAGCCGGGTCCAGCACCGGGCAGACCGAGGCGACGTGGACCAGGTCGAGGCCGGCCTGCGGCGCGCGCAACGCCAGGCGCAGGGCGAAGTTGCCGCCGAGCGAATAGCCCGCCACCGACAGCGGCAAGTGCGGAAAACGCCGGGCGATCTCCAATGCCGCCTCGACCACCTCGTCGATGCGGTTGGAATGGAACAGGCCTTCGTTGAGGTGATGGGTATCGCCGTGGTCGCGGAAGTTGAGCCGGAACACCTCGAAGCCGCGCGCCAGCAACTGCGCCGCGGTCAGGCGCATGTAGTTGGACTCGGCGCTGCCCTCCCAGCCGTGCAGCAGCAGCACCAGGCCGCGGCTGCGCGCGCCGGGCACCAGGCTGTGCAGCCCGTGCAGGCGCACCCCGCCGGCGGTTTCGATCAGATGCGATTCGGTGCGCGCGCCGGCTTCGGCCAGGCGCTGCTCGGCGCGGCGCCGGCGCAGCGGGCTGGACCCCAGCACCGACTGCACGTGCGCGTTGCGGAGCCAACGCGGCGGCGCGTAGTCGGACGCGGTCAGCACGGCCTCAGCCCGCCATCGCCTCGAGGATGCGCTGCCGCGCCAGTTCGGCGATGCGGCGGCGCCCGTCGGCCTCGCCCGGGCCGATCGGAGTCAGGAAATGGATCTCGGCCAGCCGGCCGGGTTCGCCGAGCAGGCGCAGGAAATTGGCGAAGAAGCTTTCCTTGTCCTGGAACGCGACCACGGTCTGGGCGCTGCCGCCCTCGCCGTAGCGCAGCGCCACCGGCTGCACCGGCACCCCGGCCTCGACCGCGGCCAGGAAGATGCGGGCATGGAACGGGCCGATCTCGCGGCCGCCGCGGGTGCCGCCTTCGGGGAACACGCCGACCGAGCGCCCCGCGCGCAGGCGCGACAGCATCTCGTGCAGCACCCCGCCCAGCGATTCGGTGCTGCCGCGGCGATGGAAGATGGTCTCGCCGCGCGCGGCCAGCCAGCCGACCACCGGCCAGCCGGCGATCTCGCGCTTGGCGACGAAGCCCATCATGCGCTGGCTGTGCAGGATCTCGATGTCGACCCAGCTGACGTGGTTGGCCACGAACAAGGTCGCGCCCGGCAGCGGGGTGCCGATGCGGCGCAGCTGGAAGCCGAAGATCCGCATCAGCCCGGCCGACCAGGCCCGGATCAGGCGGTGCTCCAGGCTTTCAGCGCCGATCCGGAGGCGCCCGGTCAGCGGCGAGGACAACAGCAGCACCAGCGGCAGGTGGACGAGCACATGCCACAGCAGCAGGGGCACACGGATCAGGTAACGCAGCGCGCGCGCGGTCGGCGCCCCGGAGGGCGCGAGCGCGCCGGCGTGGGGAGGCGGCGCATTCATTGTGTGCACGATACCGAAGCGTCGGGTCAGCGGCCAGCGGCGATTTCACGCTTGGGCGCGAACGGCGCGCAGCGGTGAATAGTTGACCGAGCGTTCGCATCCGCCGCAGCGGCGCCGGGACGCGCCGCCGGCCGGCCCGGCGCGGGCCGGCCGCGCGGACGCCGAAGCCTCAGTTCGGCGCCGCCACCGCCGCGCTCGCGGCGGCCGCGCGCTGGCGCAGCCCGACCCGGTGCCCGGCCTGGGCGAAGTACAGGATGTACAGGTAGCACGGCACCATCAGCAGCAGGAACACCAGCTGGAAGTCCAGGTGCTGCTTCAGCACCGCGTACAGCTGCGGAATCACCGCGCCGCCGGCGATGCCCATGATCATGATCGCCGAGCCGACCTCGGTGTGGCGGCCGAGCGCGCGGATGCCGAGCGGGAAGATCGCCGGCCACATCATCGCGTTGGCGAAACCCAGCGCGGCGACGAAGCCGACCGAGACATAGCCGCGAGTCGCGAACGCGCCGACCGTCAGCAGCACGCCGAGCACGGCCGACACGCTGAGGTAGCGCTCCTGGGTGATGAAGCGCGGGATCACGATCAGGCCGACGACATAGCCGACCAACATCCCGCCCAGGGTCAGCGAGGTGAAGAACTTGGTCTTGTCCAGCGGCAGGCCGAAGCTCTGGCCGTAGGTGCCGATCGCGTCGCCGGCCATCACTTCCACGCCGACGTAGACGAAGATGCACAGCGCGCCCAGCCACAGGTGCGGGTACTGCAGCAGGCTCTGCCGTCCGCCGCCGTCCACCGGGCCGCTGTTGACCTCTTCCGCGCGCAGCTCCGGCAGCGGCGAAAACAGCACGCCGACCGCGAGCAGAGCGAGCAGGCCGGCCATCAGCAGATACGGGCCATGGATGCTGGCGGCGAAGGTGTCGAGCAACTGCGCCTTGGTCGCCGGATCGGCCGCCGCGACCTGTGCGGCGAGATCGCCCATGCCGTGCAGGACCAGCGCGCCCAACACCAGCGGCGCCAGGATGCCGGCGATCTTGTTGCAGATGCCCATCACCGCGATGCGCTGCGCCGCGCCCTCGATCGGGCCGAGGATGCTGATGTAGGGATTGACCGCGGTCTGCAGCACCGCCAGGCCGGCGCCGATCACGAACAGGCCGCCGAGCGCGCCGGGGTACCAGCGCTGGGTGGTGAACTCGCCGAACACCGCCGCACCGATCGCCATCACCAGCAGGCCCAAGGCCATGCCGCGCTTCATACCGGTCCGGCGCAGGATCGCCGACGACGGCAGGGCGAGGAAGAAGTAGGACAGGTAGAACGCCATCGGCACCAGGAACGCGCCGACTTCGTCGAGATCGAAGGCCAACTGGGCGAACGTGATCAGCGGCCCGTTGAGCCAGGTGACGAAGCCGAAAACGAAGAACAGCGCGCCGATGATCGCGATCGAGCCCAGATACCGCGGCTGAGCGCTGGCGTTGGAAACCGACATGTGACTCCCCTCCCAGAGAGGCGGGGGAACGCCCGCCACGTCGCGCGGCCGCTCCGGTTGACCGGTACGACAAGCGTCGGCCCAACGTTGTCACAACTTTTCCGCCGACGCCAGCCGCAGGCCCGAAAGCCCCGCCAAACCGTGATCTCACGCGCGCGCCGGCATGTTGCGCCGCATCAATATCCACGACCGGATTCGGGGTTTTTTGTGCCGTCGTGACAATTTCGCGGGAACTTGTTGACAACGTTGTCAAACGCATCGCACTCTCGGCGCCGCCAGGGGAACCGACGGCCTGTGGAGGGCGCATGCAGTGGGATTGGTACGGGACGTCGTCGATGTCCCCGCGGGGACGCAGCTTGAACGACGCAGGCGCACAGGCGCGCGCCGCCGGAGCGGCCGCATGACCGCTCCCGCCCGGCTGAACCCGGCCGCGACCCAGTTCATCGCCGCCGACGTCGGCGGCACCCATACCCGGGTCGGCCTGGTCCGTCCCGGCAACGGCGCCGAATCGGCCGTGGCCGTGCTCGCGCATCGCAAGTACGTGTGCGCCGACTACCCCAGCCTGGCCGCGATCCTGGCCGAGTTCATCGCCGGCAACGGCGTCGGCATCGACCGCCTGGTGATCGCCTGCGCCGGCGTGGTGCTGGACGACCAGGTCATCAATTCCAATCTGCCGTGGCGGATCTCGCTGTCCGAGCTGCGGCGCGAACTGGGCCTGCGCGAGGTCCTGTTCATCAACGATTTCCAGGCCAACGCCAACGCCGCCCAGTGCATGGCGCCGGGCGACTCGACCCTGCTCACGCCCGGCGTCAGCGAATCGGCGCCGGGCCCGACCCTGGTGATCGGCCCCGGCACCGGCCTGGGCGCGGCGGTGCGCATCCCGCACGGCCGCGGCACCGTGATCCTGCCGACCGAAGCCGGCCACACCGCGTTCGCGCCCGGCAACGCGCGCGAAGTCGACATGCTGCGCCTGGCCCAGCAACGCGGCCAGACCCACGTGCCGACCGAATATTTCGTCTCCGGCCCGGGCCTGGTGAATCTGTACAGCGCGCTGTGCACGCTCAACGGCGTCGAGCCCTCGCTGCGCGCGCCGGCGGCGATCACCGAAGCGGCGCGGCGCGGCGAAGCGCTGGCGCGCGAAGCGGTGCTGACCTTCTGCGCCCTGCTCGGCAGCGTGATCGGCGACCTGGCGACGATCGCCGGCGCCAAGTCGGTGTTCATCGCCGGCGGCATCCTGCCGCAGCTCAAGGACTTCCTCCCCGACAGCGAATTCCACGCCCGCATGCTCGACAAGGGCGCGATGCGCCCGGTGATGGAGCGCGTGCCGGTGCGCTTGATCGAGAACGAACGGCTCGGCGTGATCGGCGCGGCGAGCTGGTACCTGGAACACGGTCAGTACGAATCCGGCGACAACGGTTCCGACGCCGGCGCGAACGCGCCGAACGCGTCGGGCCGGCAACAGCAAACGCAGTAGGCGCAAGGCCTCAGGCGCACGCGCGCAAGGCGCGTGCGCGCGTCATCGCGGCCTCGCATCGAAGGCGGCAACACGCAGCAACCGGAAGCGGCGCCGCCGCGACCGCCACGCACCACTACGAAGAACACAACCGGACTTCGCGACGAACCGGCTGCCCGGTCGATCGCCGAGCCATCACCGCCCGAGGGAGGAACAGTTCAATGAAAGCGCGCAAGACCATCTTGTCGGCCAGTATCTTCGCGGCCCTGGCCTTCGGCCCGGGCCTGGCGATGGCCCAGGACACGGCGGCTCCGGCCGCCGGCACCGACGCCACCGAGCTGGACGCCGTCGTCGTCACCGGCATCCGCGCCAGCCTGGAGAAATCGCTCGACACCAAGCGGGCCAACGTGACCGTGTCCGAGGCGATCACCGCCGAAGACATCGGCAAGTTCGCCAACACCAACGTCGCCGAAGCGATGTCGCAGATCCCCGGCGTGGTCCTGGACCGCCGCTTCGGCCAGGGCGAGCGCGTCAGCATCGACGGCACCGATCCCAGCCTCAACCTCAGCTTCCTCGACGGCCATCCGGTGGCGCAGTCGATCTGGCTGTACGGCGAGCAGCCCAACCGCGGCTTCGACTACACCTTGCTGGCGCCGGAAATCCTCGGCCGGCTGGAAGTGATCAAGTCCTCCGAAGCCCGCCTGACCGAAGGCAGCCTCGGCGGCACCGTGCTGATGCACACGCGCAAGCCGCTGGACATGGACGCCCACTCCATCGCCGGCTCGATCAGCTTCAACTACAACGACCAGGGCGGCGACACCCGCCCCAGCGGCTCGGTGATCTACAGCTGGAAGAACCTCGACGAGCGCTTCGGCGTCAACGTCGCCGTCCAGCACTACGAAGAAACCGTGGACCGCCAGGGCGTGGAAATCTTCGGCTACCGCAAGGCCAGCGAGTTCCCCAACCAGACCGGCGCCGCCCCCGACGTCGACGTGGCCAACTTCGTCAACGCCGCCTGGTTCCAGCAGACCCGCGAACGCGACAGCGTCAACGTCAACCTGCAGTTCAAGCCCAGCGACGAGCTGGAGTTCAACCTCGGCGGCTTGTACATCAAGGAAAGCTTCGACAACTACAACCAGTCGATGTACAACTTCTTGACCCAGCGACCGGGCGCGGTGGACCGCATCAACGGCGGCGGGGTCGTCGCCACCGGCGGCCACAGCAACGCCAATCCGGTGTTCTACGACAACAACGTGCGCGCCTCCGAGCCGGAGACCCGCGGCATCGACCTGACCGGCAAGTACCAGACCGACGCCTGGGGCGTGTCCGGCCAGATCGGCCACAGCAAGTCGGAGAATGCGCTGGAGCAGTGGTTCATCGAACCGGTCTACACCGGCGGCTACAGCTGGGATCTCAAGCGCGGCCTGACCTTCGACAACCCGGCGGCGGCGACCAACCCGGCCAACTGGGCCGGCGACGGCTTCATGGGCAACTACGGCGTCATCGACACCGAGACCAAGGACACCTACGGCCAGGTCGACTTCAACGTCCGCTTCGACAGCGTGTTCAACAACCTGCAGTTCGGCGTACGCCGCGGCAAGCACGAGGAAGACTACCGCCAGAACGTCTACGGCGGCCTGCCGGTCGCCGACCTGGTCACCGTCGGCACCATCGGCCTGACCGACCTGCGCGGCTTCAACCCCGGCTCGGCCCATCACGTCCAGGTCGGCCGCCAGAACGTGATCGACTACGTCAACCGCTATCGCGGCGGCCTGCGTCCGGACCCGGGCAGCTTCCTCAACAACACCTTCGCCGTCGAGCAGACCAACACCGCCGCGTACGTGCAGGCCGACTTCTCGGCCGGCGCCTGGCGCGGCAACCTCGGCCTGCGTTATGTCGAGTCCAAGACCGATGGCCAGGGCTACGCCTACGGCGGCGCGCCGAGCCTGGACAACCTCGCCTCCAAGCTGCGCAAGACCTCGAGCAAGGACGACTTCCTGCTGCCGTCGGTGAACGTGGTCTACGACACCGGCAACGACCTGCTGTTCCGCTTCGGCGCGGCCAAGGTCATCGCCTGGGCGCCGTACAACCAACTGGTCGGCAACACCTTCCTCAACGACAACACCTTCACCGGCACCGGCGGCGCATCCGACCTGGACCCCTACGAGTCGACCAACTACAGCCTGTCGGCGGAGTGGTACTTCGCCGAGCAGTCGGTGCTGGCGGCGTCGGTGTTCTACAAGGACATCGACAACTACATCATCAGCCTGCCGCGCACGGAGCGTCAGTTCAATTCCAACGCCCAGACCGCGCCGGTGTTCTACCAGACCCGCCTGGTCGGCATGAACGGCTGCACCACCGACGGTTTCTGCGATTACAGCATCACCCGTCCGCAGAACGCCGGTAAGGGCAAGGTCAAGGGCTTCACGCTCAGCTACCAGCAGCCCTTCGGCGAGACCGGCTTCGGCCTGACCGCGAACTACACCTATGCCGACGGCGAGGGCGCGCAGGGCACTGACCTGCCGTACCAGTCGCGCGACTCGGTGGCGATCAGCCCGTACTACGAGAAGGGGCCGCTGGCCGCGCGAGTGAGCTACAACTGGCGCAGCGACTACATCGCCGGCGGCTACGTGGCCGGCGCGCCGATCTCCAGCGTGGACGACTACGCCGAACTCGGCGCCAGCGTCAGCTGGACCTTCGACGACCGCCTGACCGTAGCGCTGGAAGGCATGAACCTGCTCGATTCCGAGTATCGCCAGTACTACACCATCGAAGAACGCATCGCCCAGCGGTATCACACCGGTCGCCGTTTCATGGCTTCGTTCCGCTTCAAGTTCTGAGCAGTACCGGCTCGCGCCGAGCCGTAAGCGCCGATGCGGCGGCTTCGCGCCGCCGCATCGGCCGCCGCAGGACGCCGGCCCCGCGCCGGCGTTTTGCGTTTTCGGCCGATCGCGCGGCGCGGTGCCGCGCGACGGCCATTTCCCGCGCGGTCTGCGTTATCGGTGACGGCCGCACCGACGACGACGCGCTCGCGCATCGCCCGACCGTTTCGTTCACGCCACCCATCGCCCGCTCGCGCCGCTGCGGCCGCGCGGCGGCGCAGCAAGGACTCTGAGCCGATGAAGACACGCACTGCCTGGACCCGCACCGCCGCCACCGCGCTGAGCCTGGCGCTGGCCGCCTGCACCGGTGCCGATCCGAAAACGCCCGCCGCGACCAAGCCCGATGCCGCGGCGCCGGCCGACGCGGCGGCCGCCACCGCCGCGCATCCCAGCGCGCTGATTCCGCGGCCGGCGCAGATGGTGCCGGGCCAGGGCCGCTTCGTGCTCGGCCCGCAGACCCGGCTCAGCGTCGCCGCCGGCGACGCGGCCGCGCGCACGGTGGCCGAAGACTTCGCCGCGCGCTTGCAGCGCGCGCGCGGCTTCGCTCCGGCGATCGACGCCGCCGCCCAGCCCGCCGCCGGCGCGGTGTCGTTCGCCATCGATCCGGCCGCGCCGGCCGGCGAGGAGGCGTATGCGCTGGACATCCGCGCCGACGGCGTGCGGGTGCGCGCGCGCGCCGCCGCCGGCCTGTTCTACGGCGCGGTCAGTCTGTGGCAATTGGCCACCGCGGCCCCCGGCCAGGGTCCGACCGCGATCGCCGCGCAACGCATCGAGGATGCGCCGCGCTTCGCCTGGCGCGGGCTGATGCTCGACGTCGCGCGCCATTTCCGCAGCGTCGAGGAGGTCAAGTCGATCATCGACCAGATGGCGCTGCACAAGCTCAACACCTTCCACTGGCACCTCACCGACGACCAGGGCTGGCGGATCCAGATCCAGCGCTACCCGCGCCTGACCGAAGTCGGCGGCTGCCGCATTCCCGCCGGCGCCGCCGGCCGCGGCGAGGACGGCACGCCGCGGCCGTACTGCGGTTTCTACACCCAGGCGCAGATCCGCGAGGTGGTCGCCTACGCCGCCGCGCGCCACATCGCCGTAGTGCCGGAGATCGAAATGCCCGGCCACGCGCAGGCGGCGATCGCCGCCTATCCCGAACTCGGCGTGCGCGACGTGTTGAAGCAGGCGCCGCCGGTATCGCCGGACTGGGGCGTGCACACCTATCTGTACGGGGTCGACGAACCGACCTTCGAGTTCCTGCAGAACGTGCTCGACGAAGTCGCAGGACTGTTTCCGTCCAAGTACATCCACATCGGCGGCGACGAAGCGGCCAAGGACCAGTGGATCGCCTCGCCCGCGGTGCAGGCCAAGATCCGAGCGCTGGGGCTGAAGGACGAGATGGCGCTGCAGAGCTGGTTCGTCGGCCGGATCGGCAAGCACCTGGAGACGCGCCAGCGCGTGCTGGTCGGCTGGGACGAGATCCTGGAAGGCGGCAAGCTGCCGGCGAGCGCGACGGTGATGTCCTGGCGCGGCACCGCAGGCGCGGTCGAAGCCGCGCGCGAAGGCCACGACGTGATCCTGTCGCCGGACCGCAAGCTGTATCTCGATTACGCGCAGAGCGATCGCGACGACGAGCCCAGCGGCCGCTATCCGGTCAGCACGCTGCAGGATTTCTACGGCTTCGAGGTGATTCCGCAGGAGCTCCAGGGCGAACAGGCCAAGCGCGTGATCGGCGCCCAGGCCAATCTGTGGAGCGAGCACAAGCGCGGCTTCGACCGGGTCGAGCTGGCGCTGTATCCGCGCCTGGACGCGTTGGCCGAAGTCGTGTGGTCGCCGCAGGCCGGCCGCGACTGGAACGATTTCCAGCGCCGCCTGGTGCCGCAGTTGGCGCGCTATCGGGCGCAGAAGGTCGGCGCCAGCGACGCCGCCTATGCGGTCAAGTTCGAACTCGCCGGCGAACCCGGCGCGGCGCCGCAGATCCGCCTGTCCAACCAGACCGGCTTCGGCCAGATCCGCTACCGCACCGACGGACGCGAGCCGGACGCGAGTTCGCCGGTCTATGCCGCGCCGCTGCCGGCCAAGGCGCCGCTGGATCTGGTCGCGACCACGTTCTTCGACACGCAGCCGGTATCGGCGCCGCGCCGCTACCGGATCGCCGACGCGGCCGAATTCGGCGCGCTCGGCAGCGCCGCGCTGACGCCCTGCCGCGAGGGCTACAACCTGCGCGTGGAGGACGATGCCGCGCGCGACGGCCGCGGCGACGGCGAGCGCGCTGCGTTGACCGTCAACCTGATCGACCCGTGCTGGATCTATCCCAACGCCGCGCTGGACGGGGTCGGCCAGATCGAGGTCCGGGTCGGCCAACTGCCCTACAACTTCCAGCTCTGGCACGACACCAAGAACATCGTGACCCGCAAGGCCGAACTCGGCGGCGCGTTGGAAGTGCGGCTGGACGACTGCAAGAGCGAACCGGTGGCGCGCCTGCCGCTGGCGCCGGCGCGCGGTTCGGCCGGCATCAGCGAGCTGCGGGCGCCGCTGCCCAAGCTCAGCGGCCGCCACAACCTGTGCCTGGTCTTCGCCAGCGGCAGCCACGACCCGTTGTGGGCGCTGGACCGGGTGCTGCTGCGACCGGGCGGCTGATCGCGGCCGCGGCGCGCAAATACGCGAATCCGCCGGCCTGAAGCAGGCCGGCGGCCAGTTTATGTCAAAGAATTATGTGCGCTCGTTCATGGATTGTGCTGTGCAGCGGTTAGCATGTACGGGTAGCCAGGGGGATTCGATCTACATGCTCATCCGCAACTCGTTGTTGGCGGCGGCGCTTGCCGCGGCCCTCGTGTCCGGCGCTGCCGGCGCCCAGACCCTGTCCAAGCCGGTCGAGTTCTATTTCGACGTCGACGGACAGACCACCAAGCCGGTGATCGCGCTGCGCGAAACCGGCGAAGCGGCGATGGAACGCCTGGCCAAGATCCTCGAACGCAAGGCCAACGCGCCGGCCGAAGCGGCCCAGCTCGGCCATCTGGCGATGGACGCCGGCCGCGCCGAACTCGGCCGCCAGCTCTACGCGCGCGCGTTCCGCGATGTCGACAGCGGCAGCAGCCTGTGGCGCGCGATCAACTGGAACTACGGCTGGGACCTGTACCGCGCCGGCGCCTACGAAGACGCGTTCAAGCAGTGGACGGTGCTGCACAATGCGCGCAGCGTCAGCGCCGCCTGGATGCCGCCGACCTTCGCCGTGGCGCTGTGGCAGCTGGGGCGCAAGGACGAAGCGCTGCAGTGGTACGCCGCCGCCGTGCGCACCGAGCCGGACCTGTGGCGCGGCACCTCGCGCTACGCCGAGCTGCTGCCGGACTGGCGCGACGCCGAGCGCGCCACCCTGGCCGAAGTGCAGCAGGCCTGGGCCGCCAACCCGCCGCGCTGGCCCTGAGTGGCCGGGCCGGGCCCTCGCGCCCGGCTCCGCCACCGGCCAGGTTTCACGCGCCGCCGCCGTGCGGCGCGTAATCTGATCGGCGACCGTTCGTCGCCGCGCCCTGCGCTCGTCCGCAGACCCGGCTACAGTCGGCCTTCGCGGCCGGATGTCCGCCCCCGGGACGTCGGTCCGCCGCTGCGCACGCAGCCGAGGGATCGCATGTCGCTATCGGCCTTGAGCGTACTGGTAGTCGAAGACCACGGCTTCCAGCGCCGCATGGCCCTGCGCCTGCTGGCCGAACTGGGCATCGCCCGCCTGCACGAAGCCGGCGACGGGGTCTCCGCACTGCGTCTGCTGCGCGCGTTGCCGCAAGCGCCCGATGTGGTCGTGGTCGATCTCGACATGCCCGGCATGGACGGCATCGAATTCATCGACCACCTCGCCCATGAGCACCTGGCGCGCTCGGTGCTGGTCGCCAGCGCGCTCGACGCGGCGTTGCTGCATACCGTGCAGACCATGGCCCGCGCCTGCGGCCTGCACGTGCTGGAAGCGGTGCCCAAGCCGCTGACCCGGGCCAAGCTGGCCCAGGCCCTGGCCGGCCTGGACCAAGCCGTCGCCGCCGACGCCGACGAGGACCCCGGCGAGATCAGCCCCGACAGCGCGCGCGCCGCGCTCGATAGCGGCGACATCCAGCCCTGGTTCCAGCCCCAGGTCGAGCTCGGCAACGGCCGCGTGATCGGCGTCGAGGCGCTGGCGCGCTGGCGCCGCGGCGACGGCCGCGTGGTCATGCCGCAGCACTTCATGCCGGTGCTGGAAGAACTGCAGTTGCTCGACACCCTGACCGAACGCATCCTCGCCGGCGCCTGCACCTGGAAACGGCAGTGGGAACGCCAGGGCCTGCGCCTGAAGCTGTCGGTCAACGTGCCGGCGACCGCGCTCGACGACGCCGGCGCGGCCGACCGCTACCAGCGCATCGTCCGCGCGGCCGGCGTCGAGCCCGGCGAAGTGGTGCTGGAGCTGACCGAGAGCTCGCTGATCGCCGATGCCGCGCGCGGCCTGGGCGTGCTGGCGCGGTTGCGGCTGAAGGGCTTCGGCCTGTCGATCGACGACTTCGGCACCGGCTGGTCGTCGCTGTCGCAGCTGTCGCAGGTGCCGTTCACCGAACTCAAGATCGATCAGGAATTCGTCGCCGGCGCCGCCCACCAGCCGCGCCAGCGCGCGGTGGTCGAGGCCAGCCTGGACCTGGCGCGCAAGCTCGGCCTGGACGCGGTCGCCGAGGGCGTGGAAACGGTCGAGGACTGGCAGATGCTGGCTGACCTGGGCTGCGCCATCGCCCAGGGCCGGCTGATCGGCGACGCCGTGCCCGGCGGGGAATTGCCGGCCCTGCTCGGCCGTTGGCGCCGGCCCGAGCATTGAGGCGGCGATGCTGGCCTGGCTCGACCGGATCAGCGTGCGCCACCAACTGTGGGGCCTGTTCGGCCTGTTCCTGCTGACCGGCGCCAGCGTGCTGGTCATCGACGAGGTCGAACAGTACCGGGCACGCAAGACCCTGCACGCCTTGAAGGACGACGGCCTGATCGGCCTGCGCTTGCTCAAGACCGTGTCCGACGCCTACGGCCTGGACGTGGTCGACACCACCTTTCGGGTGCGCAACGGCCTGGTCGGCTGGGACGAGGGCCTGCGCCGGGTCGACGACGCGCGCCGGCGCATCGACCGCGGCTGGCGGCGGCTGCAGCACCTGCCGCATACCGCGATCGAGCACGATCAGTTGCGCGCCGCCGAACAGGCCCGGCACGACGCCGACGCCGCCACGGCCGAACTGCAGGCGATCCTGCGCCGACGCGACCTGCCCGCGCTGGGACGCTTCGCCGACACCCGCCTGTATCCGTCGATCGACCCGTTGACCCAGCGCCTGCAGGCCATCTCCGACCTGGAGCTGATCCAGGCCGAGGCGGTGGTCCGCGCCGACATCGCCCGCAGCGAGCGGGTCAGCCTGCTGCGCATCGGCCTGTCGCTGGCGGCGCTGTTGCTGGCGGCGCTGGTCGGCCGGCGGGTGCTGCGCAACGCCTCGCGCGGCGTGGTCCGGCTGACCTGGCTGGCGCGGCGCATGCGCGAGCACGACTACACCGCCGAGCCCGGCGAGTTGCCGCCGGGCGAACTCGGCGCGGTCATGCAGGCCTTCATCGACATGCGCCGCGACGTGCTCGGCTTCGAGACCGAACTGACCGGCCAACTGATCCGCAACGAGCGCACCCGCGCCGAGTTGGAACGGCGCGAGCGCTTCCAGCGCTCGCTGCTGGAAGCGGCGCAGACCGCGATCCTGGCGGTCGACGAGCAAGGCCGCTTCAGCCTGGTCAATCCTTTCGCCGAACGCCTGCTCGGCATCCGCGCCGAGGAAGCGATCGGCCGCGATTACCTGCACTCGGTGTTCGAAGGTCGCGCACTGCGCGCGCTGGCCAGCGAACTGGGCATGCGCCTGGGCCGGCCGGTGGAGGCCGACTGGACTGCGCTGCGCGAACTCGCCCGCTTGCGCGCCGCGCCGCGCGAGATCCGGCTGCGCCACCGCAACGGCACCTGGGTGCCGGCGCTGGTCGCGGTCTCGGCGACCGCCGACGAAGACGACCGTCCCGGCCTGCTGCTGATCGCCGCCGACCTCAGCGCGCTGAAGCGGCTGGAACGCGAGCTGCGGGTCAGCGAAGCGCGGGCGCAGGACGCGAGCCGGGCCAAGTCCTCGTTCCTGGCGGCGATGAGCCACGAGATCCGCACGCCGATGATCGGCGTTACCGGCATGATCGAAGTGCTGGCGCATTCGCGCCTGGACCCGGAGCAGCGGCACGCGCTGGAAGTGATCCAACAGTCCTCGCAGTCGCTGCTGCAGATCATCGGCGACATTCTCGACTTCTCCAAGATCGAGGCCGGCCGGCTGGAGCTGACGCTGGAACCGACCGCGCTGCCGGCCTTGCTGCGGACCACCGTCGCCGGCTTCCTCGGCGCCGCCGCCAGCCGCGGCATCGAACTGCACTGCGAGGTCGACCCGCGGGTGCCGCCGGCGCATCGCGCCGATGCGCTGCGGTTGCGGCAGATCCTCGGCAACTTCCTGTCCAACGCGGTCAAGTTCACCGAACGCGGCACGGTCGAGGCGGCGCTGATCTACGAGGGCGAGGCCGCGCCCGACGCCGACGGCCGGCCGCGCGACGCGCTGTGCTTCCGCGTCTGCGACACCGGCATCGGCATCGGCGCCGAGCAGCAACAGCATTTGTTCGAACCCTTCAGCCAGGCCGACAACGAGACCACCCGCCGTTACGGCGGCACCGGCCTGGGCCTGGCGATCTGCCGCCGACTGGCGACGCTGATGGAAGGCGAGATCGAACTGGACAGCGAACCCGGTCGCGGCACCACCCTGCGATTGCGCCTGCCGTTGGCGCGCGCCCGCGAAGCCGAGCTGCCGCCCGCGACCGCGCCGATCGGCGACGGTGCGGCCCTGGCCGCGCGCGCGGTGCCCGACGTCGAGCAAGCGCAGCGCCAGCGCAGCCTGATCCTGCTGATCGACGACCATCCGACCAATCGCCTGGTGATCGCGCGGCAACTGGCCTTGGCCGGCTACGCCAGCGAGCCGGCGGCCGGCGGCGAGGACGGCTTGCAGCGCTGGCGCAGCGGCCGCTACGCGTTGCTGCTGTCGGACGTGCACATGCCGGGCATGGACGGCTACGCCCTGGCGCGCGCGGTGCGCGCCGAGGAAGCGCGCGAGCGCCGGCCGCGCACGCCGATCGTGGCCCTGACCGCCTCGGCCCTGAAAGGCGAGGCCGAGGCCTGCCTGGACGCGGGCATGGACGATTACCTGGTCAAGCCGGTCGCGGTCGCGCGACTGGCCGCCTGCCTGCAACGCTGGTTGCCGCATACCGCGAACGCCGCCGAAGCGGCGCCGGACGAGCGCGACCCGGCCGAACAGGCGCAGGTGTTGGACCGCGAGGTCCTGCGCGGCCTGCTCGCCGAAGGCGAGGGCAACGCCGGCGACGTGCTCGACGACTTTCTCGCTGCGATGGCCCAGGACCACAGCGTGCTGCACGGCGCGCACCGCGACGGCGACATCGTCGCCGTACAGCGCCAGGCGCACCGGATCAAAGGCGCCGCCGCACTGGTCGGCGCGCACGAACTCGAACGCGCCGCGCTGGCCCTGGAGCAGGCCGCGCGCGCCCAGGACTGGGCCCTCGTACTGCCGCTGCTGAGCGACTTGGAGACGGCGTTGGAACGCTTGCGGCGTCTGGTTTGAGGGCGGGCCTCGAGAGCTGAGAGCAAGCTCCCTCGGTGCGCCCCTGGCAAGGGGGAACCGGCACGCGCTGCGCTCACACGGGGTAGGAGCAGCGCAAGCCGCGACCACGAAAAGGCAGAGCCTTCAACACCGCCGCCGCCGAACGAAGCCGCAAACGCCCGCCGGTAGGAGCGGCGTAAGCCGCGACAACCGAAGCAGCGGAATGCCACGCCGCCGGCCGAAAATCGCCATCGGCCCAAAGAACACCCGATTGCCCCGGCGTCGGTGGCTGACCAACTGCGCGGCGCAGCGGCGGGCAGCGGTTACACCGCTCCTGCCCAAAGGCGGGAACACCGTTCCGAACCAGAACGCGCTCGTCAGGACGGCTGCGCATCTCCCGTCGCGGCTTATGGCCGGAAAAATTCCCGCGCTACGCCCCCCTACCCGGAACGCTGCCCGAAACGCGCTCGGCGCAGGCTCACTTGGCCTGCGCGTCCTCGACCGGGATGCGATGCTCGCGCAGCCACTCCACCACCGCCTCGCGCTGATCGCGGGTGCGGGCGTTGAGCAGCTTGCTGGGGGTCATGAACATGAAGCGCTGGAAGCTCGCGCCCTGCACGTTGCGCGCGTTCGGACTGGCGCCGGCCTTGAGCAGGGTCAGGGCATGACCGAATTCGTTGACCTTGGCCGCCTCGTGCAGCGGCGTGTTGCCGGTGCGGTCGGCGAGGTCGGGCTTGGCGCCGGCGGCCAGCAGCGCCTCGAAGTTTTCCTCGCGCTCGCCCATCAACGCCGACGCCAGCGGGCTGGCGCGGGTCACGGTGTTGGGCAGGTTCGGGTCCACGCCCTGGTCGAGCAGCGCGCGCAGCAGCCGCGGGTCGTTGGCCATCGCCGCCAGATGGACCACGGTCATGCCGTCGTCGCTGCCGACCGCAGGGTCGGCGCCGGCGCTGAGCAACGCCTTTAGGCCGTCGGTGCTGCGGTGGTACAGCGCCCACTGCAGCGGCGTCACTCCCTTGGCGCCGCGGGCATTGGGATCGGCGCCGGCGGCGACCAGCTCGCGCACGCGCGCGCCGTTGCCTTCGGCGGCCGCCTCGGCCAGCTCGGCGTTGCGCAGGTCGGGGAAAACTTCGCTGGCTTGCATCGATCCGCTCCCAGGGCCGGCACACGCCGTGCAGACCGACAGCATAAGCAAGACGGCGGCGGCCATCACGCGCGAGGGCAGGCGCCGCAGGATCGGAGAGTGCGCGGGCATGGCGATCACCTGGATTCGCTGGGTCGGCCGATGCTAGCGCAGGCCGGCGCCGACGGCTGCGAAGTCAGTCTCGTCGCGCCGTCCGGCCCCCGTCGCGATCCCCACCCCGCCGAACGAATCTCGGGCCGGGAAGAGCATGCGCTCGTAACCCCGGAGCGAAGCCGAAACCGCCCCCTCCCCCTTTTTCAATGCAGGTACGGGGAGGGGCTTCCGCTCTTGGCCCGACAAGCGACGGCGGCGCGACTCAATCGAAGGGGTTGAGGAAGCTGCCGACGTCCTTGGCCACATTGACCGTGCCCTCGGCGACGTCGCCGACCACGTCGAAGGTCGCCTCGGCCACGGTGCCGACGCCGTCGATCACCGCCTCGCTGACGTCGCCCAGGTCCTCGGCGCGCGCACCCAACCATTGGCCGCTGTCCTCGAGCCAACCGCCGACCGTGTCGCCGGCGCCTTCCAGGCCGACGTATTCGCCGAGGTCGCGGATCAGCCCGCCGCTCAGTTCGCCGGCGCCCTGCAGCACGTCGCCGGTCAGGTCGAACGCGCCTTCGGCGACGTCGCCGGTCAGATTGACCAGACCTTCGGTGACGTCGCCGGCCAGCTTCAGCGTGCCGTCGATGTAGCGGCCGTTGGCGTACTCGTTGTTGATCACGCCGTCCAGGTCGCCGCCGAAGTCGTAGCCGACGTTGAAGGCGTCGACGCCGAGGTCGACCACTTCCTGGATGCCGTCGCCGAGCAGGTCGATGCCGGTTTCGGACACGGTTTCGGCCATCGCGTCGAGCGCGCCGAGTTCGTCGCCCTCGGTGCTTTCGGTCGGGGTCGGCGTCTGGGTCTTCATCGCCTCGATCACGGTCGCGCTGCCGTGCGCGCTGAGCACGTTGGGCCAGCCTTCCGGATGCTTGAGGTTGAGCTCGAAGCCGACCGCATCGGGCATGCCGTTGAGCACTTCGACGCTCTGCTGCACGCCGGTCAGCGGATCGCCGTCGACGTTGTAGCGGCGGATCTGCCCGTCTTCGGCCTGCGAGCGCGCCTCGTGCGGGCTGAAGCCCAGGTCGCGCAGGGTGTCGTTGCTGAGGCCGGCGGCGTTGAAGGTCACCGCGGTGTTGCCGGTGGCCAGGGCCGCGGTCGAGGCCAGGCCGCCGCCGAGGGAGTGTCCGGTGTAGACCACGTTGTCGCCGAACGCGGCCTCGGCTTCCTTGGCCAGCGCCACCGCCTGCTTGTACTGGCTGGTGTTGAAGCCCAGGCCCTGGCCGACGTCGTTAGCGATGTCGCCGTCGCCGAGCGGGTTGTAGCCGTTGGTGCCGGCGAAGGCGACCACGTACTGGCCGTTGCCGTTGGTGTAGATCGCGGCGCGGAAGCCCGAGCTTTCGACTTCCAGATCGTTCGGGTCGATGCCCGCCGGCTGGCCGTCCGGCGTCTTGAGCGCGCTGACCTGCTCCGGGCTCAGGCGCGTCCAGCCCGCGGCGCCCTTGCCTTCGGTGTCGTAGACATCGCTGGACAATTCGGCCAGCGCGGTGTCGATCTCTTTCTGCGGCTGCTGGCCGTAGAGCTGTTCGCTGAAGGGCTTGGTCTCGGCCTTCGGCACCGGCGCATACGGGCTGTAGGGCAGTTCGATCGGCGCCGCCGGCGCCTGCTCGACCACCGGGGCTGGCGTCGCCGGCTGTTGCGGTTGCTGCTGGTGCAGCAGCTGGTCGATCAGCCCGGGCAGTTGCGCGAAGCGCAGCAGCGGATTCGAGAATTCCGGAAAGCTCATGGCGCGACCCTGTTCCGTTATCTGGACGGCAGCGTATGTACTGACAAGATCGGCAAACAGCTGGTGCCTTCCCCAGCTAGGGTCGACCCTAGGTCGCCCTCTGGGGGGGAGTTGAGCCGGGCACGGAATGGGCCGACCGACATGAGCCCGGCGGCTTGAGCCCTTTCGCCCCCTTGCCTTCGGCCCGGGCGGGCCCGGCGCCGACTGCGCTATCGTCGCTCGTCCACCGGAGAGAGCCGTCATGTCCCGACCGATCATCGCGCGACGCCGGCCGGCGCTGCGCGCCGCGCTGGCCCTGGCCTGCGCCCTGGCCCTGCCCACCGCGGCGCCGGCCGCCGACCGCATCGGCGGCCAGCCCTTCGCCACCCGCAGCGAGGTCTACGCCCCGCATGCGATCGCCGCCACCTCGCACCCGCTGGCCACCCAGATCGCGCTGGACACGATGAAGGCCGGCGGCAGCGCGATCGACGCGGCGATCGCCGCCAACGCCGCGCTCGGGCTGATGGAACCGACCGGCAACGGCATCGGCGGCGATCTGTTCGCGATCGTGTGGGACCCCAAGAGCAAAAAGCTGCACGGCTACAACGGCTCCGGCCGCTCGCCCAAGGCGCTGAGCCTGGCCGAGTTCGAGAAGCGCGGGCTCAAGGAAGTGCCGGCGCACGGCCCGCTGCCGGTCACCGTGCCCGGCACGGTCGACGCCTGGTTCGCCCTGCACCAGCGCTTCGGCCGCAAGCCGATGGCCGAGAACCTGGCGCCGGCGATCCGCTATGCCCGCGAAGGCCACCCGGTGCACGAGGTGATCGCCTATTACTGGAACGCCTCGGTGCCGCGGCTGTCGAAGTGGCCGGGCTTCAAGGAGCAGTTCACCCTCGACGGGCGCGCCCCGCGCACCGGCGAGATATGGAAGAACCCGAATCTGGCCGACACCCTGGAACAGATCGCGCGCGGCGGCCGCGATGCGTTCTACCAGGGCGATATCGCCCGCACCATCGACGCCTATTTCAAGGCCAACGACGGCTTCCTGCGCTACGAGGACCTGACCGAGCACCGCGGCGAATGGGTCGAGCCGGTCAGCAGCAATTACCGCGGCTACGACGTCTGGGAACTGCCGCCCAACGGCCAGGGCATCGCCGCGCTGCAGATCCTCAACATCCTGGAAGGCTACGACCTGAAGGCGCACGGCTTCGGCAGCGTCGAGCACGTGCACCTGTTCGCCGAAGCCAAGAAACTGGCCTTCGCCGACCGCGCGCGCTGGTACGCCGACCCGGCGTTCGAGAAATCCTCGCCGGTGGCCAAGCTGATCTCCAAGGACTACGCCGCGCAACGCCGCAAGCTGATCTCGATGGACAAGGCACTGCGCGAGGCGCAGCCGGCGACGCCGGCGCAGCTCGACCAGGGCGACACCATCTACCTGACCGTGGCCGACGCCGACGGCATGATGGTTTCGCTGATCCAATCCAACTACCGCGGCATGGGCAGCGGCATGGCGCCGCCGGGGCTGGGCTTCATCTTCCAGGACCGCGGCGAGCAATTCGTGCTCAAGGAAGGGCATCCGAATTCGTTCGCGCCGGGCAAGCGCCCGTTCCACACCATCATTCCCGCGTTCGTGACCAAGGACGGCAAGCCCTGGCTGTCGTTCGGGGTGATGGGCGGGGCGATGCAGCCGCAGGGGCATGCGCAGATCCTGATCAACCTGATCGACTTCGGCATGAACCTGCAGGAAGCCGGCGACGCGCCGCGGATCCAGCACGACGGTTCGACCGAACCGGCCGGGCAGGCCACGGCGATGAGCGACGGCGGCGAGCTCGACCTGGAGACCGGCTACCCGTACGAAACCGTGCGCGAACTGATGCGCCGCGGCCACAGCGTGCGGTTCGCGCACGGGCCTTACGGCGGCTACCAGGCGATCATGGTCAACCCGCACGGCGGCTACATCGGCGCCAGCGAGTCGCGCAAGGACGGTCAGGCGGCCGGCTATTGATCCGCGGCCTTCTCGGCGGGTACGTCGCTCCTTTACCGCGAACTCCGACATGACCGACACATACGACCAACGCCTGTTCTCCTACGGCACCCTGCAACTGCCGGCCGTGCAGCAGGCCACCTTCGGCCGCCTGCTGCAGGGCCGCGCCGACGCGTTGACCGGCTTCCGCCGCACGATGGTCGGGATCGAAGATCCGCAGGTCGTCGCCACCAGCGGCGAGGCCTATCACCCCATCGTCGAGGCCAGCGGCGACCCGCACGACCGCGTCGACGGCACGGTGTTCGCGATCAGCGCCGCGGAACTGGCGCAGGCCGACGCGTACGAAGTGGACGAGTACGAACGCGTCCAAGCCGAACTGGCCTCCGGGCAACGCGCCTGGGTATACGTCAAGCGGCGCGGTTGACGCCGCGCCGCGGCATTCGGCGCCGCAACGATCCGCGCCCCTTCAACGCCGCAGCGACGATCGTGGCCATGGCGGTCGTCGCCGCGATCGCCGCATTGCCTCCTGCATCCCGCCCGAAAACGGCGCGCGCTCAATCCGCCGCGACGGTGCGGCCGCGCGCCCATTCGCGCAAGGCCTCGACCTGTTCGGCCATCGTCACCGACAGCGGCCGGGTCTGCTTGAGTTCGCCGCGCAGCACGAAATCCGACAGCGGCGCGCCGGCCGCATGCGCGGCGTACAGCGCGGCGACGATGGCCTGTTCGATCTCGGCGCCGGAAAAGCCCTCGCTGGCGGCGGCCAGCGCCGGCAGATCGAACTGCTGCGGTTCCAGCGCGCGCTTGCGCAGATGGGTCGCGAACAATGCCTCGCGCACCTCGGCCACCGGCAGGTCGACGAAGAAGATCTCGTCGAAGCGGCCCTTGCGCAGCAGTTCCGGCGGCAAGGCCTCGATCTGGTTCGCGGTCGCGACCAGGAACAGCCTGGACTTGCGCTCGGCCATCCAGGTCAACAGATAGCCGAGCACGCGCCGCGACACGCCGCCGTCGCCATCGCCGCCGCCGGAGGCCAGTCCCTTCTCGATTTCGTCGATCCACAGCACCGCCGGCGCCAGTTGCTCGGCCGAGGCCAGCGCCGCGCGCAGGTTCTTTTCGGTTTCGCCGTGGAACTTGTCGTACAGGGTGCCGAAATCCAGGCGCAGCAGCGGCACGCCGAAGCCGGAAGCCACCGCCTTGGCCAGCATCGATTTGCCGCAGCCCTGCACGCCCAGCAGCAACATGCCCTTGGGCGGGTCCAGGCCCGGCGGCGGTTCGGCGCCGGTAAACACGCTGCGGCGCTGTTCGACCCAGCGCTTGAGCCGGCGCGCGCCGGCCACCTCGTTCATGCGCGCGCTGTCGTATTCGTAATGCAGATGGCCGGAACGGTTGAGCAGTTCGAACTTGAGCTTGGCCAACTCCGGCAGGTCGTCGGCGCCGATCGCACCGTCGCGGAAGATCAGGTGGCGGGCGATACGGCGCGCATCGACCAGGTCCAGGCCGCGCAGATTGCGCACGATCTGCCCGACCGCCTCGGCATCGCTCTCGACCCGGCGCCCGCCGTGCTCGCGCATGTAGTTGGCCGCTTCCTCGCGCACCAGCTTGAGCAGCGCGTTGGCGTCGGGCAGGCGCGGCGCGAAGCGCACCGCCAGCGAGTCCAGATCCGCCGGCAACTCGACCTGATGCCCGACCAGCACCAGCACGTGCGGCTCGCAGTCGCGGCGCTGGGCGATCTCGCGCAGCTGGCGCTGGGTGCTGGCGTAGCCCAGGTAGGGGTGGGCGTCGAACAGCAGATAGATGCCGCGCTGGTCGGCATCGCGGATCGCCTGCAAGGTGGTGGAGATGTCCGGCGCGACATCGGCCTCGTCCTCGCGGTCCAGATCGATCCGGCGCAGGCCTTCGGTGATCGACCAGCGATGCAGCGTGCGCCAGACGTTCATCAGCGCCTGGCGGAACAGTTCGACCACCCGCGCTTCGTCGCGGGTCTCGATCACGATCAGGGCGGTGTTGGAACGGATCAGCGCGGTCAGGTCTTGCAGGTCGCTCATCGGGATAGTTCTTCCGTGGAGCGGACATGATACGGCGGCGGGACGGGGCCGCCGAAAGCCAGGGCAGCGCCAATGCCCGCGCCCGCTGCGCGGTCGCCGCCGCTTCTTGCGAAGCGGGCGACGGCAACGTCCGCATCGACGCCAAACCGGCGGCGGTGAGCGCCGGCACCGCCCCCCATGCCAGCACCAACGCCAATACCGGTACCCATCCCATCGCCAATGCCATCGCGGGCACGGGTACGGATACGGGCGCCGGCTACTGCCGCAACGGCGGCAGCGACGCACTCCGCTCCGCCCGATGCGCTCCCCCGAGACGGCGCCCTCCTTTGTGATAGCAGGCCGGGAGAGATTCGCTTTTGCCCCCTCCGTCCGAGCGCCCCCTACCGCGCCTAAGCCGAAAGCCGCCTTGAGCCCGCGCCGCGCAACCGCGACCATCGTCCTACCGTTGCGCACCGACGACTCCCGCCCATGGCCTTCGACGCCTTCGCCCTGGTCCTGGCCATGCTGGTCCTGGGCTACCTGTTCCAGCGCCTGCGCGCGCTGCCGGACAACGCCGCCCAGACCCTCAACCTGGTCGTGCTCTACGTCTGCCTGCCGGCGGCGGTGCTGCGCTACGCCCCGCGGCTGCAGCTGGAGCCGGCCCTGCTCGGCGTCGCCGCGGTACCGTGGCTGTTGCTCGGCGCGACCGTCCTGCTGGTCGGCGCCCTGGCCCGGCTGCTGAAGCTGCGCCGCGACGAACAAGCGGTGCTGCTGCTGACCGTGGCCCTGGGCAACACCAGCTTCCTCGGCTACCCGCTGACCCGCGCCCTGATCGGCGAACACGCCCTGCCCTATGCGGTGGTCTACGACCAGTTCGGCGCCTTCCTGATCCTGTCGACCTTCGGCCTGTGGGTGCTGGCCCGTTACGGCGGCGACGCCCGCCCCGGCCCGCGCGACATGCTGCGGCGGGTGCTGCGCTTCCCGCCGCTGTGGGCGCTGCTGATCGGTTTCGGCGTCATGCCCGCCGAGCCGCCGGGCTGGATCGCCGGCGGACTGCAGCGCCTGTCCGACGCCCTGCTGCCGCTGGCCATGCTGACGATCGGCCTGTCGGTGAAACTGACCCTGCCGCGCGAAGAACTCAAACCGCTGGCCGCCGGCCTGGCGCTGAAACTGGCGCTGATGCCGGCCCTGGCCTGGCTGCTGCTGCCCTGGCTGGGCCTGCACGGCGAAGCGGCCCGCACCGTGGTGCTGGAATCGGCGATGCCGTCGATGGTCACCGCCGGCGCCCTCGCCATTGCCTACAACCTGGCCCCCCGCCTGACCGCGGCGATGGTCGGCTACGGCTTGCTGCTGTCCCTGCTGACCCTGCCGTTGTGGGCCGGCGTCGGCACCGGCTGAGGTCGGCGCCGACTTGGCGTTACCGGTCACACCCCACCCCGCCCCTGTGATGACCCGTCCCCGCCCCCGGTGTACGCTGCGGGTTCCTTCCGGAGGGGAGCTCGCATGAAAACCGTGCTGGTGGCCAGTTCCAAGGGCGGGGTCGGCAAGACCACGATCGCGACCCATCTCGCCGCGCAGGCGGCCTTGGACGGGTTGCGCACGGCCTTGATCGACGCCGATCCGCAGGGCTCCTCGACCCGATGGGCGCAGCGCCGCTCGGTGCTGGAAAGCGCGGTCCTGCCGTTGGACGGCACGCGCAGGAAGGCCTGGCGCAAGCACCTGCCCGAAGACGCCCAGCGCACGGTCATCGACGCGCCGGCCGGGGCGATGGCCGAGGACCTCGACGGCTTTCTCGAAATCGCCGACGCAGTGGTGGTGCCGGTGCAGCCCTCGACGCTCGACATCGAGGCCACCGTGCCCTTCCTCGACACCCTGGCCCAGCACCCGCGGGTGCGCCGCGGCCAGCTCCGGGTCGGCCTGCTCGGCAACAAGCTCAAGCCCTGGACCAACGCCTCGCAGCAGGCGGTGGAACTGCTGCGCGAATGGCCCTACCCGGTGGTCGGGCAGATCCGCGACAGCCAGGCCTATGTGGTCATGACCGCGCTCGGCAAGAGCCTGTTCGACTACCACTCGCAGCAGATCCGCGACCACCAGGCCGACTGGCAGCCGCTGCTGAAGTGGATCCGCAAATAAGCCCCTCGCCCGCGCGCGCCGGCGTCGCCGCCTGCGGCGCGCGTTCACGCGCCTGCCGCCGATGCGCCGCTACCCTTGGGCGACGCCGGCAGGCATGCTTCGACCACGTTCGCGCCCCCGCCGCGGTCCGTTTCCTTTCCTCACCACACTGGCTCTCATGCGCGAATTGATCCTGTTGCGTCACGCCCACGCCGAGCCCGCCGCCCAAGGCCAGGCCGACCTCGACCGCCCGCTGTCCGCCGAGGGGCTGGCCGAAGCCGAAGCCGCCGGACGCTGGCTGGCACAGAACAAACTGGTCCCCGACTGCGTACTGTGTTCGCCGTCGCGGCGCACCCGCGAGACCCTCGAGGCCGTGCTCGGCGCGGTCGGCTATGTCGAACAGCGCATCGAGCCGTCGATCTACGAGGCCACGCCGGGCACCCTGATCGGCCTGGCCGATACCCACCCGGAGGCCGACCGGCTGATGCTGGTCGGCCACAACCCGGGCCTGGAGCGGCTGGCGGCGCTGCTGCACAGCGGCCAGTCCGGCGACTACCGCGGCATGCCGCCGGCGGGCATCGCCGTGCTCACCGTGCCGCCCGGCACCAGCCTGGAACCGGGCATCGCCCAGCTCAGCCAGTTCTGGTGGCCGTGAGCCCATCGGCGCCGGCGCCGAGGCGCTGGCGGGGCCGGGCCCTGCGCGTCCTGGGCGGTATCGCGCTGGCGCTGTGCGCCGCAGCGGCCGGCGCGGCGCAGCCCCCGGCCGCGCCGCACAACCCGCCGTCGAGCCAGGGCTTCGATCCGCTCCACACCCGTTTCGGCTTCGAACTGCGCACCCGCTGGGGCCAGAAGGTCAGCGGCGAGTTCCCGCGCTACGAAGGCGAGGTCGCGACCCTCGCCGACGGTCGCCACCAGGTCCGTATCCGCCTCGCCACCGCCGCGGTGGTGGTCGGCGACTCCGAGCGCTACACCCGGCTGGCGCGCGGCGAGCGTTTCTTCGATGCCGCCCGCTATCCGACCATCGAATTCGTGTCCGAGCCGCACGCCGCCGACCTGGTCCGCACCGGCGGCCCGCTGCGCGGCCGGCTGACCCTGCATGGGGTCAGCCGCTGGGAAACCTTCGTCCTGCCGCCGGGCGCCTGCGCCCGCCCCGGCGAGGACTGCGACGCTTACGCCTACGGCAGCGTCAGCCGCTACGACTACCGCCTGGACGGCTGGCAGCTCGCGCTCGGCGACCGGGTCCGTTTCACCATGCAGGTACGGTTGAAGCCTGCAGGCCTCAGAATGGCCGACCCGAAACCCAGCGATAGCAAGACTCCGGCCGGCGACGGCGCGGAACGCAAGGAGCCGTCCCGTTGAACCCCGTGCCGCGCGGCCTGGCCGCCGCCCTGCTGGCCTTGAGCCTGTCCGCCTGCGCGACCCTGAGTCCGGCGCAGCGCGACCGCGCCAGCGAGATCGCCGCGCAGGCCCGCTCGCAGCAGCTCGACTGCACCGCCGCCGACGCCTGCGCCCAGCCCTCGCCGCTGCGCGAACTGGGTCTGCGCGCGCGCGCCGCCTCGACCCCGGAACAACCGCGCCATTACGCCCTGATCCTGGACCGCGGCCCCGACGCGATGCTGGCGCGGCTGGACCTGATCCGCGGCGCCCGCCGCAGCCTGGACCTGCAGACCTACATCTTCGACGAGGACGACGCCGGCAAGCTGGTGCTGGACGAACTGCTCGCCGCCGCGCGCCGCGGCGTGCGCGTGCGCCTGCTGCTGGACCAACTGTCGGCGCTGCGCCACGTCGACACCCTGGCCGCGCTGTCGGGCGCGCACGTCAACTTCGAAGTCCGGCTGTACAACCCGGTGCTGCAGCGCGCCCGGATAAGCTATCCGCAGTACGTGCTCGCCGCGGCCTGCTGCTGGCGCCGGCTCAACCAGCGCATGCACACCAAGCTGCTGCTCGCCGATCGCCAGACCGGCATCGCCGGCGGGCGCAACTACCAGGACGACTATTACGACTGGGACGACGAGTACAACTTCCGCGATCGCGACGTGCTGGTCGCCGGTCCGGTCGCCGACCTGATGGGCGACGACTTCGAACTGTTCTGGAACGACCGCCGCAGCGTGCCGGTCGAGCGCCTCGGCGATGTCGGCCGGCGCCTGCTCAAGCAGGGCGTGCCGGAACTGCCCAAGGCCGAGTTCGAACGCCCGCAGCGCGCCGCGCGCATGCGCGAGGACGCCGCCGACACCGAGCAGGTGCGCCAGCGGCTGGCCGCGCACGCGCTGGAGGTCGGCGCGGTGCGCTACATCTCCGACACGCCGGACAAGCATCGCGAGGACAGCGCCGCTGCCGCGCTGGCCTCCGATTCGCTGCGCAACCTGATCGCCAACTCGCGCAGCGAAGTGATGCTGCAAACGCCCTACCTGGTGCTGTCGAAGTCGGCGCAGCAATTGTTCCGCACCCTGCACGAACGTCCCGACGCGCCGCGGGTGATCGTCTCGACCAACAGCCTGGCGGCGACCGACGCCTTCATCGCCTACGCGCTGTCGTACAAGTACAAGCGCCGCTACCTGCGCGAGTTCGGCTTCGATATCTACGAGTACAAGCCCTTCCCGGCCGATGCGCCGATCGACATCGCCGCCACCGGCGCGCAGCTGCCCGACCTGGATCTGCCCGGCCTGCCCGACTCGGACGGCGCGGACCAGAGCGTGCGCCGCGATCGCAGCCGACCCAGCCGCGTCGCGTTGCAGGGCAGCGGATCGCGCGGCAGCCTGCCCGACCGCAGCAGCGTGCTCTACGGCCAGCGCTACCGCCAGCCGCTGGCGCGCGAGTACGCCGCGATCCGCTACGCGCGCCGGCGCAGCAACGAGCCGGTGCCGCTCAAGCGCGCCGGCGTGCGCATCGGCATGCACGCCAAGTCGATGGTCATCGACGAACGCATCGGCGTGATCGGCACCCACAACTTCGACCCGCGCGGCGATCACTACAATACCGAAAGCGCGGTGGTGATCGACGATCCGGCCTTCGCCCGCGCATTGGCGGACAGCATCCGCCGCGACATCGCCCCGGCCAACTCTTGGGTGATCGCGCGCCGCGACAAACCGCCGGTGTTCTCGGGCCTGGAGTATTCGCTGGCCAAGATCTCCGAGCATTTGCCGATCTTCGACCTGTGGCCGGTGCGTTACGCGACCAGCTACGAATTCGTGCCGGGTCCGAACTGCCCGCACCCGCTGTACCGCAACGACCCGGGCTTCCGCGCCTGCTACAAGCCGGTCGGCGACTTCCCCGAGGTCAACCTCGGCGTGAAGAGCCTGACCACGCGCATGTTCACCGCCTTCGGAGCGGGCTTGGCGCCGATTCTTTAGAAGCGCGGATCGTAGACGCGGCGGCGCCCGACCGTCCGCACGCTGCGGCGTTGCTGCAGCGGGGCGCGAGCGCAGCCGCTTCGAACGCAAGGACGCGCCCCGGGCATGGCCCGGGGTCCGCCGCCGGGCGCTACCTCCGCCCGGGGTCGCGTTCGACGATCGTGCCCGGGGGAAGATCGGGCCGAGCCGGGCCGTCGTCGGTGATCACCCAGTAGCGGCCGTCCCTCTGCTTTTCGATACGCGCCCTGGGAATGTTGGAGCGGACGCTTTCGGCCGGCGTCGGCGCAACCCTGGGACCGAACCGCTCGCGGGCCACGTAGGCCATGCGTTCGGCTTCCGGCAGCGTTTCGGGATCGGCCGGCGCGATCGGTTCCTCGGCGGCAGCGCGCGCCGGCGTTCCCGGGTCGTGGTCGGTCAGGTGCCGGTTCAGCAGTTCCTGGTCGCGCACCTCGGACCGCCCCGCGCGCTCGGATCCATCGCCGCTGCGCTGCGCTCCCGGGACGGACGCCGAGCCGGTGGCCGATCGGGTGGCGTCTTGCCCGAACCACCCCGCGAGCTTGCCCCGCAGCGGCTCGCAAGCCACCAAGAGCAACCCTCCGAACAGCGCCGCCAGCGCGGCGCCCCAGACCCATTTCGCTTGCATGATTCGCTGCCTCATTGGTAGGCAGCGCCCCGTCGCCGGGGCGCTGCGCGCGATCACTCCACCAGCTTGCCGGGATTTTCCCGTACGAACTGCTCCTTGGCGCTGCGCATGCCCTGCGAGAACGGCGCCTCGTACATGTTGCGCAAACCGCCCGCGTAGTAGTCGTTCGCCGTAGCGTACGCGCCCGCTCGCTTGCGGTCGTTGAGGTAATCGAGCTGCGCCGGGTCCTTGTCGATCAGATACTTGTAGATGCTGGTATTGATGTCGTAAACGCAGCCGCCGCGGTTCTTGCAGTACGCGCTGTCGTCGTGCAGGACGCCCGCCCGCCAGATTTCCGTCGTCGACTTCGCCGACACCGTGCCGTAGGCGGCATGGGCCAGGAACGAGATCGGGCGGCCGGTGGCCTTGGTGGTGAGATACCGGCTATCGGCCAGCCGGTCCAGATCTTCGTTCAGGTACGTCTGCACGACTTCCGCCAGGCCTTCGGTGATCGCCGTGCTCGGCCAACCGTTGTTGCCCGCGTGACTCAGGAACAAACTCTTGCGATCCAACTCGTGCGCCATTTCGTGCCCAAGCTCCCAAGGGACGTACATCCCGGCGCGGTAGGACGGATTGTCGGCGAAGGCATAGATCCAGAAGGCTCGGTTCAAGCCCGCCTCCGACCGGTCGGACACCTCGCCGTACGAGGTGCCGCCTGCGAACGTCGCGTTCTGGTGATATTCGTTGAAATCGATGATCCCTTCGACGAACGGCGAGAAGCTTTCCTGCCAGTTGTAGGAGTTCGCGGTTACGTAGAAATCGCCGGCGCGATAGTTATGGCCGTTCTTCTCCGATTCGCTCCAGCGGTTCCGCAACACCTTCTTGTAGAAGTGCTCGTGCGCCAGATCGAACTCTTTGACGATCCGATCCATGATGTAGGTAGATGAAGCTGCGACCAAATCGCTCGGCTTCTGCGCCCAGACGCGCCAATCGTAGCCGCCGCGGTTGTAGGTGAACTTGACGTCGAAGTAATAGTCGTCTGCGCCCGCCCGGTCCCGATAGGGCCGGCACATGCTGTATTGCTCGCAGCCCCCCAGCAGACCGGTCTTGCTCAGTACGTAGCTCAAGGCCATGACCATGCCCTTGTGCCGCGTCTTGCCGGCGAGGATCGCGTTGCTGACCGTGGCGGTGATCGGCTTGATCCGATCCCTCCACCAGGCCAGCAGCACGTCGTACTGGAGAGCGGCCTGGTAGCGCGAGGAGAACTGGTACGTACCGTAGGCCTCCATCAGCTCGCGCATCAGTGCGGCCTGCGCCCCGCCCGATTGGTAAGGACTCTCGGACAGGATCGCGCTGTTGGCGGCGTCGAACGCCGCGCCGTAGGTGTTGTAGAAGGCGTTGCGCAACGTCGATTCGTTGCGGATCCGTTCGGCGGCCACCTGCCCCCTCGTCGTCCGGCATTGGTACTTGAACTTGCCGATGCTGACTTCGGATTGGCTGTAGCTGCCCCGGCTGTCGGTGACCAGCAGGGTTCCGTCGCTATTGCGATACACCGGAAGCCCTTGCAGCAGCTGGACGTCGAACATGGTCAGGGGATATTCGACCGCATCGATCCCGCTGCCGGCGTTGAGCTTGAAGGTCGCCGAATAGGTGTAGCTGCCGTTGCGCGCGTCCGTAGCCTGCAGATAGACCTTCTGCGGCAGGCCGCCAGGCGTGGTGCCATAGCTGGTGTTGGTGGCGATATTGCGCTTGTCCTTGGCGTCGTAGTACCCGGCCGAGCCCACGCTGAGGCTCAACGGAAAGTACAACGGGTTGTCGCCGACGGACTTCGGCGTGTAGTTGGGCTTATAGACGATCTCGAACTGCACGCTGTCGCAATGCGGCGCGACCGCATTCACCTCGACGTTCGGGTTCTGGTAGCTCTGATCGTAGGCCCGGTTCGACATGCTGAAGCTGACCCAGCTCCCGGTCGAAATCGCTTGTCGATAGCCCTTATCCGTGCCTGCGGCGAACGCGACGTCGACCCGGTCGTCCGCGCCCGGCAGGGCGCCGGAGTCGGTCTTGCGCTTCGGGTAGCGCACTTCGGTGGTGAACGGCTGGGCGTTGTGCGCCAGCTTGGTCGAGAACAGGCTGTTGCGCAGCACGTTCATCAGATAGCCGGGCAAGCGGCTCATGAACGCGTTGGCGTTGAGGTATTCGTGCGCCCGATGTCCCGGCGCGTCGGCCGGAACGAACAAGGACACATAGTTGTTCATGTACTTCAGACGCTCGATCACCGCCTGGGTGGTGGTGATCAGATAGTCCTTGCGCGCGGCGTCGTAGGGCAGCGTATCGGCGCCGTCGGCGAACAACAGGGCGATGTTGCGGACCAGTTCGCTGTTGGTCGCGGTGGGGAAGTTCGCCGGCGCGTCGCTGTTGAACGCGTAGATGGAGCGGTTCGGCGTGCCCGAGCTGTAGACCAGCACGTCCATGGCGGTCTGGATCTTCTCGATCAGCCAGCTCGGCTGGCTCGAGATGGGCCGGTCGATCGGCTGGTTGACCAGCCCCATGCGCAGGAACGCCACCAGGCTGTTGAGCTCGTTGAGCTTGGAATCGAACGCATCGGCGTCGCCGCTCAGGCCCGGCAGCTCCCGCGCTTTGCCGGCGATCGCGTCCGCGACCCAGTACAGGTGGTCCGCGGTATAGACGTCGCTGGCCGAAACCTGGCCCGCGCCCATCCCCACATTCGAATTGATGCAGACGATTCCGCCGCTGAAATTCATCTGCGCCACCTTGGCGGCGAAGTTGGAATCGTTCCAGAACTTGGCGACGTTGTTTTCCGGACGACTGCATGTGTCGTCGCGCGGATTGCTTACCGCAGCCGCGGTCGCTGCCGCCGGAACGGCCCCCGCCGCCATCAGCAACAACGCCAATGAACCACTTTTCGCTCGCATGATCGAACCCCTGTTGGCGAGGCCCCGGGCGTGGCCCGGTCTCGGATACGTGGAGAAACGCGTTTTGGGCACATGCGGTAGCCGGATCCGCTATCCGTTTCGGAGTCTCCCCCCGGCTGGGTGGCACAGCCGGTTCCGATGCCGCGGCGACACGCCCAAGCGCGGATCGAGCGTCGGCCGGCGCACCCGGGCCGGGCTCCGACGTTCGACTGCGCGCTCAGGGCCTCGCTCGACGGCGTCCGTCGATCCTGCGTTCCCCGGGACGATGTTCCGCTCCGGGGCCTTCGAGCCCGATCCCATTAGGGCAGACCTGCGCGCAAAATCGTATACGGAATACTCTTAGATGCCGGACCGGGCACAGCCCTCGTCCGACGCGGCCTGATGCGGGCCCAAACGGCCCGGAGGGCTCGGCACAGGGGCGAAAGGCAGCGGGCGGGGGGCGTCGCAGGCGGCCCGGGTGCAGCGGCCGCGCGCCCGGGCGGTCACATTTTCCGCCCTTGCTAGGTCTTCAGTCATAGGCGCGGCGATGCAACCAAGCCGCTCCAGCAGACATCATCTACGAACCCTGGCAGGTGCGCCGCACCCGCCGCCCGGTCCGGACCCCCTGTTCAGGATCTCGCCGAAAGAACCATGACTTACGGCACGGGTGGGAACTACGTTAGGTGTTGTACTTTACCAACACACCGAAGCACTACGACTCCACAACACGAGGAAGAGGAAACCGCCATGAACGCTCTGACCACCAACCGCACCGCCACCACGACCGCCCCGACCAACGCCAAGACCGCCGCTCCGGTCCGCCACCTGCACCGCCAGCGCGATTTCGGCGTCGGCTACGGCAACAGCAGCGGCTACGCCAGCAACCGCAGCTACACCAGCAACTGGGTCCAGCCGCGCTTCCGCTTCGCCTGATCGCCGGTCGCCGACCATGGACCGGCCGATCGCAGCAATACCCCTGCCCCTTTCACCCCGACCCGGATCGGCGCGCCCTCGCAGTCACTGCCCGGCGCGCCGAATCCGGGCTTCTTGATCCACCGCGCGGGTTCCGCGCCGCTGCCGTTTCCGTCGCAACGCGTTCCGCCGCATCGCGGCTGGCCGGGCCTCGCCCGCGCCGCTATCGTGGCGCGATGAACGCCCCCGACTCCGCTTCCGCCGCGCGCCCTGTGTTCCGCGGCACCACCACCGTCGACGACCTCAACCGGCTTTCGCGCAACACCGCGATGGAACCGCTCGGCATCGTCTTCACCGAAATCGGCCCCGACTACGTGCGCGGCACCATGCCGGTCGACGCCCGAACCCACCAGCCCTACGGCCTGCTGCACGGCGGCGCCTCGGTCCTGCTCGCCGAAACCCTGGGCAGCAGCGCCGGCAACCTGTGCTGCCCCGAGGGCAAGGTCTGCGTCGGCATCGAGATCAACGCCAACCATGTGCGCGGCGTGCGCCGCGGCCTGGTCACCGGCACCGCGCGGCCGCTGCACATCGGCGGCAGCACCCAGGTATGGGAGATCCGTATCGAAGACGAGGCCGGCCGCCTGGCCTGCATCTCGCGCCTGACCCTGGCCGTGGTACCCAAGGTCTGAGCCGGCGAGTAGGCTAGACCTCCGACGGCGCCGTCCGCGCCGGCCGCGCCGCCGCAGGAGCCCCGTGCGCCGACCCACCATCAAAGACGTCGCCGAACTCGCCCAGGTCTCGCTGAAGACCGTCTCGCGGGTCATCAACGACGAATCCGGCGTCCGCGCGCGCACCCGCGCGCGGGTGCACGAGGCCATCGCCGAGCTCGACTACCGGCCCGACCCCTCGGCGCGCAGCCTGCGCAGCGCCCAGCCGTATGCGCTGGGCGTGGTCTACGACAATCCGAACCCGTACTACATCATCAGCGTGCAGAACGGCGTGCTCGCCGCTTGCCGCGAGACCGGCTACGGACTGCAGATCCATCCCTGCGATTCGTCCTCGCCGCTGTTGGCCGCCGACCTGATCGACCTGGTCCAGGGCGCGCGTCTGGCCGGGCTGGTGCTGGCGCCGCCGATGTCCGAGCGCATGGAGCTGGTCAGCGAACTGGTCGCGCACGGCATCAAGCTGGTGCGCATCGTGTCCGCCGCCGAGGACCCCAAGGACGGCTCGCCCTGCGTCTGGGTCGACGACCGCGACGCCGCCTACGACATCACCGAGCACCTGATCCAGCTCGGCCACCAGCGCATCGGCTTCCTGTGGGGCGGCAAGTCGCACCGCTCCAGCTGGGAGCGCTACAAGGGCTATGCGCAGGCGCTGGCCGACTACGGCATCGGCGAGGACGAAAACCTGGTCCTGCCGGGCGACTATTCCTTCGACGACGGCTTCCGCGGCGCGCGCCGCCTGTTCGCCCTGCCGGACCGGCCGACCGCGATCTTCGGCAGCAACGACGAGATCGCCGCCGGCGTGCTGGCGGCGGCCAAATCCTCGGGCATGCACGTGCCCTACGACCTGTCGATCGCCGGCTTCGAGGACAGCCCGTTCTCCAAGCAGTCCTGGCCGACGTTGACCACGGCGCGGCAGGCCACCGAAGAAATCGCCCGGCATGCAGCGTACCGGCTGATCGCCGAGCTGCGCCGCGAGACCGACCAGCCGGTGGAAGCGCCGGCCAACGAGGGCTTCAGCCCGATCCTGGTGGTGCGCGGCTCGACCGCGCCGCCGCGGCCGGCCGGGGGCCCCGGGGGCGCCTGAGCCGGCGCAGCGGTCGGAACCGGAACCGGTCGTCGCGCGCCCTCACCCCGGCCCTCTCCCGCAGGCGGGAGAGGGAGACCGGCCGGCTTCGCCGCAATTTCCCCGGGCGGCGCATCCGTCCCCTCTCCCATACGCGAGAGAGGAAAACACACTCACTTCAACGCCGCCGCCTCGCGCGCCAGCGCTTCGATCTTGGTCCAATCGCCGGCCTGCACCGCCGCCGCCGGCGCCACCCAGGAGCCGCCGACGCAGGGCACGTTCTTCAACGCCAGATACTCGCCGGCGTTGTGCGCGCCGATCCCGCCGGTGGCGCAGAAGCGCAGCTCGGGCAGGGGCCCGCCGATGCCCTTGAGCGCGGTCGCGCCGCCGATCGATTCGGCCGGGAAGAACTTGAGCTGGGTGTACCCCTGCTCCAACAATGCCATCGCTTCCGAGGCGGTGGCCGCGCCGGGCAGCCACGGCAGGTCGATGTCGCGCGCGGCGGCGAGCAGGCCCGGCGAACTGCCCGGCGACACCGCGAAAGTCGCGCCGGCCTTCAACGCGTCGGTGAAATCCGACGGCCGGCGCACGCTGCCGACGCCGACCGCAGCGCCTTCGACTTCGGCCGCGATCGCGCGCACCGCGTCCAGCGCCACCGGCGTGCGCAAGGTGACTTCGATCGCCGGCAAGCCGCCGGCGACCAGGGCGCGCGCCAGCGGCACGGCATCCTTCACGTCCTCGATCACCAACACCGGCACCACCGGCGCCAGCGCCAATACCGCGCCGACGCGCTTTTGCAGATCCTGGATCGAACTCATGGATTGAAACTCCGGATTCACGGGCGCCGCGCTTACGGACGCGCAGCCACTTCGTCGATGTGCTTGAGCAGGTCGGCCGGGTCCTCGTAGACCCGGAACGCGCCGGCGCGCTCGAGTTCTTCCTGGCCGTAACCGCCCGACAGCAACCCCACGCCGAGCGCACGCGCGCGGCGCGCGGCGAGCAGGTCCCAGATGCTGTCGCCGACCACCACCGAATGCTCGATGTCGGCGCCGACCTGGTCGGCCGCGGCCAGGAACAGATCCGGGTCGGGCTTGGCGTGCTTGACCATGTCGCGGGTGATCACCACCGAACGCTCCGGATCGACGCCGAGCGCGACCAGATTATGGCGCGCGGTCTCCATCCGGCCGCTGGTCGCGATCGCCCAGGGAATGCCGTTGTCGCTCAGATACGCCAGCAGCTCGACCGCGCCCGGCAGCGGCCGGATCTGGGTCGCCTGCGCGGCGTAGGCCTGCGCATGCAGACGGTGCAGGCGCTCGACCCGCTCCGGGGTGATGTCGATCCCGGTCTCGCGCAGCAGGATGTTGGTGAACAAGCCGCCGCTCATGCCGATCTTGCGGTGGATCCGCCACACCGACAGCGGAATGCCGTCGGCGTCGAGCGCGTGCTTCCACGCCAGCACATGCTGGTAAACGCTGTCGACGAGCGTGCCGTCGAGGTCGAACAGGAAGGTGGTACGTACGGGGGCGGGCATGGGCGGCCGGGATTGGGGATGAGGGGATTCGGGATTCAGGACTCGAGCGGGCGATCAAAGCGGCAGCGGCGGAAACACCCCGGCGCCCTGATCGGCCGGCGCCGCGTAACCGCGGAAGGCGGCGAACAGCTCGCGGCCGAAACCGACGTGGTGCGCCGACAGGTCGGCCGTGGTCTGCTCGCGCGCGGCCCAATCGGCCGGCTCGATCACGCTCAAGCTGCCCGCCACCGCATCCACCCGCACCACGTCGCCGTCGCGCAGCTTGGCCAGCGGGCCGCCGGCGCTGGCTTCGGGGGTGACGTGGATCGCCGCCGGCACCTGCCCCGACGCGCCGGACATGCGCCCGTCGGTGACCAGGGCGACGCGGTGGCCGCGCTTCTGCAGCACGGTCAGGGTCGGGGTGAGCTGGTGCAGTTCGGGCATGCCGTTGGCGCGCGGGCCCTGGAAGCGCACCACCACGACCACGTCGCGGTCGAGTTCGCCGCGCTCGAAGGCTTGCTTGACCTCGTGCTGCTCGGCGAACACCCGGCACGGCGCCTGCACCGTCCAACGGTCTTCCGGCACCGCCGAGACCTTGATCGCGGCGGTGCCGAGATTGCCGTTCAGCACGCGCAGGCCGCCGTCGGCGCGGAACGGCTCGGCGACCGGGCGCAGCACCGCGGTGTCGGCGCTGGCCGGCGCCGAGGGCACATAAGCGACCGTGCCGTCGTCGGCCAATCGCGCTTCGACCCGGTAGCGCGCCAGGCCCGGGCCGGCGACGGTTTCGACGTCGCCGTGCAACAGGCCGTGGTCGAGCAGTTCGCCGATCAGGAAGGCCAGCCCGCCGGCGGCGTGGAAATGGTTCACGTCGGCGCTACCGTTCGGATACACCCGTGCCAGCAGCGGAATCGCCGAGGACAGCGCGTCGAAGTCTTCCAGACGCAATTCGATGCCGGCCGCCGCCGCCATCGCGATCAGGTGCAGCAGGTGGTTGGTCGAACCGCCGGTGGCGTGCAGGCCGATCACGCCGTTGACGATCGCGCGCTCGTCGACGATCCGGCCGATCGGACGGTAGTCGTCGCCCAGCGCGGTGATCTGCGCGGCGCGCTGCGCCGCCTGCGCGGTCAGCGCATCGCGCAGCGGCGTATTGGGATGGACGAAGCTCGAACCCGGCAGGTGCAGGCCCATCATCTCCATCAACATCTGGTTGGAGTTGGCGGTGCCGTAGAAAGTGCAGGTGCCGGGCCCGTGGTAGCTGCGCGCCTCGGCCTCGAGCAGTTCCTCGCGGCTGGCCTCGCCGGTGGCGTAGCGCTGGCGCACGCGCGACTTCTCGTCGTTGGGCAGGCCCGAGGTCATCGGCCCGGCCGGCACGAAGATGCCCGGCAGGTGGCCGTACTGCAGCGCGCCGATCAGCAGGCCGGGCACGATCTTGTCGCACACGCCCAGGTACAGCGCCGCATCGAACATGTCGTGCGACAGCGCGATCGCGGTCGACATCGCGATCACATCGCGCGAGAACAGCGACAGCTCCATGCCTTCGCGGCCCTGGGTGACGCCGTCGCACATCGCCGGCACGCCGCCGGCGACCTGGGCGGTGGCGCCGCAATCGCGCGCCGCGGTCTTGATCAGTTCGGGAAAGCGCTCCAGCGGCTGATGCGCGGAGAGCATGTCGTTGTAGGAATTGACGATGCCCAGGTTGGGCGCGACGCCGCTGCGCAGCGCCTGCTTGTCGCCGACCGTGCAGGCGGCGAAGCCGTGGGCCAGATTGCCGCAGGACAGACGCCGCCGGTGCGGACCGCTGCCGCTGGCCGCCTCGATGCGGGCCAGATAGGCGGTCCGGCGCGCTCGGCTGCGTTCGACGATGCGTTGCGTGACTTGCGCGACTACGGGGTGCAGTTGGGTATTCACGGGTACTCGGTCAATGCCAGGCGCTGGCGGAAGAAGCCGGACGCTCCTCTCTCCAACGACAGAGGCCGACCGGTTCCCCCTTCGAAAAGGAGGTAGGGGGGATGTGCTCTTCCTACACCTTCCGCAGAAGCAAAGGCAAAAGCAAATCCCCCCACGCCCGCGAAGCGGGCGCTGCCCCTTTCGTCGAAAGGGGCGACAGCAAAAGCCGTAACTTGGGAGGGGAGGGAGTCAGGGCTTGGCTGTCTTGGGCGCCCAAGCTGTGGCGGGCGCCAAGGAGTCCGAGATTAGGGATTCGGGATTAGGGATTGGCAGAGCAGAGCGGACGGCTCTCGCTCACGGGCTCCAGTAAAGGGTCGGGGGGTGCGGGGCGCCCAGCAGCACGGAACGGATCGGCAGGTTGTTGCGCGGGTCGCGCTGGGCGTTGTCGAGCACCGCGCGCTTCTTCTCGCCTTCGATGTGCAGGTACAGCGCCGGCGCGGTGAAGATCGCGCTCAGGGTCAGGGTCATGCGCGGCTCCGGCATGGCCTCGGTGCGGATCGCCATCACCGGCGCGCGGCCGCGCGGCTGCAGGCCGATTTCGCGCAGCGCCGGGTTGTCGCGGCCCAGGTCCGGAAACAGCGAGGCGACATGGCCGTCGTCGCCCATGCCGAGCACCGCGACGTCCAGCGGCAGGCCTTCGTTGGCGATCTTGGTCAGCACCGGCATCAGCGCCGCTTCCGGCGTCTCGGTCGGCCGGTACAGCGGCAGCAGGCGCGCCGCGACGGCGTTGTGCTGCAACAGGTGCTCGCGCAGCAGGCGTTCGTTCGAACGCGGATGCTCCGGCGGCAACCAGCGTTCGTCGATCGGCAGCACGGTGACCCGCGCCCAGTCCAGGGTCTGGGTCGACAACGCCTGGAAGAAGCGCTTGGGCGTGTTGCCGCCGGACAGGGCGATGCAGGCCTCGCCGTGGCGAGCCAGGGCACCGCGCAGGTCGGCGGCGACCTGGCGCGCCAGCGCCTGGGCCAGGTGTTCGCCGTCGTCGAACAGGCGCTCGTGCAGCGGCAGCGGCAAGGGTTCGATCACTTTCAGTCGCTCAGCC
Source organism: Lysobacter firmicutimachus (assembly GCF_037027445.1). Lineage (NCBI taxonomy): Bacteria > Pseudomonadati > Pseudomonadota > Gammaproteobacteria > Lysobacterales > Lysobacteraceae > Lysobacter > Lysobacter firmicutimachus. Next base: position 4,963,263 of record NZ_JBANDL010000002.1, read on the forward strand.
TGCATCTTCATGCCAGGTCCTCCCATCGCGTTCGATCAAGGCCACCGCGGCGCTCGGGCCCCAGCTGCCGGCGGTGTACGGACGCGCCGCGTCGGCGCTCGCCGCCCAGGCGGCGCGGATCGGGTCGATCCATTTCCAGGCCGCGTCGACTTCGTCGCGGCGCATGAACAACATCGGGTTGCCGCGCACCACGTCCATCAACAGGCGCTCGTAGGCGTCGGCCTGGCGCCCGCCGAACGCGGCGGCGAAGCTCATGTCCAGCGGCACGTGGCGCAGGCGCAGGCCGCCGGGGCCCGGCACCTTGTTCATCAGCCACAGCTTCACGCCTTCGTCGGGCTGCAGACGCAGCACCAGCTTGTTCGGCGCCAGGCGGCTGGACGGGTCCTGCTCGGTCAGGTCTTCGAAGATCGAATGCGGCACCTGGCGGAAGGTGACCACGATCTCCGAGACGCGCTCGGCCAGGCGCTTGCCGGTGCGCAGGTAGAACGGCACCCCGGCCCAGCGCCAGTTCTTCACTTCGGCTTTGAGCGCGACGAAGGTTTCGGTCAGCGACTGCGCGCCGAGTTCCTGCGCATAGCCCGGCACCGCGCGGCCTTCGACCGCGCCGGCCTTGTACTGGCCGCGCACGGTCATCTGCGCGGCGTTGCCGTTCTCGATCGGGCGCAGCGCGCGCAGCACCTTCAGCTTCTCGTCGCGGATCGCGTCGGCGGCGAGCGAGGACGGCGGTTCCATCGCCACCAGGCACAGCAACTGCAGCAGATGGTTTTGGACCATGTCGCGCAACGCGCCGGACTTGTCGTAGTACGGCGCGCGCGATTCCACGCCGACGGTTTCGGCGACGGTGATCTGCACGTGGTCGATGTGCTCGGCCTTCCACAGCGGCTCGAACAGCGCATTGCCGAAGCGCAGCGCAGTCAGGTTCTGCACCGTCTCTTTGCCGAGGTAGTGGTCGATGCGGAAGATCTGGGTTTCGGCGAACACCCGCGCCAGCGCGTCGTTGATGGTGTCGGCGCTGCGGCCGTCCTTGCCCAGCGGCTTCTCCACCACCACCCGCGTCTTCGGGTTGACCAGGCCGTGCGACTGCAGGCGGTCGCCGACCACGCCGAACAGGTCCGGGCCGACCGCGAGATAGAACACCCGCACCCGTTCCTGGTCGGGAAACTCGCTCGCGAACTCCGGCCAGCCGGCATCGGAACTCAGGTCCAGGCGGCGGTAATGCAGCAGCGCCAGGAAACCGTCCAAGGCCTCGCCCTGCTGCGCCTGCTCGCCGGCGAAGCTGCGCAGCGCGTCGCGGACCTTGCCGCGGTAGTCCTCGTCGCTGCGCTCGTCGCGGGCGATGCCGACCAGGCGGGTGCCGGCGACGATCTGGCCGTCGACATAGCGATGGAACAGCGCCGGCAGCAGCTTGCGCAGGGCCAGGTCGCCGGTGCCGCCGAAGATCACCAGATCGAACGGGGCCAGCGGCGCCGAATGCGGGGCCTGGGAGGGGGACGGCACGGAGTAGACGCTCATGGTCGGGCTCGGACTGGTCTGGGTGAAACCATACCAGCAAAGATACCAGTAAGATACCACTCCGACAAATTAACCATAATTCAATCATTTATACGCGACTTACGCGCCTTTGTTGCCGCCATTGGTCTTGCACTGGTATCTTTTCACACTATGCAGCCCTACCTGCTCGACGAGTTCCGCCGGCAGTCCGACGCGCGACGCGCGCCGGCCTACCAGCACCTGCGCCGGACCCTGCAGCACGCGATCGAGAACGGCGAGCTGACCGCCGGCCAGGCCCTGCCCGGCGAGCGCGAGCTCGGCAAATGGCTGGACCTGTCGCGGGTCACCGTGCGCAAGGCCATCGCCGGCCTGGTCGCCGACGGCCTGCTGGTGCAGCGCCAGGGCGCCGGCACCTTCGTCGCCGAGCGCATCGTCAAATCGTTCTCGCGCCTGACCAGCTTCACAGACGACCTGCGCGCGCGCGGCCTCGATCCGCGCTCGACCTTCCTCGAGCGCGGCGTCGGCGAGGTCACGCCGGAAGAAGCGATGGCGCTGAACCTGTCGCCGGGTGCGCAGGTGATCCGCTACTACCGCCTGCGCACCGCCGACGGCGTGGCGCTCGCGCTCGAGCGCACGGTGGTTCCCGCATCGGTGCTGACCACGCCCGACATGGTCGAGAACTCGCTGTACGAAGCCTTCGCCAAGCTCGGCATCCGCCCCAGCCGCGCCCTGCAGCGGCTGCGCGCGATCGCCTTCGACGCCGAGCAGGCGCGGCTGATGAACCTGCCCGAAGGCGCGCCCGGATTGTTCATCGAACGCCGCACCTTCCTCGACGACGGCCGCGTCGTCGAATTCACCCGGTCCTTCTACCGCGGCGACGCCTACGACTTCGTCGCCGAACTACAGAGCGAAACCACGCCGTGACCACCCAGACCCTGCTCGACCCGACCGGTACCCGCATGTACGCCGAGGCGCAGGAGGCCGGCGATGCGGTCGCGCGCCAGTTCCAAGCCAATGCCGACCTCGTCGACGACCTGGTCGACCGCCTGCGCCAGCGCCCGCCGCGCTTCATCGTCACCTGCGCGCGCGGCAGCTCGGACCACGCCGCCACTTACGGCAAGTACCTGTTCGAAACCCAGCTCGGCCTGGTCACCGCCTCGGCCTCGCCGTCGGTGGGCTCGGTCTATGCGGTCAAGCCGCAGCTGCAGGACGCGCTGTTCGTCGCCGTCTCGCAGTCGGGCAAGAGCCCGGACCTGGTGCGCAACGCCGAGATCGCCAAAGCCGCCGGCGCCCACGTCGTCGCCCTGGTCAACGTGACCGATTCGCCGCTGGCCCAGATCGCCGACACCGTGCTCGGCCTGCACGCCGGGCCGGAGACCAGCGTGGCGGCGACCAAGAGTTACCTGTGTTCGCTGGCCGCGCTGCTGCAGCTGACCGCGCGCTGGAGCCACGAGGCGCGCCTGTTCGACGCCGTGCACGCCCTGCCCGACGCGCTGCGCGAGGCCTCGCGCCAGGACTGGTCGGCGCTGGTCGACGGCCTGGTCGATGCGCGCAATCTGTTTGTGATCGGCCGCGGCCTCGGCCTCGGCGCGGCCCAGGAAGCGGCGCTCAAGTTCAAGGAAACCTGCGGCCTGCACGCCGAGGCGTTCAGCAGCGCCGAGGTCAAGCACGGGCCGATGGCGATCGTCGGCCCGGGCTTCCCGGTGCTGGCCTTCGCCCAGGACGACGGCACCGGCGACGGCACGGTCGCGGTGGCGCGCGAATTCCGCCAGCGCGGCGCGCCGGTGTGGCTGGCCGCGCCGGGCATCCACGGCGGCGACAGCCTGCCGCTGGCGCGCTCGCTGCATCCGGCGATGACGCCGCTGATCACCGTGGCCAGCTTCTACAAAGCGGTGAACGCCTTGTCCGTGGCGCGCGGGCACAACCCGGACCTGCCGCCGCATCTCAACAAAGTCACCGAAACGGTTTGAGGACACTGCCATGACGGCCACCGCCTTCGTCAACGGCCGCGTGCTCGGCGAGCGCGGCTTCGAATCCGACCTCAGCGTGATCGTCGAGGAAGGCCACATCGTCGCGGTGCTGCCCGGCCCCGCGCCGCGCAGCGCCGACACGATCGATCTGCGCGGCCGCTATCTGGTGCCCGGCTTCATCGACACCCAGGTCAACGGCGGCGGCGACGTGCTGTTCAACGACCAGCCGACGGTCGAAGGCGTGCGCCGCATCGCCCAGGCACACCGCAAGTTCGGCACCACCGGCCTGCTGCCGACCCTGATCAGCGACGACGTCGCGGTGATGCGCGACGCGATCGGCGCAGTGCGCGAGGCCATGCACCAAGGCCTGCCCGGCGTGCTCGGCATCCATCTGGAAGGCCCTTACCTGGCGCAGGCGCGCAAAGGCGTGCACGACCCGGACAAGTTCCACACCCCGGGCGAGGACGAACTGGAGCTGGTCGCCTCGCTCGGCATCGGCAAGACCGTGCTGACCCTGGCCCCGGAACGTTTCGACGACGCCGTCCTGCAGGCCCTGGCCGCGCGCGGCGTGCTGGTCTGCGCCGGCCACACCGCCGCCGATTACCAACGCCTGCGCTCGGCCTTCGCCCACGGCGTGCGCGGCGTGACCCATCTGTTCAACGCCATGACCCCGCTCGGCAGCCGCGAGCCCGGCGGCGTCGGCGCCTGCATCGACGACCCGGACAGCTGGTGCGGGGTGATCGTCGACGGCGAACACGTGCACGACGCCTCGCTGCGCATCGCCATCGCCGCCAAGCCGCGCGGCAAGATCATGCTGGTCACCGACGCGATGCCGCCGGTCGGCGGCGAGCGGGAGGACTTCGTCCTCTACGGCCAGACCATGACCTGCCGCAACGGCAAGTGCAGCACCGCCGAAGGCACCCTGGCCGGCTCCGCGCTGGACATGGCCAGCGCCGTGCGCAACACCGTGCGCCGGCTCGGCCTGCCGCTGGACGAAGCCTGCCGCATGGCCTCGGCCTACCCGGCCGACTTCCTCGGCCTGGGCGACGAGTTGGGCCGGATCGCGCCGGGCTACCGCGCCGACCTGGTCGCGCTGGACGAGGACCTGCAGGTGACCGGGACCTGGATCGGCGGCTTGCCTTGAGCGCTGCCGGGCGCTAGATCCGTTCCGGCGCGGCTTCGGCGCCGAGCAGGATCGGGTTGAACACCTCCAGCACGGTCGCGAAGCCGACCGGCCGCGCGCCCTCGCTGATATCCAGGCGGCGTCCGACCCAGAGCGTGCCCGGGTAGTGTTCGGGCGTCAGCAGCCACACTTCAGCCTCGGCGGATTCCCCGGTCAGGACTTCGGTCGCATCGAGAAAACGATGCTGAGCGGACGTGTGGTAATCCGGCCGGATGCGGTAGTGCGGCCGGTAGCCGTCGAACACGCGCCTACGCCGGCCGTCCGCGCCAAGCCCGGTCAGTTCGAAGCGCACGCGAGCATCGGCGGCGCGCATTGGGTACAACACTTGGGTCATGGGACTTGGGTCATGGATTCGGTTCAGGGGATCCGCGCCAGGCGCTCGATCGCGGCGATCCCCGCTTCCATCTGCAACCGCGCCGAAGGATTGGCCGAGTGCACGCGGATCGACGGCGGCACGAACCCGTCCAGGGCGACCGCCTCCTCGATCCAGGCGATCACGTCGTAGCCGGTGCCGCGCGCGTCGTCGCCGAGGTCGTGATCCAGGCTGATCTCGGTCACCCCGCCTTGGCGCAGCAGGGCGATGGCCTCATCGGGCCAGTACACCCGCACCCAGCCCTCGGGCGTGGAGCGTTCGTCGTCGAGATACACACGCATGGCGGCAATCTAGCCGATGCGGCCGGCGCGCCGCCAGGAGCGCGGCTCACGGTACCCTTGTAGGAGCGGCGTGAGCCGCGACCACCGAAGCGGTGAGATACCACGCCATTCGCCGAAATCCGGGAAGGGCAAATCGCAGCCGCAGGTCCGAATTTCGCCGAAATATGCTTACGTCCACCTCTTCGGTGGTCGCGGCTCACGCCGCTCCTACAGGGGACTAGCGCGCCAGTCTCGACGTAGCAGGCCGTACAGGGCGGTGTCGGAGACTTCGCCGGCGACGATCCAGCGCTCGCGCAGCAGGCCTTCGCGGACGAAGCCCAGACGCTCCAGGCAACGCACCGAGGCGCGGTTGCGCGGGTCGGTGTCGGCCTCGACCCGGTGCAGGTCGAGCGCGTCGAAGCCGTAGTCGAGCAGGGCGCGCAGCGCTTCGCCCATGTAGCCCTGCGACCAGGCCGCGGCGGCGAGCACGTAGCCCAGTTCGGCGCGACGGTTCTGCGCGTCGAGCTGGAACAGGGTGCAGTAGCCGATCAGGCGGCCGTCGCGCTCGAGGCCCAGGCGCAGGTACTGCCCGGCCGCCATCGCCTCGCGGTCGCGTGCGATCAGCGCCTGCGCCTGGTCGATCGCGTGCCACGGCGGCGAACTCCAGTAACGCATCACCCTCGGGTCGGAGCAGATCGCCAGCAACGCCGATGCGTCGTCGCCGCGCAAGGGACGCAGCCGCAGGCGCGGGGTGCTCAGGACGACGGAATCGAAAGCGGCCATGCGTGCATGGTAGCCGCGCCCGGTATCGGCCGTAGCGGATCGGCAACGCGCTGCCGCCGCGGGCGCTCAGTTCGCGCGCGGCGTTCCGCAATCCGCGCAAAAACTCGCGCGCGGCGTGCGCAAGGGCTTGCCGCAGTGGGCGCAGGGCGGGCCGATCTGGCTAAGCCGATGATGATCGATCGCATAGGCCTCGAAAAAACTGCAGCCCGGCTCGACCACCGGATAGCCCACCAGGCTCTCGTAGAAGTCCGCGACGACTTCCACGCGGCTCTTCGCCGGCTGCGGCAAGCGCCGGCCGGAGGCGTCGCGGCTGCCCTCGCGCTTGTACTTGCCTACGTAGTCTTCGATCAGCGCCAGGTACCGCGCCCACTCGGCTTCGTCGAGCATCGGCACCACGCGCTTGCATCGCCAGCAGTACAGGTCCTGGGTCACGCCTCCTCCTCCTCGGCATCGTATGTCGCGCCGGCTGCGAGGCCGAACCGGACCGGCCGCGCTCGCGCCGCCGTGCCCGTCGCCGCCTCGCCGGCGCGGCCGCGAATCATGGCATCCACGCAACCGAAAGCGCAGGCCCGGCAATGCGCTTCGGTACGGATGTCGCATTCAGCCAACGCCCGCCGCCCCCGTCGGGCACCCCCGGCGTCGCCTGGCGGCCCGATTCGGCACAAAGGCTATAATTCCGAGTCTTTGTTCGGGCCTCGGCGCGCCACCGCCGTCCCGCCGGACGCCGCCCCGCCCCGCCAGCCAACCCGCGGCACCGCCGCGAGAGCCCGCCATGACCAGCACCGCAGAACTCAGCTCGCCGTCCTCGGCGAACACCGAACTGACCAACTCCGTACTCGATCCGGATTACACCCTGGAGCACAAGTACACCCGTCAGGAAGGCCGCATCTATCTGTCCGGCGTGCAGGCGCTGGTGCGCCTGCCGCTGATGCAGCGGCTGCGCGACCAGGCCGCGGGGCTGAACACCGCCGGCTTCATCTCCGGCTACCGCGGCTCGCCGCTGGGCGGCTTCGACCTGGAACTGTGGCGCGCGCGCAAGCATCTGGAGGCGGCCGGGGTGAAGTTCGCCCCGGGCCTCAACGAGGACCTGGGCGCGACCATGGTCTGGGGCACCCAGCAGACCAACCTGTTCCCGGGCGCCAAGGTCGAAGGCGTGTACGGCATGTGGTACGGCAAGGGCCCGGGCGTGGACCGCACCGGCGACGTGTTCAAGCACGCCAACGCCGCCGGCACCAGCAAGTACGGCGGCGTGCTGGCGCTGGCCGCCGACGACCACGCCTGCCGCTCCTCGACCCTGCCGCACGGCTCGGAGGGCGAGTTCACCAGCGCGATGATGCCGATCCTCAATCCGGCCGGGGTGCAGGACATCCTCGACATGGGCCTGATCGGCTGGGCGATGTCGCGCTATACCGGCCGCTGGGTCGGCTTCAAGACCATCGCCGAGACGGTCGAATCCTCGGCCTCGGTCGACGTCAATCCGCTCGCGCTGCAGATCGTCGCCCCCGACGACTTCGTGATGCCGCCGGGCGGCCTCAATATCCGTTGGCCGGACCCGCCGATGGACCAGGAGATGCGCCTGCACCAGTACGCGGTCAAGGCCGCGCAGGCGTTCGCGCGCGCGAACCGGATCGACCGCATCGTGATCGATTCGCCGAACCCGCGCCTGGGCATCATCACCACCGGCAAGAGCTACCTCGACGTGCTGCAGGCGCTGGAGTACTTGGGCCTGGACGCGCGCGCCTGCGCCGACCTCGGCATCCGCGTGTACAAGGTCGGCATGACCTGGCCGCTGGAGCCGGTCGGCCTGCGCGCGTTCGCGCGCGGCCTGGACGACATCGTCGTGGTCGAGGAAAAGCACGCCTTCATCGAAAGCCAGATGAAGGAGTCGATGTACAACTGGGACGAGGGCCGCCGGCCGTCGATCGTCGGCAAGTACGACGAGAATGGCGAGTGGATCCTGCCCTCGACCGGCGAACTGACTCCTGCGCGCATCGCCGGCGTGATCGCGCGCCGCATCCAGCGCTTCCACAACTCCGAGCAGATGCAGAACGTGCTGCGCTGGATGGAGGAAAAGGAAAGCGAACTGGCGCTGCCGCGCGCCGCGTTCCCGCGCGTGCCGCACTACTGCTCGGGCTGCCCGCACAACACCTCCACGGTGGTGCCGGAAGGCTCGCGCGCGCTCGGCGGCATCGGTTGCCATTACATGGTCACCTGGATGGACCGCGCCACCGACACCTTCACCCAGATGGGCGGCGAAGGCGTGACCTGGTGCGGGCAGTCGGCGTTCACCGAGACCGAGCACGTATTCCAGAACCTCGGCGACGGCACCTATTTCCACAGCGGCTCGCTGGCGATCCGCCAGTCGGTCGCCGCCGGCGTCAACATCACCTACAAGATCCTCTACAACGACGCGGTGGCGATGACCGGCGGCCAGCCGGTCGACGGCACCCTGTCGGTGCCGCAGATCGCCCACCAGGTGCGCTCCGAAGGCGTGCACACGATCGTCCTGCTGTCCGACGACATCGGTAAGTGGAACAAGCGCGAGCTGTTCCCGAGCGACGTCGAGTTCCACGACCGCAAGGAGCTCGACGCGGTCCAGAAGCGCCTGCGCGAAACCAAGGGCGTCAGCGTCCTCATCTACGACCAGACCTGCGCCACCGAGAAGCGCCGCCGGCGCAAGCGCGGCAAGATGGTCGACCCGCAGAAGCGGGTCATGGTCAACACTCTGGTCTGCGAAGGCTGCGGCGACTGCGGCAAGAAGTCGTTCTGCGTCTCGGTGTTGCCGAAGGAAACCGAGTTCGGCCGCAAGCGCGAGATCGACCAGTCGAACTGCAACAAGGACTATTCCTGCGTGAATGGTTTTTGTCCCAGCTTCGTCACCGTCGAGGGCGGCGGGCTGAAAAAGAAGAAGGGTTCCTCGGCCAAGGACCGTTTGTCCGATCTGCCGATGCCGGTCCTGCCGTCGCTGGACCAGCCCTGGAACATCCTCATCACCGGCGTCGGCGGCACCGGCGTGGTCACCATCGGCGCCCTGCTCGGCATGGCCGGCCACCTGGAAGGCAAGGGCGCCAGCGTGCTCGACCAGACCGGCCTAGCGCAGAAGGGCGGCGCGGTCACCACCCACATCCGCATCGCCAAGACCCCGCACGACATCCACGCCGTGCGCATCGCCGCCGGCGAGGCCGACCTGGTGCTGGGCTGCGACATGGTCGTGGTCAACGACTACTGGGCGCTGTCGAAGATCCGCGCCGGCCGCAGCCAGGTCGTGCTCAACAGCTACGAGGCGATGCCGGGCACCTTCACCACCCGTCCGGACATGCAGTTCCCGGCCACCGACATCGTCGCCGCGATCAAGCTCGCGCTCGGCGACCAGGACCCGCATCTGGTCGACGCGACCCAGCTCGCCACCGCCCTGCTCGGCGACGCCATCGCCGCCAACCTGTTCATCCTGGGCTACGCCTGGCAGCGCGCGCTGGTGCCGATCGCCTTCGACGCGCTGATGCGCGCGATCGAACTCAACGGCGCGGCAATCGAGATGAACAAGACCGCCTTCGCCTGGGGCCGCCTGGCCGCGATCGATCCGCTGGCGGTGGCCGAAGCCGCCGGCGTCACCCGCAAGGTGCCGACCGCCGCCGAAGCCACCCCGCACGATCTGCCGCACCTCAAGCCCGGCGAGTGGGAGGGCAACGAATGGGGCGCGACCTCGGCGCCGCGCGCGACCCGCAACGAGGACGAGCTGCGCCACGTGCCGGCGAAGGCCGCCGACGGCGACGGCGTCGCCTTCCTGCCGCTCGACGACCTGCGCCTGTCGCGCTCGCTCGACGAACTGATCGCGCGCCGCGTCGCCTTCCTCACCGACTACCAGGACGCCGCCTACGCCAAGCGCTACAGCGATTTCGTCGCCAAGGTGCGCGAGGCCGAGCAGAGCAAGGCGCCGGGCTCGACCGATCTGGCCGAGGCGGTGGCGCGCTACTTCTTCAAGCTGATGGCCTACAAGGACGAGTACGAAGTCGCGCGCCTGTACACCAGCGGCGAGTTCCAGCGCCGCCTGCAGCAGCAGTTCGACGGCGACTACAAGCTCAAGTTCCACCTCGCTCCGCCGCTGCTGGCGAAGAAGGACGCGCAGGGCCGGCTGATCAAGCAGGAGTTCGGTCCCTGGGTGTTCACCGCGTTCAAGTGGCTGGCCAAGCTGCGCAAGCTGCGCGGCGGCACCTTCGACCTCTTCGGCTACACCGAAGAGCGCAAGATGGAGCGCCGCCTGATCGCCGACTACGAGAAGACCGTCGGCGACCTGCTGTCGTCGCTGGACGGCGGCAACGTCGACCTGGCGGCGGAAATCGCCAGCATCCCCGAGCACATCCGCGGCTACGGCCACGTCAAAGAAGACCACCTGCACAAGGCCAAGGCGCGCGAGGCGGAGCTGCTGAAGGAATTCCGCAATCCGCTGCGGATCGTGCAGGCGGCGTAAGCCCACAGGCAGCGAAAAAGCCCCGCTCGCGGGGCTTTTTCTTTGGCCGCCGGACGCGCGCGATGCCTCAGGCGTTGAAGCGGCGGCCGATCTCGTCCGCCAGCGCCTGCACTTTGGCCGACTCGGTCGGCATCTGCGGTTGGTGTTGCGAGGCGCGCACCAGCGCGACCCGGGCCAGTTCCAGCGCCGGGTCTTGATACTGCGCGATCGTGAAGCGGCGCCAGTCCTGCTGCGTCGCCGAGCCTTCCGCCAGCGAGCGCAAAAACGTTTCGAACGCGTCGCGCGTTTCCGGGGTGTGCGCAGAGATCATCGTCGTGGCCTTGGCTGAATGCGTCAGATGGCGCCGGCGAGCGCCCGCCTGACGACCGCCGCCGACGCTCCGTCGCTCACCATTGCATAGTTGTACGCGCCGCGCGACCAATACTGGGCCAGCAGGCCGCCGTCGCGGCGGTCGCCGCGCGGCAGCAGGTAGTGGCGCGGGCCCGGCGGGCGGATGTAGAAGCTGATCGCCGCGCCGGCCGGCCCCTGGTAAAGCACCAGCGCCGCGGGGCCCTGGTCGGTGGCGAGGGCGCGCGCGCCGACCGGGCGATAGCCCGCGGCACTCAGATCGGGCAGGCGCATGGGTTCGCGGAAATTCGCATCCAGCCACGACTGCACCTCGCCGCCGGCCGCGTCGGTGCGCAGATCGCGGCGCACAGCGAACAACCGGTGTGCGGCGATCGCGTCGGCCATCGGCGCGGCCGCGATCATCGACCGCGGCGCAGGGCGGCTCCATTCGCGCGCCTGCCAGCCGACGATGCCGCCCACGCCGAGGCTCAGCAGCACCGACGCGGCGACCGCGTAGCGCGCGCTGCGCCTGCGCGCGAGACCGCTGCGCAGGCGCGCGGGGTCGAGCATGGGCTCGGGCGGCGGCACGGCGCCGGCGAGTCCGGCGCGCAGTTGCTGCGCGTCGCGTTGCCAGGCCTGCAGTTCGGCCAGGCGCTCGGGTTGGCGCGCCAGCCAGGCCTCGACCTCGGCGCGGCGCTCGGGGTCCAGGCGCCCGTCGATGTAGGCGTGCAGGTCGTGTTCGTCGGGGGCTTGGGGCGTCATACGGAACTCGCAAACGGAAGCAGAGCGCGGCGGCGCGGGTTACGGCGGGACGGGATGGTCATTTCAACAGCCTCAACGGCGGCGCCGCGGTCTCGCCTTCGCTGAGCCGGCGCAGCGCCTGTCGCGCGCGCGACAGGCGCGACATCACCGTGCCGATCGGAACCTCGAGGATGTCGGCCACCTCCTGATAGCTCAGTCCTTCGACCGACACCCACAGCAGCAGGCTGCGTTGCTCCACCCGCAACTGCTGCAACGCTTCCAGCGCCGAACGCGCCATGAACTCGCGTTCGGCCGAGGGCTGGCTTTCCGTCGCGCCCAGCCCGATCCGCGCCAGCAGGCCGGCGTAGCGCTGGGCGCGGCGCTGGCCGTCGAGGAATTGGCGATACAGGATCGAGAACAGCCACGGCCGCAGCGCGGCTTCGTCGCGGCGCTGGCCCCAGCCGGCGATCGCGCGTTCGAGCGCGCTCTGGACCAGGTCGTCGGCGGCGTGCGGGTCGCGCGCCAGCCAACGCGCGAAGCGTCGCAGCGAGGGCAGCTGTTCGCGCAAGGCCTGATCGAGTTCGTGCGGGGACATGGGCGCAGGGCCGGTTCGGAAGGGATTCGTCCGTAGGACGCCGCCGAGCGCAGTGTATTCCCGCGGCGCTCGCCGCGCCGGCGACGTCCGCGTTCGCGACCGGCCGACGGCGCGGGGATCGAAGCGTCGCCGACGGCGGCGACGCGGCCGCGGCTTGCGCCGCCCCTACCGGGGCCGCGTCGCGCCTGGCCAATCCCCGCGCATCCCCGATCCCGGCGGGAATAAACCGCGCCCGTACGCGTCCTACCCGGTATCGCAGCCACGGCCTTCGCCATGAACCAGCCCCTCGCCCCGCCCCGACCGCCCTTCCCCTTCGCCCGCTGGGCCCTGATCGCGCTCGCGGTCGGCGGCCTCGGCACCGCTTTCGCCTACGTCGCCGGCCCGCTCGACCCGCAGCGGCTGACGCCGCATCGCCTGGTCGACCGGTTGCAGGCCAACGGCGGCACGCATCCGGGCTATCGCCGCAATCACGCCAAGGGCGTGTGCGTGATCGGCCGCTTCGACAGCAGCGGCGCGGCGGCGCCCTACTCGCGCGCCGCGCTGTTCGCGGCCGGCGCGCGCACGCCGCTGGTCGGCCGCTTCGCCCTGCCCGGGGGCAACCCCTACGCGCCCGACGGCGGCGTGCCGATCCGCAGCTTCGCCCTGCGCCTGACCCAGGCCGACGGCCAACAGTGGCGGACCAGCATGAACAACATGCCGGTGTTTCCGGTGGCCACGCCGCAGGCTTTCTTCGAACAGCTGCAGGCCACCGCGCCCGATCCGGCCACCGGCAAGCCCGATCCGGCCCGGCAGAAGGCGTTCTTCCAGGCGCACCCGGAAACCGCCGCGTTCCGCGCCTGGATCAAGGACCAACGTCCGTCGGCCAGCTACGCGACCGAACCCTACTACGGCCTCAACGCGTTCTATTTCGTCGCCGCCGACGGCGCGCGTCACGCGGTGCGCTGGCAGGTCGAACCGGACAACGGCGCGGCCGCCGCGCCGCTGGGCGCCCAGGACGTCGACGCGCTCGCCGGCGAGCTCGAGCGCCGTCTGGCGCGAGGGCCGCTGCGCTGGCGCCTGTGGGCGACCTTGGCCGCGCCCGGCGATCCGATCGACGACGCCACCCGCCCCTGGCCCGCGCAACGCCAACGGATCGACGCCGGCACGGTGGTGATCGAACGCGCCCAGGACCAGGACAGCGGCGAATGCCGCGACATCAATTACGACCCGCTGGTGCTGCCCGACGGCATCGTCGCCTCGGCCGATCCGCTGCTGCCGGCGCGCTCGGCCGCCTATGCCGAGTCCTATCGCCGCCGCACCCTCGAGGAAGCGCGCGCCGGCGGCCGTCCGCCCAAGGAGAGCGCACGATGAACCGCGACGAGACGATGTTCTGGTGGCCGGCGCGCGTGCTGCACTGGCTGATGGCGATCATGATCCTGGCCATGCTGTTCGTCGGCGCGGGCATGGTGGCGAGCGTGTCGGAGCGGCACGCCTGGCTGTTGGCGCTGCACAAGCCGCTGGGGATCGCGATCCTGGCGCTGGCGGTGTTGCGCATGGCGCTGCGGCTGTGGCGCCGGCCACCGCCGTTGCCGCGCGAACTCGGCGCGGCGCAACGGCTGGCGGCGCAGGCTTCGCACTGGCTGCTGTACGCATTGATGCTGGCGATGCCGCTGATCGGCTGGGCGATGCTGTCGGCCGGCGGGTATCCGGTCGAGCTCGGCGGCGGCTGGCGGCTGCCGCCGATCGCGCCGTTCGACCCGAGCTGGTTCGCGACGCTGCGTTGGCTGCATCGGACTCTGGCCTATGCGCTGTTCGCGCTGGTGCTGCTGCACCTCGGCGCGGCCCTGCATCACGGGCTGATCCGACGCGACGGGGTGTTGCGCAGCATGTTGTGGCGACGCCGCGATGCCGTCGCGGCAGCCGAAGGCGATGCGGATTGAAAGATCGCGCTCGCGCAGCGCGGGACGCTCCCGCGAGCCTGCGTTCGCGAACCGCGCCGGCCTCGTCGCTGCGGTTTCGCGGCCGCGGCTTGCGCCGTTCCTACCCCGGTGCCGGTGCGTTCGCCGGCATCGGCAACCACACGCTGCGCACCGGCGTTAACCGGCCGGCGCCCACCCATGGCCGCCGACCGGTTCGGTTTCGACGTGCGAATCGAAGCCGGCGATCAGCGGCCGGGCCCGGGCGATCGCCGCCTGCACCTGCGGCAGCGCCAACGAGGCGCGGTGGCTGTCGGCGCTGTCCCAGACTTCGGTGATCCAGATCGCGTCGGCGTCCTTGGGATCGCGCGCGACGACGTAGCTGAGGCAGCCCGGCATCGCCTCGATGCCGTCGAGCAGGATCGCCGTCAGCGCATCGCGCTGGCCGGCGACGGCGGTCATTTTTCCGATCAGTCCGTACATGGCGGGAGCATCCGAAGAGGTAGGGGCGACGCCGGCGGCGTGCGCCGGTCGTGGCGGTGCGGCGGAAGCGTTATCTGCGGGCCGGTCGCGGCAACCGAAGCGGACGCGCGCGGCGTGGGCCGGGGCCGCCGCGACTGTCGCGCCGAACTGTAGCGCCGAACCGAGGACAGATCGCGGACAAGCCCGGCGCGTCGGGAGACGGCGACCCGCGGCAGGTCGCCATGCCGGGCGCCGTTCACTTCGGCGCGAAGATCTTGCCCAGGCGATCCGGCGTACCGGGGACGCGCTCCAGCCGCGGGTACTTCAGGCCTTCGCGGTAATCGATCCGCACCGTGCGCACCACATCGGCGTTCTTGACGATCAACTCGATCGGCTTGCCGTCCTTGGCCGCGGTCACCGCGTCCTTGAGCCGTTCGCCGTTGGCGGCATAGCCGTTGACCGCGAGCAGGTGGCTGCCCGGAGCGATGCCGGCATTGAACGCCGGCCCGTCCCAGCGCACCGAGACCACGTTGGCGTCGCTGTTGGCCACGCTCATGCCCAGCGAATAAGTCAGGTCGGTCGCCTTGCGTTCGCCCTCGGCGAGCTTCTGGTACTCGCTCGGGGTGTCGGCGAAACTCAGTTTCCAGCCGCTCGCGGCCAGGCCGTCGAGCGGCGGCGCATGGGCGTCCAGGCGCGCGCGCAGGAAGCCGGCCCAATCGAACGCGACGACGCCGTTCAAGGCCGCGACCACGTCCTCGAACGCGTACGGCCGGACCCGGTAGTCGCCGTCCTCGCCGCCGAAAAAGGCGCGCGCGAAATCGTCGAGAGAACGCTTGTCGCCGCTGAGTTCGCGCAGCTTGGCGTCGACCGCGAGCCAGACCAGTTGGCCGCCGCTGTAGTAGTCCTCGCTGAGCTGGTAACTGCCGTAGGGCTTGGGCCGGCGCTGGGCGATCACCGGGTCGTAGGTGGTGTCCTGCAGCGAGCGCCAGGCCAGGCCAGGCCGATCGTGCGCGTAGCGCGCCACCACCTGGGCCAGCGCGTCGCGGGCGAACTCCTGCTTCCACAGGCCCGAGCGCGCGGCGAGCACATAGCCCCAGTACTGGGTCTGGCCTTCGTAGACCCACAGCAGCTCGTCGTTCAAGGGCTGGTTGAAGTTGTCGACCACCAGCCCGGCCGGGCGCCGCGACTTGCCGTTCCAGGCGTGGACGAATTCGTGCGCGAGCAAGTCGCGGCCGGTCGCACTGCCGCCATCCCAACCGGTGAAATAGTCGGTGTCGACGCCGTTCTCGCTGGAGCGGTGGTGCTCCAGGCCGATGCCGCTGAGCTGGCCCGACAACGACAACAGGAAATCGTAGCGATCGTAGGGCTGCGAACCGAACAGACGCCCGGCCTGCACCACCAGCTCGCGATGCGGCTTGAGCTGTTCGGGTTTGGCTTCCAGATACTTGGCCGCGTCGGCGACCACGTTGAGCCGCACCGGAATCTTGGCCCCCGGCGCCAGATCGAACTGCTTGAAATGGCGGCCGGCGAACACCGGCGAATCCAGCAGGGTATGCAGCGGTACCGTGCGGTAGCGCAGGCGGTCGCCGTCGCGCGCTTCCAGCTCGAGCGCGGTGCCGGCCTGCCAGCCGGCCGGCAGGGTCAGGCTCGGCGCGACCTCGATCGTGCGCGCCGGCACGCCGGCCGGGTACAGCGCGACCTGGTTCCACTGCAGGTTGAGCACGTCCGGCGTCATCACCACTCGGCCCTGGTTGCCGGCGGTCGGGGTCAGCACGTCGAAGCTCAACTCCAGCTCGTTCACGCCCTCGGGCACGACCAGCTTGAACGCGTACACGTCGAGCGGATCGCGCTGCCAGGCGATGGCCTGGCCGTTGCCGCGGATGCGCAGGCCGGCCAGCTTCTCGATCGGCCCGGTCGGCGAATGGTTGCCTTGGATCCATTGCGGATACAGCAGGGTCAGCGCGCCCGCCCGTACCGAAATGCGCTGGCGCGCGTGCAGCACGCGCCGCGACAGGTCGCTGGCGTCGACGTCCAGGCGCATGACGTCGGCAGCGGCCGCCGCCGTCGACGGCGCAGTTTGCGCGGCGGTCGGGAACGGAACCGGGGCGAGGGCCGAGGCGATCAACAGCGGCAAGGCGGCGGCGGCGAGTCGGGGCATGGCGAGTCCGGTGGCACGAAGACGATCCCGCATCCTACCCATCGCACCCGCCCTGCCCCCTGCCATTCGGCATGACCGCGCCGACCGGGCCGTGCTTGGCCCGATCGCGCACACGGCATGCGCAACGAGGGCGCAAGGCGAGCCTCCTGCGGTCGTGCCCGCGAAGGCGGGACATCGAGACTTCATCCCAGCATGGCGCTGAAGTCTCTGGATGCCCTGTCTGCGCCGGCATGACGGGTTCGCCGCGATGCGATCAAGCCCATCCAGCGTCGATCCCGCGAAGGCGGGAGCCCAGCGGTCATTCCGGCCGGACGCTCCGATCTGCGGAGCCGGGCGAACTGGAAGGGCCCGGCGGCAGCGCCGCCGGCGACGCCCGCTCGAGCCTGGGCGCGGCCTCAGCCGCGCGCCACTCCCGCCAGAATGCTCAACGCCACCGCTTCGGCGGTCTTGATCCCGTCCACCGCCGCCGACAGGATGCCGCCGGCGTAGCCCGCGCCTTCGCCGGCCGGGAACAGGCCGCGGGTATTGAGGCTGTGGCCGTCGGGGCCGCGGGCGATGCGCACCGGCGAGGACGTGCGCGTTTCGACGCCGGTCAACATCGCATCGGGCATCGCGAAGCCCTTGATCTGCTTGTCGAACGCCGGCAGCGCTTCGCGGATCGCCGCGATCGCGTACTCGGGCAGCGAGTTGCCCAGGTCGGTCAGGCGCACGCCCGGCGTGTACGACGGCTGCACCGCGCCGAGCGCGGTGGAGGGCCGGCCGGCGAGAAAGTCGCCGACGGTCTGCCCCGGCGCTTCGTATTCGCCGCCGCCCAGGGCGAAGGCCTGCGCCTCCCAATGCCGCTGCAGGGCGATGCCGGCCAGCGGGCTGCCGCCTGGGTCGGCGGTGTCGTCGTAGGCGCGATAGTCCTCGGGCGTGATCCCGACCACGATCGCCGCATTGGCGTTGCGTTCGTTGCGCGAGTATTGGCTCATGCCGTTGGTGACCACCCGCCCGGGCTCGCTCGCGGCCGCGACCACGGTCCCGCCGGGGCACATGCAGAAGCTGTACACCGAGCGGCCGTTGCGGCAGTGATGGACCAGCTTGTAGTCGGCCGCGCCGAGGATCTCGTGGCCGGCCTGCGGCCCGAAGCGGGCGCGATCGATCAGCGATTGCGGGTGCTCGATGCGGAATCCGATCGAGAACGGCTTGGCCTCCATGTACACGCCGCGCGCGTGCAGCATGGCGAAGGTATCGCGCGCGCTGTGGCCGAGCGCGAACACCACGTGGTCGGCGCGCAGTTGCGTGCCGTCGGCGAGCTGCACCCCACGCAGTTGCCCGTCTTCGATCAGCACGTCGTCGACCCGCTGCGAGAAGCGGATCTCGCCGCCGAGCGATTGGATGGTCTCGCGCATGTTCTCGACCATCGACACCAGGCGGAAGGTGCCGATGTGCGGCTTGCTGACGTAGAGGATTTCCTCCGGCGCGCCGGCCTTGACGAACTCGGTCAGCACCTTGCGGCCGTGGTGCTGCTTGTCGCTGATCTGGCTGTAGAGCTTGCCGTCGGAAAAGGTGCCGGCGCCGCCTTCGCCGAACTGCACGTTCGACTCCGGGTTGAGCACGCGCTTGCGCCACAGGCCGAAGGTGTCGACGGTGCGCTCGCGCACCGCCTTGCCGCGTTCCAGGATGATCGGGCGGAAGCCCATCTGCGCCAGCACCAGGCCGGCGAACAGGCCGCAGGGGCCCATGCCGATCACGATCGGCCGCAGCGGCAGCGAGGCCGGCGCGCGGGCGACGAACTTGTATTCGGTGTCGGGCGTCGGCAGGACCTTGACCTTGTCGGCGCCGGCCGCGCCTTGGCGCGGGCCTGGGGACGGCCCGGCCGCGGCGGCGTGTTCGCGCTGCAGGATCTCGGCCTCGCGCGGCGTATCGACGTCGATCGAGTAGATCAGCTCGATGCCGCCGCGCTTGCGCGCGTCGTAGCTGCGCTTGGCGACGGTGTAGCCGCTCAGTTCGGCCGCGGCGATGCCCAGGCGGGCGAGGATGGCGTCGGTGAGCGCGCTGGTCGGATGGTCCAGCGGCAGTCGGAGGTCGGTGAGTCGAAGCATGGCGATATTCTAGAGGCTTCGGTCGCGAGCGGTTTTTGCCGCGGCGCGGGACCCGGTTTTCGCGGCGCCGGGCGGCCGCCCCGGCCCTCTTGGCGTCGCACGTCCTGCGATCGCCGACGCGGAGCGTGCGCCGGAAGCGATCGTCGGAGCGGTCGCAAGCCATCGACGTCCCTGCCCCCTTCGCGCAAGAACGGCCGGCCCTTCAAGCCCATTGGCTCGGGATGCCCCGCTCTCAACGCCCGCATAACCATCGCCGCAGCGGGATTGGCTAGCATGCTGCGTCCCGTTGCCACGACGTCGCCTGCCCCATGATCCGACGCCAGTTCCTCAAGCGCGCCGCCGGCGCTCTCGCCGCCGCCGGCCTGCCGCTGCCCCTGTTGGCCTTCGCTGCGCCCTCGGCCCGGCTGGGTCCGCCGCAACCGTTCGATTTCGCCGCGCTCAAGGGCCAGGCCCGGGCCCTGGCCGAGCGCGCTTACGTCGCCCGCAACGCGACCCTGCCGGCGCCGGTGGCGGCGATGGACTGGGACCAGTACCAGTCGATCCGCTTCCAGCGCGACCATGCCTTGTGGGGCGCGGACGACGGCAAGTTCCTGGCCCAGTTCTTCCACCTCGGCCTGTTCTTCAAGTCGGCGGTGCGCATGTACGAAGTCGCCGACGGCCAGGCGCGCGAGATCGGCTACGACCCGACGATGTTCGATCGCCGCCGCAGCGGCCTGGACGGCAAGCCGCTGCCGGCCGACCTGGGCTTCGCCGGCTTCCGCCTCAACACCCGTCGCGACCCGGACCGCGATTTCGCCGCCTTCCTCGGCGCCAGCTATTTCCGCGCGGTCGGCGGCGAAGGCCAGTACGGCCAGTCCGCGCGCGGGCTGGCGATCGACACCGGCACCGGCCGGCCCGAGGAATTCCCGGACTTCACCGCGTTCTGGCTGGAGCGCCCCGCCCCGGGCTCGGACACGCTGATCGTCTACGCCCTGCTCGACTCGCCCAGCATCGCCGGCGCCTATCGCTTCGCGATCACCCCGGGCGAGGTGTTGCTGATGGACATCGACTGCGCGCTGTATCCGCGCAAGACCATCGAGCGCATGGGCCTGGGCCCGTGCACCAGCATGTACCAGGTCGGCGAGAACGACCGCCGCATGGACTGGGACTGGCGTCCGGAAATCCACGACACCGACGGCCTGGCGATGTGGACCGGCCGCGGCGAGTGGATCTGGCGGCCGCTGTGCAATCCCGAGCGACTGCGCTTCAACATGTTCGCCGACGAAAACCCGCGCGGTTTCGGCCTGCTGCAGCGCGACCGCAACTTCGATCATTACCAGGACGACGGCGTGTTCTACGAGAAGCGCCCCTGCCTGTGGGTCGAGCCCAAGCAGGCTTGGGGCGCCGGGTCGGTGCAGTTGGTCGAGATCCCGACCGTCGACGAATCCTTCGACAACATCGTCGCGTTCTGGAACCCGCGCGAGAAGCCGCAGCCTGGGCAGGAACTGCTGTACGGCTATCGCCTGTACTGGGGCGCGCAACCGCCGGCGACGCCGCCCCTGGCGCGCTGCGTCGCCACCCGCACCGGTCTGGGCGGGCGCATCGGCTTCAAGCGCGATTACTTTTCCTGGCGCTTCGCGGTCGACTTCGCCGGCGGCCGCCTGGCCGAGTTGGCCAAGCGCAACGCCAGCGTCGAACCGGTGGTGCAGATCGGCCGCGGCGGCCGACTGGAAACGGTGTCGTGCCGGCCCCTGCACGAGATCGGCGGCTACCGGGCGATGTTCGATGCGGTGCCGCCGGACGACTCGACCGAGCAGATCGATCTGCGCCTGTTCCTGCGCGACGCCAGCGGGGCGCTGAGCGAGACCTGGCTGTATCAGTGGTCGCCGCCGAGCAAGAGCGAGCGGCGCTTGTACTGAGGCCGGGAACGCGCAGCACGAGCAGGAACGAATCCCCCGTCTTCAACGGGGGGAAGTGCAACGCCAAGCATCGTCGCTCGTGCAGACATGCCGCGGCACGGCGACGCCGACGTTGGCAGCGCGTTGCGTTGTCCGTCAGCCGCTGGCCTGGGCGCTTGGTTGCCGTTGGCGGTCGACGATCGGTGCTTGGCCGCGAGCGACCGGCCGTTGGCTGTTAGCCATACTGTTTCGCCTCTTCGACGAAGCGCGCCAGTTCGCCCTTTGAAAAAAGCGGCTGGCGCTCGCGCTGGCCCGGCATGCGGACGCACGGCCTGCGCTGGGGGATTTGCCTGAGTCGCGCAACGCGGCGAACCCGCAGCAGCGAAGCCCTCGCCAAGCCCGGCTCCGCTTCAACCAATCCCCAATCCCGGCTCCCTAATCCCCGCCCTCAAGCCACTCGCGTACGCCGCGCTCGGGCCAGGTGCACCAGCAACAGCGAAATCGCCGCCGGGGTCATGCCGGGAATGCGCTGCGCCTGGCCGACGGTCTGCGGGCGCACCCGATCCAGCTTCTGCTGCACTTCCGCCGACAGGCCGCGCACCGCGGCGTAGTCGAAGCCGTCCGGAATCGGCGTGCTCTCGTTGCGCTGCTGACGCTCGATCTCGTCGCGCTGGCGGTCCAGGTAACCGGCGTACTTCACCCCGATCTCCACCTGCTCGGCGACCTCGTCGTCGGCCACCGCCGGCCCCAGCGAGGCCACCTGCATCAGCTTGGCGTAGTCCAGTTCGGGGCGCTTGAGCAGATCGCGCGCGCTGCTTTCGCGGCTGACCTCGACCCCGAGCGCCTGCGCGATCTCGCGCCCCAGCGCATTGTTCGGCGCCGCCCAGATCGCGCCCAGGCGCGCGGTCTCGCGCTCGATCGCCTCGCGCTTGCGCGCGAACGCGTCCCAGCGCGCGTCGTCGACCAGGCCCAGCTCGCGCCCGAACGGGGTCAGGCGCAGGTCGGCGTTGTCCTCGCGCAGTTGCAGCCGGTACTCGGCGCGCGAGGTGAACATGCGGTACGGCTCGCTGGTGCCGTGGGTGATCAGATCGTCGACCAGCACGCCCAGGTAGGCCTCGTCGCGGCGCGGGCTCCAGCCTTCGCGGCCGAGCACGAAGCCGGCGGCGTTGACGCCGGCCAACAGGCCCTGCGCGGCGGCTTCTTCGTAGCCGGTGGTGCCGTTGATCTGGCCGGCGAAGAACAGCCCGGCGACCGACTTGGTCTCCAGCGTGCTCTTGAGCCCGCGCGGATCGAAGAAGTCGTATTCGATGGCGTAGCCCGGGCGGGTGATGTGGGCGCGCTCGAAGCCGCGGATCGAGCGCACCAGGTCCAACTGCACGTCGAACGGCAGCGAGGTCGAGATCCCGTTCGGGTAGATCTCGGCCACGTCCAGGCCCTCGGGCTCGACGAAGATCTGGTGGCTGGCCTTCTCGGCGAAGCGCACCACCTTGTCCTCGATCGAGGGGCAATAACGCGGGCCGATGCCTTCGATCTGGCCGGTGTACAGCGGCGAGCGGTCGAGCGCGCCGCGGATGATCTCGTGGGTGCGCTCGCTGGTGTGGGTGATCCAGCACGACACCTGACGCGGATGGTCGGCACGCGTGCCGAGGAAGGACATGACCGGACGCGGATCGTCGCCCGGCTGCTCCTCCATCACCGAGTAGTCCAGGCTGCGGCCGTCGATGCGCGGCGGGGTGCCGGTCTTGAGCCGGTCGACCACGAACGGGCCTTCGCGCAGCCGTGCCGCCAGGGCCACCGCGGGCGGATCGCCGGCGCGGCCGGCGGCGTAGGTGGTCTGGCCGACATGGACCTTGCCGGCGAGGAAGGTGCCGGCGGTCAGCACCACCGCCGGCGCGCGGAAGCGCAGGCCGGTCTGGGTCAGCACGCCGACCACCCGGCCGGCGTCGAATGCGATGTCGTCGACCGCGGCCTGGAACAGGGTCAGGCCGGGCTGGGCCTCGACCGCTCGGCGGATGAAGCTGCGGTACAGGGCGCGGTCGGCCTGGCAGCGGGTGGCGCGCACCGCCGGGCCCTTGCTGGCGTTGAGCCGGCGCCACTGGATGCCGGCGGCGTCGGCGGCGCGGCCCATGATCCCGCCGAGGGCGTCGATCTCCTTGACCAGATGGCCCTTGCCGATGCCGCCGATGGCCGGGTTGCAGCTCATCGCGCCGACCGTCTCCACCGAATGGGTCAACAGCAGCGTGCGCGCGCCGGCACGCGCCGCGGCCAGCGCGGCCTCGGTGCCGGCGTGGCCGCCGCCGACCACGATCACGTCGTATTGGTAGAAGGAGTCGCTCATCGCATCGTCGTCGTGGCTGCGGTCGTCGCCCGCGGACGACCCGGTCGCAATTTTAGGCCAGGCGCGCGGCCCGGGGCTTCACCCAGAGTTGGCACACTTCATGCTTGGGATAGAAGTGCACCTTGCGGGGCAGGCGCTAGACGCCGGCTGGAATTGGAACAGGGGCTGGCCAAGCGCTCGCGGGGGAAGCCGGGGGGCCGAATGTCGGGGGACATTCGGCCCCTTTTTTATTGCGCGTTTTTTGCGCGCGCGGCGCGCTCGCTGCGCCATCGCCGCCACTGCGAGGCCGCCGCCGCCGAGTCGCTCGCGACGCGCAAGTCCTTGAATCGCATAAAGCAAAAGCGCACGCCGATGCGTGCGCTTTGGCTGTGTCCCCGGCTTGCGGGGGAATGGGCGCCGACGCCTGACGGGGACGGAACAGGGGGGATCCGTGATTCCTCGCCAGGCGCCGACATAGAAGTCTTGCTTACCGAAAACGTCCAAATACGACGTAAGCGGTCAGTAGCGGTAGATTGCGGTCACTTCGGCCTGAACGCAAGTGCGCACCGTTCCACTTTGCAGTGCCGGGGCGCACGACCGTGCACCCCGGCAGGGCTCCGTTCAGCGTTGGACCTCGCGCCAGGGCACGCCGCGCCGGCCGCTGGCGGGCGGGCTCGACGGCTGCGGCCGCGGCTGCGGGATGCTGCTCGGTTGCGGGATGCCGCTGGGGCCCGGGCCGCTCCAGCGCTGGCCGCGGTCCGTACGCGCGTCGCGCCACGGAATGCCGCGCGGATGGTCCGGCAGCGACGGCCGGGTGGTCGGCGGGCGGTGCGGACGGTTCGGGTAGTAGTGGCGCGGATACGGCGACGGGTAATAGCCGTAGGGATAGCCGTAACCGCCGTAACGGTAGGGATTGCCGTAGTAGCCGCCGTAGCGGTAGTACGAGCTGCCGTAGCCGTAGGGGTAATAGCCGTAGCCGTACGGCGCGCCGTAGTAGCGATAATCGACGCTCGGGCGGCCGTAGTAATACGAACCGCCGCCGCTGCCGCCGCGCAGGGAATAGTCGGTGACGCAGCCCGCCAGCAGGGCGGTTGCGAGCAAGGGCAATAGCAGTTTGCGAATCATGTCGGACCCCCGGTATCAGGGGTCCAGCTTCGATCCGGCGTTTTGAACTCGGGCTTAATTCGGCCCGGCCCGGCCTGTACGGTTCAGCCCGCGGCCTGGGCGTCGGCCGTGGCCTGGGCGTTGGGGGCCGACACCATGGTCGGGTCGAGGCGGGGCGGTATGCATCCGACGAGCAGGACCGCG
The DNA here is from genome assembly GCF_037027445.1 of Lysobacter firmicutimachus. NCBI lineage: Bacteria > Pseudomonadati > Pseudomonadota > Gammaproteobacteria > Lysobacterales > Lysobacteraceae > Lysobacter > Lysobacter firmicutimachus. Next base: position 4,987,558 of record NZ_JBANDL010000002.1, read on the forward strand.
AGCAGGCATACCGATAATTTGCGGAGCATGATGCATCCCCTGTTTTATTGGGCGTCGACGGAATACCGCGCCGTGGGTTCGCTTGGGCCATCGTGGCGCGTCGCCCGGAGTATAGCCAACCGCACTCCGGCGTCGTTCCGTGACCGGATCGGCGCACGATGAGATCCAAACTAGCCGCGGCCGGGCGCGAATTCCGGTACGGGCTCACAGATTCGCATGGCGCGGCCGTGCCGCGCGCGGCCGCGATCGGCACACTTGCCGCGCGCCCCTGGGCTTGAGGTAGATTGCCGCCACGGTCGACCGGCCCGTCCGCGCGATGCGCGGAGGCGATCCGCCGGCGGGAACCTTCCGCGTCTGCGGCCGGTCCTGTATCGCGGCGCCGGGAGCGGCGCCGTCGCGCACCACCTCATCTTTGGCCCGGCAGTTCTCGATGATCGAATTGGAAGCGGTCCATCGTCGCTACGAGATGAATGGGCAGGCGGTAAACGCATTGGATGGGGTGGACCTGAGCATCGAAGCCGGCGAATTCGTCGCCATCACCGGCGCCTCCGGCTCGGGCAAGTCCAGCCTGCTCAACATCCTCGGCTGCCTCGACCGCCCCACCCGCGGCCGCTATCTGATCGAAGGCCGCGACGTCGCCGCGCTCGACGACGAAGCCGCCAGCGACATCCGCAACCGCCGCATCGGCTTCGTGTTCCAAAGCTTCCATCTGCTGCCGCGGCTGAGCGTGCTGGAGAACGTGCTGCTGCCGCTGCGCTTCCATCGCGCGCCGCCGGCCGACAGTGCGCAGCGGGCGCGGCACTTGCTCGACCGGGTCGGCCTGGGCGCGCGCAGCGGGCATCGGCCCAGCGAGCTATCCGGCGGCCAGCAACAACGCGCGGCGATCGCCCGCGCCCTGCTGCTGCAGCCGGCGCTGCTGCTCGCCGACGAGCCCACCGGCAACCTGGACTCGAAAAGCGCCGCCGACGTGCTCGACCTGATCGGCGAAGTCCATGCCGGCGGCCAGACCGTGGTGCTGGTGACCCACGACCGCGACCTCGCCGCGCGCGCGCCGCGCGAGGTGCGTCTGCACGACGGCAGGATCGAACATGACTCGGCGGCCTGATCGCTACGGCGCCGCGGCGCTGGCGCTGCTGGCCTGCGCGCCGGCGGCGGCGGCCGTGCTGACCGGCGAGGTGCGCTCGGTCGGCGCGCAGCCGATCTACACCCCGCAATCCAGCACCGCGCCGGTGACGATCCGCTACTTCGTACCCGAAGGCCAGGCGGTCAAGGCCGGCGAAGTGGTGCTGCGCATCGACCCCGGCCAGGCCGGCACCCAGATTCCCGAGCTCGACGCCAAGCTCGAACAGACCCGGGCCAAGGCCGCCAAGGAATTGGTCGAACTTGAGGTCAAGACGGTCGACGCCGAAGTCGCGCTGGCCGACGCCGAGGCCGCGCTGGCCACCGCCAGGATCGAAGCGGCGATTCCGCGCGGCCTGATCTCGCAGCTCGACTACGACCGCCATCAGGGCGAATTGGACAAGACCACCCGCGAGCTCAAGCTCAAGCGCGAGCAACTCGCCGCCGCGCGCGCCGCCCATGCGCGCCGGAGCGAGGACGCGCGGTTAGAGCTGGCCAAGCTGAGCGGCCAACGCGACTACTACGCCCTGCTGCTGCGCCAGTCGGAGGTGCGCGCCGAACGCGACGGCATCGTCCTGCACGGGTTCAATACCAGTTGGAGCGGTGGCCGCATCGACGAAGGCAGCTCCACCATGCCCGGCAGCAAAGCCGGCGAGATCGCCAGCGGCGGCAGCGGCATGCAAATCCGCGCCTGGGCGCTGGAGCCGGACCGGCGCGGCTTGCGCGTCGGCCAGCCGGTGCAACTGGCCTTCGACGCTCTGCCGCGGCAACGCCTGCAGGGACGCATCACCGCGATCGCCGGCGCACCCGACCGCAAACCCGAATGGGGCGAAGGCCGTTACTTCAGCGTCGACATCGCCCTGCCCGAACGGCATGCGCTCAAGTTGCTGCCGGGCATGAGCGTGCGGGTCAGCCCCCTGGCCGCACCCGGAGCGGCGCGATGAATCCGCGCCGCGGCTTCCTCGCCTTGGCGCTGGCCGCCGGCGCCACCGCGGCCGCGGCCGCGGCCGCGCCGTTGCGCGTGGACGGCGAAGTCTATGCACGCCGCACGTCGGCGCTGATGCCGCCGACGGTCGAGCGCATGTGGCAGTTCAACATCACCCAGCTCGCCCCCGACGGCGCGCCGGTCAAGCGCGGCCAGCCGGTGATCGCCTTCGACAGCAACGAGGTGGTCAAGCAGCTTGCGGAAAAGCGCAGCCGGCTCAAGGAAAAGCAGGTCGAGCTGGACAAACTCGACCTGGAACTGGCCGAGCGCGAGCGCACCGAACGCCTGGCCACCGACGAGGCGCGCGCCGCGCTCGACAAGGCGCAACGCAAGACCCAGCAACCGGCCGAGCTGATCGCCGGCATCGAGTACCGCAAGCTGCTGATCGCACGCAGCCAGGCCGAGCGCAAGCTGGCCCTGGCGCAACGCCGCGAAACCTTGTCCGCCGAGCAACGCCGGCAGGAGCGGCGCCTGCTCGCCGCCGAGCGCGCGCAGCTGCAGGCCGACGTCGACCGCCTGCAGCGCTCGCTGGCGGCGCTGGAAGTGCGCGCGCCGCGCGACGGATTGATGATGCACCGAAGCAATTGGGAAGGCGAAAAGTACGACGTCGGCTCGCAGGCCTGGGTCGGCCAGACGGTGGCCGAGATTCCCGACATGAGCACGCTGGCGGTGCGCGCCGAACTGCCCGAGCGCGAGCTGCAGCGCGTCGCGGTCGGCGCGCCGGTGCGGATCGTGGTCGAAGGCGGCGCCGGCAGCGTGCTGCGCGGACGGATCGAGTCGGTCGGACGCGCGGTGCGCAGCAAATCGCAAGTACAGCCGGTGCCGGTGCTGGACCTGGACGTGCGCCTGGACGATCCGCGCGCGCCGTTGCGTCCGGGCCAGGCGGTGCGGGTCGAGATTCCGGCGCCGACGCGGAGCGCGCGGCCATGAGCGCGTACCGGCTTCGATTGCGCGCCGTCGCGGCAGCGAGCCTGGCGCTGGCCGGCGGCTTGGGCGTCGCATCGACGACCGGTTGCACCGCCGAGCAGGCCCCGGCGGCGACCGAAATCGTGGCCACGGCGCCGCTGCGGCTCAGTGTCGCCGGCGAAGGCGAGCTCAAGCCGGCCAAAGCCACGCCCTTGCAGGTGCCCGGGCGCAATTGGTCGGCGCGGCAACTGGAGTGGATGTTGCCGGAGGGCAGCGCGGTCAAGCGCGGCGACCTGATCGCGCGTTTTTCCGCTGCGCAAGGCCAACAGGAACTGGCCCAGACCCTGATCGACCTGCAGCGCAACGAACTCGCCCGCGCGGCCAAGCAGGGCGATCTCGACACCGCGCAAAGCAAGGTCGCGGTCGACCTGGCCCAGGTCGCGGTGCAACTGGGCATCGCCGAGCGCTACGCCGGCGCCGACCTGAGCACGATGGCGCGCAACGAGGTGCTGGACGCGGTCGAGGACGCACGCTTCCTGCACGCCAAGCGCGACACCTTGGAATGGCAGCGCGACCAGGCCGGCGTGCGCGGCGGCGCCGAGCTGGCGGTGCTCGACGCCCAACGCGCGACCTTCGACATCACCGCCAAAGCGCGCCAGGCCGACCTGGACGCGCTGGAACTGCGCGCGCCCAACGACGGCGTGCTGATGCTCAGCGCCAACTGGTCCGGCGACAAGCCCAGCGTCGGCGCCACCCTGCGCGCCGGCTTCGACTACGGCAGCCTGCCCGACGCCTCGGCGATGGAACTGGAACTGAGCCTGCCGCAGATCGAGGCGCAGGGGGTCGAGGTCGGCGACGCGGTCGAGATGGCGCCGGTCGGCCGCCCCGAGCAGCGCATCGTCGCCAAGCTGTCGTGGGTCGCCAGTGCGGCCAAGGTCCGCAGCCAGGAAAGTCCGGTGAAGTATCTGTCGATGAAGGCGCCGATCCCGGCCGAAGCGATCGCGCGCTACAAGCTGGTGCCGGGACAACGCCTGCGCGCGCGGGTGATTCTGTTCGACGCGCCGCGTACGCTCAGCGTCGCCAACGTCGCCATCGAGGGCGATGCCGGCAAGGAGTACGTCAGGGTGCGCCAGGGCGGCGACTTCCTGCGCCGCGAGGTGCGCCTGGGCGCGCGCGGACCGGCGCGCTCGCAGGTGCTGTCCGGCTTGCGCGACGGCGACGAAGTGCTGCTGGCCGCGGCCGGCGCGGTCGCCGCTCACGACGGAGCCGGCGACGACGACACGGATGCCGGCGGCGACGCGGTGCCGGCCAGTACGGCCGCCGACGCTCCCGCCGCGGCGGCGCGCAGCCCGCGCCAGGCCCGGCCATGAGCGCGCTGTTGAAGGCGTTGCCGCCGATCTGGCGCGAGGCGGTAGAGGAGCTGTGGCGGCGACGCCTGCGCACGCTGCTGACCCTGCTCGGCCTGATCTTCGGCGTCGGCGCCATCGTCGCCATGCAAGCGGTCGGCGAAGGCAGCCGGCGCGAAGCGCTGCGCCTGGTCGAGAGCCTGGGCCTCAACAATCTCATCGCCGAAGCCAAGGCCCAGGACGAAAACAGCCTGCGCGAGACCCGCGCGCGCAGCCTCGGCCTGAGCCTGGCCGACGCCGACGCCGCGTTGGCGGTGGTGCCTGGCGCCGAGCGCTACGCCGCGGAAAAGCCGGTGCGCACCCATTCGGTGTTCAGCGACTACGGCCGCAGCGACGCCCAGACCAGCGGCGTGAGCCCGGACTACTTCGCCCTGTCCTCGCTGCGCATCGCCCGCGGGCGCGCCCTCGGCGCCCAGGACGACCTGCGCCTGGCCGCGGTCGCGGTGCTCGGCCATCAGGCCGCGGCGGATCTGTTTCCCGGCATGGACCCGATCGGGCAGTTGCTCAAGGTCAATCACGTCTGGCTGGAAGTGGTCGGCGTGCTGGCCGACCGCGACCTGAGCAAGGACCAGTTCGAAGGCGTGCAGTTGGGACTGGAGAGCAACCGCGTCTACCTGCCGCTGGCCAGCGCCCGCGCGCGCTTCCGCTTCCAGCCGCAAGAGGACGAAGTCGACCGCTTCCTGCTGCGCCTGCGCGATCCGTCGCAACTCGCCGCCGGCGCGCGCGTGCTGTCGACCGTGCTGACCCAGCGCCACGCCGGCATGGCCGATTTCCGTCTGGTGGTGCCGCAGCAGTTGTTCCAGCAGCACCAGAAGACCCAGCGCATCTTCCGCGTGGTGATGGGGGCGATCGCCGGCGTCAGCCTGCTGGTCGGCGGCATCGGCATCATGAACATCATGCTCGCCAACGTGCTCGAACGCCGGCGCGAGATCGGCTTGTTGCGGGCGCTCGGCGCGCGCCGGCGCGACGTGATCGCGCAGTTCCTGCGCGAGGCCACGGTGATCTGCGTCGCCGGCGCCGCGCTGGGATTGCTGTTCGGCATCGCGCTGGCCTATCTGATCGCCTTCTTCGCCGGCTGGCAGGTGGCCTGGGCGCCGCTGCCGGTGCTGTCCTCGGCGCTGTTCTGCGCCGCCGTCGGCCTGGCCTTCGGCGTCTACCCCGCGCGCCAGGCGGCGCGCCTGGACCCGATCGCCGCCCTGCGCCACGATTGATCCACCGCCGGGCCCGGCGCCGGACCCGGCACACACTTCGCAGCCGTCCCGACGCACCCGCCACGCCCCGCACGCTGCGTTCGCCGCCCCTGCGCTACGCTTGGGCCATGAACGACCTGACCGTCTCCCCCGCGGCCGATGCCGCCCTCGCCCCGGCCGCGCCGGAATTCGCCGACATCCTCGCCGCCGCCGCGCGCATCGCGCCGCACGCGCACGCCACGCCGGTGCTGCGCTCGCGCGCGATCGACGAATTGGCCGGCTGCGAGCTGCACTTCAAATGCGAGAACCTGCAGCGCGGCGGCGCGTTCAAGTTCCGCGGCGCCTGCAATGCGGTGTTCGCCCTCAGCGACGAAGACGCCGCACGCGGCATCGTCACTCAAAGCTCGGGCAATCACGGCGGCGCGATCGCGCTGGCCGCGCGCCTGCGCGGCACCACCGCGACCGTGGTCGCGCCGCACAACACGCCGCAGGTCAAGCTCGCCGCGATCCGCGCCTACGGCGCGCGCATCGTGCCCTGCGAGCCGCTGCAATCCTCGCGCGACGCGGTCACCGCCCAGGTGCTGGCCGACACCGGCGGGGTGCTGGTGCATCCGTTCAACGATCCCAAGGTGATCGCCGGCCAGGGCACTGCGACCCTGGAACTGCTCGGCCATGCGCCGCAGTTGGACGCGGTGATCGCCCCGGTCAGCGGTGGCGGATTGCTGTCCGGCACCGCGATCGCGGCGCACGGCGTCGATCCGGCGATCGAGGTCTACGGCGCCGAACCGCAAGGCGCCCGCGATGCGCACGATTCGCTGCGCGAAGGGCGCAGGATCACCGGCCGCACCCCGGACACGATCTGCGACGGCCTGCGCGCCGAGCTGGGCACGCTCACCTTTCCTATCCTGAGCCGGCACGTGCGCGAGATCCTGCTGGTCGACGACGCCCAGGTGATCGCGGCGATGCGGCTGATCTGGGAACGCATGAAGCTGGTGGTCGAGCCCTCCGGCGCGGTGCCGCTGGCGGTGGTCCTGGCCCAGCGCGAACGCTTCGCCGGACGCCGGGTCGGGCTGATCGTGTCCGGCGGCAATGTCGATCTGGGATTGGCGTCCGCCTGGTTCGCCGACGCCTCCTGACCGGTTCGCGAACGGTTTCGCGTTTGTTATGCGGCAGCGTTTTCTACGGACGCGTACGGCCGCATAAAACGCGGAAAAACTCCCTTCATCTGTGATCTTGGTTTGCGTTTTTTGTGAACGCAGCTGGCACGCTGCGCCATCGCGCGCCAGTCCCTGTCATGACGCGCCGCTCGGACAGCGAGCGTCTTCAGGAACATGCACAGGCCAGGGGAGTTACACATGGTGGATGTCGAATTCCGCGTGGTGTCCGACCGGCGCGACGGGCTGCTGCTCGCGCTGGGACAGGTGGTGATCGCCAACGGTTTCACCCTGCTGCGCCAACGCATGCTCAACAGCGAGGAGGGCGTGGTCCTGAGCATGGTCGTGCGCGGCCCGGCCGAGTCCTTGCTGGTGCTGGAAGAACGCCTGGGAACGCATCACCTGGTGCAGAGCTTCGAGGCCTCGGCCTACGAGGGCGGCAACGGCGCGGCCGCAGCGCCGGCACCGGTGCGCAGCAACGGCGCGGCCAGCGCGCCGAACATCCCGCCGCCCGCCGCGGCGCCGGCCGCCGCAGCCGCGCCGGCCCAGGCGACCGCGGCGCCGATCGATACCCAGCGGGTGGAGACCCTGCTGCCGCAGCTGGCGCGCAACTACCCCAACATCCTGCTGCAGTTGGTGGCGCTGGAACGCGAGCTACCGCCGAGCCAACGCGAAGCGACCCTGCGCTACATCGGCCAGCGCGTCGGCGCCTGGGTCTACAAACGCGACTACGCGCTGGGCGGACAATTGCCGCTGCACGACTCGGTGCGGCGCATCGCCCTGCCGGCGATGCGCCAGCTGGTCCAGGCCGAACTGCAGGACGACGCCCTGCGGATCCGCAATAGCCCCTTCTGCCATCGCGGCGAAAGCGGCGAATGCTGCCACTTCCTGCGCGGCATGCTCGGCGGCCTGCTGGAAGGCCAGCACGGCGCCGACGGCGTGCGGGTGGTGGAAAGCCAATGCCGCAACACCGGCGCGGAGGCGTGCCGGTTCGAGTTCCAGGCCTGACCGGTCCGACACCGGTCGGCCACGGCGCGGACGGCCGTGGCGCTACGGACACTCCGGTCGACCGCCGGAGCCGCATTGCCGCTACGGCGCGGGGAAGGCGCCGGCGCGGCCCCTAGCCAGACAACCCACCAGGGGGTTCCGCCATGCCGATCGATCACGCCATCCAGTGCATCCATGACCCGTTCCTCGTCGTCCTGTCCTATGTCGTGTCGGTGCTGGGCTCGTTCACCGCCTTGCAGCTGGCGATCGCGATCCCGAGCGCGACCACGCCGGGACAACGCTGGCGCGCGGTGACCGCCGCCGGCATCGCGATGGGCGGCGGCGCGATCTGGGCCATGCATTTCATCGCCATGCTCGCCTGCAAGATGGACGTGGCGGTGACCTACGACCTGCCGATCACGGTCGGCTCGGCGATCATCGCGGTGGTCTCGTGCATGGCCGGCCTGGCCATCGCCGGCAGCGGCCTGTTCAACTGGGGCAAGCTGATCCTCGGCGGCGTGCTGATGGGCCTGGGCGTGACCGGCATGCATTACGCCGGCATGGCGGCGATGCTGATGCCGGCCGACACCGTCTACAACACCAACCTGGTGCTGGCTTCGGCGGCGATCGCCGTGGTCGCCTCGATCGTCGCCCTGTGGCTGGCGTTCAACCTGCGCGGCTGGGGCCAGATGCTCGGCAGCGCCCTGGTCATGGGCGTGGCGGTGTGCGGCATGCATTACACCGGCATGCTCGCGGCCAGCTTCATCCCCAACAAGGCCGGCAGCGCCGCGCTCGCCGGCGGCATCAGCGGCGGCTACCTGGGCATCGGCATCTTCGTCGTCACCACCGCCCTGCTCGCCGCGGTGCTGACCCTGAGCCTGCTGCGCCAACGCCAGCGTGCGATGGTGCGGATTTGATCCTGCGCGCCCGATCCCGCCGATCGGGCGACCGCCGCGACGACACAAGGCCCGCCACGCGCGGGCCTTGTGTCGTCCGGCCGCCGCGGCCACGGCGCGCGCCGGCGGGATCGGCGATCATGTCCGCCGGCCCCGCACCGCCTGGAGTTCCGATGAAGATCGACGGCACCCGCCGCGACGACCGCGCCACCGAGCTGGTGCTGTCCTATTACGCCGCGTTCAACCGCGGCGACTGGGACGGCATGCTCGCCACCCTCGCCGACGACGTCGCCCACGATCTCAACCAGGGGCCGCGCGAAACCGGCCGCGCGGCCTTCGCCGCGTTCCTGCAGCGCATGGCCCGGCATTACCGCGAACAGTTGCGCGACGTCGTGGTGATGACCGCGCCCGACGGCGCCCGCGCCGCGGCCGAGTACGTGGTCCATGGCGAGTACCTGGTCACCGACCCGGGCCTGCCGGAAGCGCGCGGGCAACGCTACGTGCTGCCCGGCGGCGCCTTCTTCGAGATCGCCGACGGCCGCATCCGCCGAGTCAGCAACTACTACAACCTCGGCGACTGGACCGCCCAGGTCGGCGCCTGAGCAGCGCCGCGCGGCCCGGCGCGGCGCTCAACCGCCGCGGTCGCTGCGCAATTGCTTCACCCGGCGTTCGTTGCCGGCCGCGGCGCGCGCGGCGACCACGCTGAACATCACGATGCCGACCCCGACCAGGCAGGCGCCGGCCAGGGTCCGGCCCTGCGGCCAGGCCTCGCCCAGCCACAGCGCGCCGATCACGGTCGCGAACAGGATTTCCGCCGCCTGCATCGCCTCGGCCGCGGCCAACGCGGTCGGCTCGTTGCGCACCATGCCGGTGGCCTGGAAGAACAGCACGGTCGCGATCACGCCCGCGCCCAGGGCCACGCCCGCCGCCAGCCACAGCTGTCCCGGCGGCGGCGCACCGGCCTGGACGCCCGCATACGCGGCCACCGCCCACCATAGCGGCTGGCTCGCCAGGGTCATGCCGAACACGCGCTGGGTGGCGTTGAGTTCGATGCCGCTGCGCTCCAGATGCAGCAGCAGGCCGCGATTGCCCAACGGGTAAGCGAAGGCCGAAACCGCCACGCACAGCAGCGCGATCCAGCCGGCGCGATCCAGCCGGCCGCCGCCGTGGCCGAACTGCATGATCAGCACACCGGCGACGATCAGCAGGCCGACCAGCAGCGCCGGCAGCGGAATCCGCGCACGCGCGTCGCGGTACAGGAACGGCGCGCACAGCATCCCGGCGATCACGGTCAGTTGGAAGGTACCGGCGATCAGCCACGAGGGGCCGCTGGCGGCGGCGTAGCTGAGGCAGACGTAGAACAGCACGAAGCCGATGCCGCTCCACAGCAGCCACGGCCAGGGATGGGCGCGGATCGCCTTCCACACCGGCTTGACCCCGCCGAGCAGCGGCATCGCCAGCAACAGCATCGGCAGGGTGAACAGATAGCGCAGCGCTGCGGTCCACGCCCAATGCCCGCCGGCGGTGGCGGCGGCGCGGTTGAGCACGTAGGTGCAGGTGAAGAACAGCGCCGAGGCCAGCGCGATCAACACCGCCCACAGGGCGTGGCGGCGCGCACTCATCGCTGGCGCACGCGGATGCTGGACACCGGCACCTGCACCTCGTCGACGCCGCCGACCCGGATCGGCGCGCCCGGCGCCGGGCCCCAGGCATGGGCGTAGATGACTTCCCAGGTCGCCGGCAGGCGCCCGTCGCCGCCGCGCAGCGCTTCGTAGGCCTGCGCGGCGCGGGCGAAGCGGGCGCGGCCGGTCAAGCTGCGGCGACGGTCGCTCATCGCATTGGTCGCGCCGAGCGTGCGCAATTCGCGCATCAGATGGCCGAGGTCGGGATGGCCGAGCACGAACTCATCGCGGTCCAGCACCGGGTTCTTGAAACCGGCGGCGATCAGCGCATCGCCGAATTGGGCGATCGACGGGAACAGGCTGACGTGCGGCGCCGAGTCGGCTTCGGCGAAGGCGCCGCGCAGCTCGAACAAGGTGTCGGGGCCGAAGGTCGATACCAACAACAGGCCGCCGGGCTTGAGCACGCGGCGGAAGCCGGCGAACACCGCCGGCAGGTCCTCGACCCACTGCAGGCACAGATTCGAGAACAGCACGTCGACGCTGGCATCGCGCAGGGGCAGCGCACGCGCGTCGGCGCAGACCAGGTCGGGCCGGCGCGGGCCGCCGAGCAGGCGCGGCCGCCAACTGCCGCTGCCGGCGTGGCCGCGCGCCTCGCGCAGCATCGGCAGGGCCAGGTCGAGGCCGATCACCTGCGCGCGCGGCCAGCGCTGTTGCATCGCCGCGGTCAGATGGCCGGGGCCGCAACCGACGTCGACCACCACTTCGGGCACCCGGTCGTCGAGATAGTCCAGGGTTTCCGACAAGCGCGCACCGACTTCGCGCTGCAACGCGGCGGCGCCGTCGTAGCCGTGCGCGGCACGCGAGAACGAGCGCCGGACCTGGCGATGGTCGAACAGATCGGTCATGGCGAACACACGGCCTGTGCGGCGTTGGAGCGAACCGGCGCGACGAACTCGCGCAGCAACTGCGCGACCTGCGCGGTGGCGCCGAGGAAGGGCGCGTGGCCGGCGCCGGCGATGACTTCGCTGTGCGACTGCGGCGCCAGCGCCGCGGCGGCGGGCATCGCGCCGGCCGGCACCAGCCGGTCGCGACGACCGGAGATCCACAGGCTGGGCACGCGCAAGCCGGGCAGTTCGCCGCGCACGTCGAAGCCGTCGAGCAGCGCCAGGCCTTCCTGCAAGGCGCGCTCGGCCGGCTCGCCGCGCTCGAACGCGCGCTGCTTGAGGCAGCGCAGGTCGTCCTGGGCGCTGCTGGAACCGAGCGCTTCGAGAGCGAGGAAGCCCTCCAGCGTGCCGCGGAAGTCGCTCTTCAAGGCGCGGCCGAAATTGCGGAACAACTCCGGCGAGACGCCGTGCGGCCAGTCCTCGCCGGTGACGAAACGCGGCGACGAGGCGACCAGGATCAGCCCGCGCACGCGCGCGGCATGGTCGAGCCCGGCGCGCAACGCGACCTGTCCGCCCAGCGACCAGCCCAGCCAGTAGGCGTCGGGAAAACGCCCGACCAATTCGCTCGCGAGCGCCCCGGGGTCGAGCGGCGTGGCATCGTCGCGGGCGTAGCCGTGGCCGGGCAGATCGACCAGATACAGGGTGCAGTGGTCGGCCAGCGCCTCGGCCAGCGGCGCGAACAAGCCGCCGTGCATGGCCCAGCCGTGGATCAGGACGAGCGCCGGGCGGCCGCTGTCGGGCGCCGCGCCGGTGGTTTGGATGTACATGGAGAATCCGTAATGCGTCGTTTCGTTGCCGGGCGCCCGATCCGGTTCGGTCCGGACGCTGCGGCGGTCGTTGCGGGGCGAATCAGGCCGGTGCCGGCGCGGCGTCGCCGCGCAGCGCCAGCAGCGCGGCGATCGCGTCCTCGCGCCGTGCCGTCGGCACCAACAGGTGATCGTGGTGATAGCCGGCCAACACGTTGCAGGCGATGCCGTGCCGCGCCAACGCCTGCGCCACCGCCGCGGTCAGGCCGACCGCCTGCAGCGCCGAATGCACCCGCAGGCTCAGCCAGGCGGCGACGAAGTCGTAGCCCAGGCCGTGCGCATCGGCGTGTTCGCGGCGCAGCACGCAGGTCGGCCCTTCGGCCTCGACGATGCTGGCCTGGGCCAACTCGCGCGGCAGCGCCTCCCAGTGCGGCGCGCTGACGAACACGTACTCGCCCTCGCGCACGTCGATCTGCAAGCTGGCCAGCATCTTCGCCAGATCGGTTTCGGCGCGCGCGGCCGGCGGTACGGCAGCGCTCATCGGGCCGCGGTCGCCGGCGCGGCCGGCGCGTCGTCGCTGCGCTCGATCGCGACCCGTTCGGCGGCGCGCGCCAAGGCCTCGATCAGGCCGTCGACCTGCTCGCGCGTATGCAGCGCCGAGAAGGTCACGCGCAGGCGCGCGCGGCCGTCCGGCACGGTCGGCGGGCGGATCGCCGCGACCCAGTAGCCTTGCTGCTCCAGCGCCTGCGCCATCGCCAGCGCACGGCGGTCGCTGCCGCATACCACCGGCTGGATCGGCGTGGACGAAGGCAGCAGCTCCAGGCCGAGCTTGGCCGCGCGTTCGCGGAAGTGCGCGGTCAACTCGCTGAGCTTTTCGCGCCGCCAATGATCGTTGCGCGCCAGCTTGAGCGCCGCGCGCGTGGCCGCGGCCTGCGCCGGCGGCAACGCGGTGGTGTACAGATGGCTGCGCGCGGTTTCGGCCAGATGGCCGATCAGGTCGGCATCGCCGTGCAGCGCCGCGCCGTAGCTGCCCAGCGCTTTGCCGAAGGTCGCCAGCTGCAGCGGCACTTCCTGCGCCGACAAGCGCGCCGCGGCGACCGTGCCGCGGCCGTCGGGGCCGGTCACGCCGACGCCATGCGCATCGTCCACGTACAGCAGCGCCTTCTGCGCGCGCGCCACCAGCGCCAGATCGCGCAGCGGCGCGATGTCGCCGTCCATGCTGAACACGCCATCGGTGGCGAGCATCGCCAGGCCATCGGGCACGTTGCGCAGCTGCCGGATCGCGCCTTCGGGATCGGCGTGCGGATAGCGCCGCAGGCGGCAGCCGGACAGGCGCGCGGCATCGATCAGGCTGGCGTGGTTGAGCTTGTCCTGCACGCAGACGTCGTCTTCGCCGAGCAGGGCCTGGACCGCGGCCAGATTGGCCATGAACCCGCTGCCGAACAGCAACGCGCGCGGCGAGCCCAGCCAGTCGGCCAGTTCGCGCTCCAGGGCCTCGTGCTGGGCGTGATGGCCGCAGACCAGATGCGAGGCCAGGCCGCCCACGCCTTCGCGCGAGGCCGCGTCCTGGAACGCGTTGATCACCGCGAAGTGCTGCGACAGGCCGAGGTAGTCGTTGCCGCAGAAGTTGAGCAGCGAGCGCCCGTCGATTTCGCAGCGGGCCCCGTCGCGATGAGCGACCGCGCGGTGATGGCGCGTGCGCGCCTCGGCCACGCGCTGGTCGTGCGCCGCCTGAATCCGTTCGCGCCAAAGGGGTCGCTGGCTGCTCATTGCGATAGCTCCGCCGCCTCAGGCGGCGCAGGTGTGGACGGGCTCGACCGGGGGCTCGAGATGCTCCTCAATACTCGCATGGACGGTGCCCGCGGTCTCCACGATCTGCATCGGCCGCAGGCCCAGGCGGGCGAACAGGGCCAGGTCGCGCTCGGTGTCCGGGTTGCCGGTGGTCAGCAGCTTCTCGCCGTAGAAGATCGAGTTGGCGCCGGCCAGGAAACACAGCGCCTGCAGTTCGTCGCTCATGGCTTCTCGCCCGGCGGAGAGACGGACCATGGACCTGGGCATCATCAGCCGCGCGACCGCGATGGTGCGCACGAACTCGAACGGGTCCAGCTCGGCGGTGCCGGCCAGGGGCGTGCCCTCGACCTGGACCAGGCGGTTGATCGGCACCGAATCCGGGTGCGCCGGCAGGTTGGCCAGGGTCTGCAGCAGGCCGGCGCGCTGTTCGCGCGATTCGCCCATGCCGACGATGCCGCCGCAGCAGGTCTTCATGCCGGCGTCGCGGACGTGCTCCAGCGTGTCCAGGCGGTCCTGGAACTCGCGGGTGCGGATGATCTCGTTGTAGAACTCCGGCGCGGTGTCCAGGTTGTGGTTGTAGTAGTCCAGCCCGGCCGCCTTCAGCGCCTGGGCCTGGTCGCCGGAAAGCATGCCCAGGGTGGCGCAGGTCTCCAGCCCCAGCGACTTCACTTCGCGGATCATCGCCGCGACCTTGGGGATGTCGCGGTCCTTCGGCGAGCGCCAGGCCGCGCCCATGCAGAAGCGCGAAGCGCCGGCGGCCTTGGCCTGGCGGGCCTTTTCCAGCACCGCTTCGGTGCTCATCAGCTTGGTCGCGTCGACCCCGGTGTGGTAACGCTGGGCCTGCGGGCAGTAGGCGCAGTCCTCGGGGCAGCCGCCGGTCTTGACCGACAACAGCGTGCTGACCTGGACCTCGGCCGGGTCGAAGTTCTCGCGGTGCACGGCGCCGGCGCGATGCAGCAATTCCGGGAACGGCAGGTCGAACAGGGCGCGCACTTCGGCGCGGGACCAATCGTGGCGAAGCGGGGTCGTTGGCACTAGGGCTGGCTCCACAGCGGGGACTTCACTGACGGCGGGCAGAGGAACGCACCGACAGCAGGGGCGAGTCGGAGCCGGCAGTCTGGGAAGCATGACCCAGACTGTCAACCGCGCCCTGCCCGTTCCAGTTGACAGTCTCTGGCGGCGATTGGGCTGGGCGCTGTGGCCGGCACACTGCCTGGTCTGTCGCGAGGCTGCCGCGGCGGGCTGCGATCTGTGCCCGGCCTGCGCCGCAGACTGGCCGCACGCGGGGCCGGCCTGCCTGCGCTGCGCGCTGCCGCTGCCGCTGCCGCTGCCAGCAGCGATGCCATTGGGCGGCGATGACGGCACGTTGGCGGCGATTGCCGGCCCATCGCGCGATTTGTGCGGAGATCGCGCCGGCGCCGCGCTCGGCGAGCGGCCCACGCACGGCGGCCTGCCGGTCGTGGGCGATGCTCCGGTCTGCGGCGACTGCCTGCGCCGCCCCCCGCCGCTGGACCGGGTCCGCGCCGCCTGCCTGTACCGGCCGCCATTGGATCGCCTGCTGCCGCGCTTCAAGTTCCACCGCGACCTCGCCGCCGGCCGCCTGTTGGCGACGATGATGGCGCAGGCCTTCGCCGGGGCCGGCACGGCGGCGCCCACCGAGGCCGGCGACCTCGGCGCGGTTCCGCCGCCGGTGCTGATCCCGGTGCCGCTGCACCCGGCCCGGCTGCGCCGGCGCGGCTACGACCAGGCCCTGGAGCTGGCCCGGCCGCTGGCGCGCCGGCTCGGCCTGGACGTGCGCGACGGCGCCCTGCGGCGCTGCCGCGACACCGCCGCGCAATCGCGGCTGGACGCGCGCCAACGCCGGCGCAACCTGCGCGACGCCTTCGCCTGGCACGGCGGCCCGGCGCCGGCGCATGCGGTATTGATCGACGACGTCATGACCACCGGCGCCACCCTGCATGCCGCCGCACGCACCCTGCGCCGCGCCGGCGCGCGACGCGTCGAAGCCTGGGTCTGCGCGCGCGTACCGCTGGGGTGACGCCACGCGGGAGCGGCGTGCCACGGGAATCTCCTTCGGTCGCCAGCGGCGATCACCGCAGCGGTGAATGCCGCGTCGCCGCCCGACCTCGGGCGGTACGGGGCGAGCCGATCGGAAGCGCGGTCTGCGCTCGGCGTCCGGGCCATTTGCCGCCCTGTCGTGGCCCGCCCTCCCCCCTCTCCCGCTCGCGGGAGAGGGGTTCGATGCAGGCGATGAGCGCCGGGGCTATCGGCGGTGTTTTTTGGCACGAGCCCGCTTATCCGAGCTTCGGCTGCTGCGCTTGGATACGTCGGTGGGGCGCGGCGTGCGGCCGAAGCAAAACCCAGTGGGACGCCGCTGCTACAGCGCCATGACGACGCGCGGGCGTCGCGACATCGCGCGGCCGCGCCTCAGCGCACCTGCGCCAGCGTGCGCGCCGCGTTGCCGACCCGGATCGTCCAACGCCGCTGGTGCCGCAGCAGATCGCCGGCCATCGACGGCTGCACGAACGCGGTGCGGTCGGTCACGCGCAATTCCAGGGTGCGGGTCGCCGGCGTCGTCGCGGTCTGGACGAAGTCGTAGCTGGGCGAGGTCGCGCCGGGGATCGCCACGCCATCGAGATACCACTGCACGCCGAGCGTGCCGGCGCCGGGCCGCAGCAAGCGGGTCGAGAACCGGCGCGTGCTGCCGCGCACGTAGTTCACGGTGGCCGACGGCACCGGCGACTCGCTGCCCGGCTCGATCAGGTCGATGCCGGCCGCCGGCGAGCCGAAGCCGCCGCGATACAGCTTGCGCACGTACTCCTGCCGGCACACTGGGCAGAACGAGGTGCCGAGCGCGCGCATCAGGCAGCTCGCATCGACCGGCCGGTACATGCCGGCACTGCGATAACGCGCGCCTTCGAACAGGCCGGTGCCGGCCGTGCCGTCCGGCGTCGGAATCGGCAAACCGGGGGTGAACCAGCTGCGCCACTTCACCAGGCTGGCATTGCTCTGGTTGGTGACATTGGCTTCGCAGGGCACACTGCCGCCGACGTCGCTGCAGGCCGGGAAGCCGGGATAGGGCGTTTCGTACTCGTCCGCCAGGCCGTGGAAGCTGTGGCCGAATTCGTGGATCGCGATCAACGCGGCGCTGGAGTGCGCCGACAGCACCGCATAGGAGCCGCCCGCGCCGCCATAGACGGGGTCGTTGACGGTGACGATGATCTTGTCCCAATCGGGAAAGCCCGCCGCCGCGGCCATCACTTTGGACGAACGCGCGGTCAGCAGGCGATGGATCTGGCTGGTGCAAAAGGTCGCGTCCAGCGCGGTGGCGACGAAGCGGCCGGCGCGCGGGTCGCTGCGCGCGGCGCTGTCGGCGCAGCAGTTCGTGCCGGTGCAGCCGGCCTGATACGGCGGGTGGTCGGCGCCGGACTGGCCGGAGGCGACGAAGCCGGCCTGCCAGTTCACGAAGCTCTGGTACTCCTTATACGGACTGACCTGGAACATCGCCGTCTTCAAAGCGGCGGCATGTTCAGCGAACAGACTTTGCTCGGCGGCGGTGTAACCGTCGCCGAGCACCAGGATATCGAGCCGATTGGCAGAGTTGAGCGCCTTGTCGCCCACCGCGCCGGATACGCCGGCGGACACGGTCGTCGCCGCCAACCGCAACCGCGACGCGTCCAGGGCCAGCGCGCGCAGATCGAATCGCTGCGCAGTCCGGCCGGCGCCTTCGCCGAACTCGATCGCATCGGCATCGGCCAACGGCACCCGCACCACGAAGGCGCGATGCGGATCGCGCAGCAGCGGATGCGACTCGATTGTTCCGTCGCCGTACCGCGGATCGCGGGCGAACTCGGCGCGCAGGAAGTTCGCCTGTCGTGCTTCATAAGCCATGGCGCTCTTGGCGCCGTTGCGCAGCGCGCGGTAGGCGATACGTTCGACCCCACGCTCGACCGCCAGCGCGCCGGCGCGGTCGTGCTGCCCGTCGGCCAGTTGCACCTGGGTGTAGAACACCGGCTCGGCGCGCCCCTGGGCGTCGCGTTCGAACACGATGTAATGGGCCGGCACCGCGGCCTGGGCGGACGATATCGCCAGCAGGCACAGGCCGGCGAAACGCAGCAACGGCGAGAACGTCATGACGGACACTCCGACGGGCAAGGTGGGCGAGGACGCGCGACGCGCGATTCACGCCGGCGCATCGTCCGGCCGCGATCGACGACAACGGCACGCTACGCCAGGTCGGCCCACGCCTTGGTCGGATCGGTCACAGTCTGCCGCCCCCGGCCCCCGGGCGATCTGTGATGCACGGCGGCGAACGAGAACATCGCGGTTATGCCGCTTCTGCCCGGCATAGCCGGAGCACCGAGTCCGCCGTTGCCGTTGCCGTTGCCGTTGCCGTTGCCGTGAAGAGCTTGGCGCCGCCTCGAACTCGCGAGACCGCCCTGAGCCCCGGAGGGCGGCCCGCAGGGAGACGGGCCGTGCGCAGCCAGGCCCGGGAGGGCCTGTGCGGAGCAGCCCCGCGCATGCTCCGTCCTATAGTGGCTTTTGACTCGAACCCCCCCCCACGTTTTCTTTGGTTGCTTTTGACCGAAGGAAATCCAGTAGGGCGTTGTCGCGTTGGACAAAGAAAGTGACCCGGCCGCTTGCAGACGGAAGCTTTGCTTGAAGCGTTGAAGCTTTTGAGGCCTTCGAGCGACAAACGCCGCGAGACCGCACGAGCGCGGTCGCGGCTTACGCCGCTCCTACAGGGGGCCTTGGACAAAGACGCGGCGAGAGTGATGGATGGCGGTCGCGGCTTGCGCCGCTCCTACAGGGGGCCTTGGACAAAGACGCGGCGAGAGTGATGGAGGGCGGTCGAGGCTTGTGGCCGAAGGAAATCCTTGTGGGGATGCCGCTCCTACTCCACGACGGTTTCGGGCTTCGATCGATGGCGTCGGCGTTGGGTTTTCTGCGCGTACCGTGATCCCGGCTTGCGCCGCTCCTACCCTTCGCGCGGCAAGCGGGCGATGGCGCGATCGAAGGTCGCGGCCAACAGCACCACCCGCAGCACATCGGTCAGCAACGACGTACGGAACGACAGCGGCGTAGTCAGGAACACCGCCCAGGGCTGGCCGATCACCCGCTGCCAGTCCGGATCCTGCGGACCGATCCACAGCGTCATCAGCCGCCACGACCAGGAATCGAGGTAGGCCAGCAACTGCCAGCACACGCACAGGGTCAGCAACGCCGGCAAACCCGCGCGCAGCACCAGGCGCAGGCTGTTGACCACCGGCACGCCCTTGCTGGTCCAGCCGGCGCTGGCCTTGTCGGCGAGCATGCGCAGGGTGAAGTGCATCGACTTGAAGCGCTGGGTGACCTTGCCCAATGCCTCGTCGGCGGCGTCCAGGCGTTGCGCGCGGCGCAGGTCGATGCCGTAGACGATCGCGGTGATCGCCAGCCAGATCAGCGGCAGCGCCACCGCGCCGGCGGCGGTGGAGAAGAACTCCCACAGCGGCGCCAGACCGCGCTTGGTCGGCGCCAGGGTCTTGTACAACGCGGTCGGGCTTTCCCACCACGTGGTCACGGCGACGTAGACCACCCGCTCGTGCCACCAGTCCTGGGCCAGCTTGGTCAACTGCGCGATCGCGGCGACGCCGACGAACACCCAGTAGGCCTCGCAGCTGGTCGCGATCACGTTCCACAGCGCGTGCCCGCTGGCGGTCGCGCGGCGCTTGCTGAACCAGCGCACCGCCCAGGCCACCGCCAGCGCGATCCACAGGCCCTTGAGCTTGAGCACCTGGTTGAGGTTTTCCTTTTCCCAGACGCTGAACACGTACTCGGTGCGGAATTGCCGGCGCAGGTCCTCCAGCAGGCCCCAACCGGCGTAGTAAGCGAAGAACGGCAACATCGCGATCGCCAGCGCGGTGATCCACTGCTTGCGTACCGCCTTGGTGTCCGGCGTGAGGGTGCCGCCGGCCAGCATCGGCAGCGACGGCCGCAGCGACTGGAACATCAGGATGGTGCCGGCCAGCTGGGTCACGATCAGCACCGACAGAGCCGCGAACGACAGCAGCACCGAGCGCTCGCCGAGCTTGACCGCCAGGTCCATCAGCAAGTCGTAGCAGACCCGCTGAGCGAAGAACCAGAACGCCAGCGCCGGCCAGTGCCGCCACAGCAGGCGCGCGGTGAGCGCCGGAATCTCGAGCCAGGCGTTGCCCGTCGCCGGAGCGGCGTCGGAAGCGACGGTGGTCGCCGAGGGCGTCGGCAGGGACAACGTGGACGTGGACATCGACGGCAACCGGGCAGAGTCGGAGGCGATGGTACCCGGCGAACGCGGCGGTTGGCAGTGACGGGTATCAGGCGCCCCTGGCCGGCCGAAGCATCGCGTCCTCACGCGGCCTCTGCGGTTGCCTCTGCGGTTGCGGTTGCGGTTGCGGTTGCCGTTGCCGTTGCCGTTGCCGTTGCCGTTGCCGTAAAGAGCTTGGCGCCGCATCGAACTCGCGAGAACACCCTGACACCCCGAAGGGCGGCCCACAGGGAGGCGGGCCGTGCGCAGCCAGGCCAGGGAGGGCCTGTGCGGAGCAGCCCCGCGTCAGCTGCGTCCCATAGTGGCTCTTGATCCGAAACGGCCATGGCGTTTCTTTGGTTACTTTTGACCGAAGGTCATCCAGTAGGACGTTGTCGCCTTGGACAAAGGACAAAGAAAGTGACCCGGCCGCTTGCGGACGGAAGCTTTGCTTTAGAGCTTTAGAGCTTTAGAGCTCTAGAACTCAAGAGCTTCAGAGACCTGCGAACGACAAACGCCGTGAGACCGCAAGAGCGCGGTCGCGGCTTACGCCGCTCCTACAGGAGGCCCAGGACAAAGACGCGGCGAGCGGGAGAGCGCGCGGTCGCGGCTTGCGCCGCTCCTACCCCCGCGAGGGTTTTGAGCTTCGATTAATGACGAAGGCGTTGATTTCTCTGCGCGTCCCGTGGTCGCGGCTTGCGTCGCTCCTGCTGGGGGAGCGGCGCAAGCCGGGTCAGGACGAAGCCGCGGTTTTTTCCGCGCCTTCCGGCTCCGGCTTCGCCGCCATCTCCGGGCTGATCTTCTCGATCGTGTGGCGCAGCTCGCGGCCGAGGATGACCTTGGCGTCCTTGGCCCAGGCGTCCAGGCGCTGGTCGAAGGCCAGCTTGCTCTCGCTGTCCGGCCACACCAGCTTGAGTTCGCGCAGCTTCTGGATGAAGCCGCGGAACAGGGTCTTGTCGAAGAACTCCGGCGCTGCCGGCGCGTACAGCAGCGACAGGCGTTGCGCGGCGAGCTGGCACAGGCTTTCCAGTTCGCCGGCCGAGAGCGTGCCGGGGCCGTTCTTCACCAGCACCGAAATGGCGATGTAGTAGCGCTCGAAGGCCTGTTGCAGCGAATGGCCTATCGCGCGCAGGCGGAACACCTCGTCGGTCTGGCCGGCGTTGCGGGCCAGGATGCCGCCGTCGTCGTCGCTGACCCGCTCCAGCAGGCCTTCGCGGATGAATACCTCGACCGTGCGGGTCAGGCGCTGCGCCCACTCGTCTTCGCTCCACGGCAGGAACAGCTCGGCCTGCAGGAAGGGATACACGCTGCGGCCCAGGCGCAGCACGCCGGCCAGGCTCATGCGCCGGTTGTGCTGGAAGCAGCAGGCGATCCACGAGGCCGCGGTGAACAGGTGCAGGACGTTGTTGCGGAAGTAGCTCAGCAGCACCGCCTTGTCTTCGCCGTCGACGCCGAGCACGTCGCCGAGCGGGTGGGCGACGCGCTCGAGCACGCCGATCTCCTCGCCGTGGGCGACGATTTCCTGCGGCGTGTGCGGGGTCACCGTGACCCGGTCGGAATACGGCAGCTCGGCCAGCAAGGTCTTGCTGAGCGCGATCTGCGCCAGCAGATCGGCTTCGCCCATCGCGTGCTTGGGCGTGGACAGCAGCGCCAGCGCCAGCAGGTTGATCGGGTTGACGTCGGCGGCGCGGTTGACGTTGACCTGGATCCGTTCGGCCAGGGCGTCGACGGTGTCCGACAGCCAGGCCGGCTTGTCGTCCTCGCCGATCGGCTGGCCGGTCCACTGCGGCGCATGCTCGGCGAGCAAGTCGTTAAGCCGGATCGGCTCGCCGAAGTTGACCACCACCTGGCCATAGTTGGAGCGCAGCACCTTGGGAATGCCCCACAACAGCTGCCAGATCGATTCTTTTTCCTTCGGCTTGCCGGACAGCTCGTCGAGGTAGCTGTTGCCCTCCATGAGCTTCTCGTAGCCGATGTAGACCGGCTGGAACAGCACCGGCCGGGTCGGCTGGCGCAGAAAGCCGCGCACGGTCATCACCAGCATGCCGCCCTTGGGCGGCAGCAGCCGGCCGGTGCGCGAACGTCCGCCCTCGATGAAGTATTCGATCGAATAGCCGCCGGCGACCAGCTGCGCCACGTATTCGGAGAACACCGCCGAGTACAGCGCGCTGCCGCGGATGCTGCGGCGCAGGAAGAACGCGCCGCCCTTGCGCAGGATGGTGCCGACCACCGGCAGGTTGAGGTTGATGCCGGCGGCGATGTGCGGCGGCACGATGCCCTTGGTGTAGAGCAGGTAGCTCAGCAGCAGGTAGTCGAGGTGGCTGCGGTGGCTGGGCACGTAGACCACTTCGTAGCCGGGCGCGGCCTGCTTGAGCTTGTCCAGGTGGTGGACCAGCACGCCGCGGTAGATCCGGTTCCACACCGGGGTCAACAGGAAGCTGGCCGAACGCACCACCGGGTGCGAATAGTCGGCGGCGATCTCGTAGGCCATCGCATGGGCTTTCTTCCATGCGTCGGCGTTGCTGCTGTTGTCGCGCTTGGCCTGGTCGGCGATGGCGTCCTTGACCGGATCGGCGGCGAGCACGCGGTCGATCAGCATGCGCCGGGTCGACAGGTCGGGGCCGATCACCGCCGCGCGGATGCGGCGGAAATGGGTGCGCAGCACGCGCGAGAGCTTGCGCACCGTGCGCTCGGGCTCCAGGCCTTCGGCGACGATGCCGCGCAGCGACACCGGCGGGGCGAAGCGGACCGTGGTGTGGCGGCCGTTGAGGGCGATCGCCAGCAGCCGGCGGAAGCGGCCGACCAGGGTCCAGTTTTCCGAGAACAGCACCGAGAACCAGCCGCTGGTGCGGTCGGGGGCGCGGCCGACGAAGATCGACACCGGCACCAGCTGCACGTCCAGCGCCGGGTCGGCGCGATGCGCCTGCAGCAGGCGCGCCAACGAGCCGGAGTGGGTCTTGGACGACGGCGGGCCGGACGGGGCCAGGGTGCCGGCGTGGCGCCGCGACAGGGCGACGTAGGCGCGCTTGCGGCCGAGCGGGTCGCCCGGCAGCGGCTGCAGCGGCGACGGCAGGCCGGCCTCGCGGCAGGCGCGTTCCAGGATCAGGGCGTTGGACAGGCCGTAGTCTTCCAGCACGTAGCAGACCGGGCGGCCGTCCCATTCTTCGGCGACGTGTTCGGCCGGGTCCTTGGGCTCGATGCTGATCGACACCCACGGCGCCATCAGCTTGCCGAGCAGGCGCGCCCACCACGGTCGCGGCGCCGCCGGAGCGGCCGGGCGCAGGGCGAGGGTCGCGGCACTCATCGGCAGCTCGGGCTGGGACGGCGGCGGCTCGGCGCCGGCCGGGGCCGCGCTCACGGCGGGCCGGGCCGCTACGGGCTCGTCCGAAGCGGTTTCCATCGGCGCCGGTTCGCCCGCCGGCTCGTCGCTCTCGGGCGAGGCGGCCGCAGACGCAGCGATGTCGGACGCAGCGGGTTCGAAGGTCGGCGACGCGACGGGAGCGGGTTCGTCGGCGGCCTGGTCGGCCGGCGGCCGGGCTTCGGCCGAGCGGGCGGGTTCGGCCGGGTCGCCCGCTTGGGCATTGGGGAACGGCAGGGGCGTTTGTTTCGGCATCCGAATCATTATGCCTATTCGGCTTCGGCGCGCGCCTGACCCGCTGCGGCGGCGCCACCGGCCGGCGACGCGGCGGTTCAGCGCGCCGGTACGGCGGTCGCGGCCGGTGCCGCGGCCTTGCCGGCACGCGCGCCCGCGGCCGGTGCGGCCCGCGGCTTGGCCGGCGCGTCGGCCTCGGCCTCGGCATGGCGCAGCAGGTCGCTGAGGTACCAGCGGCCGTCGCGGCGCTCAACCAGGACGTAGGCATCGACCGCCTCGCCGGCCAGGCGGTAGCGGATCCGCACCCGGGCGGTGTCGCCGGTCTGCTCGGCCAGGCTGGCCTGGACGCTGCCCAGGGCGGCGTCCAGGTCCAGGCCGTAGCCGGTCAGCACCCGCTTGAGCCGTTCCACGAACGGCCCCAGCCGGCGCAGGCTGCGGTCCATGCCGGCATGGGCGAAGGCGTCCGGTGCGGCCAGGCCGGTCGCGCGCGCGGCCGCGACCAGCTGCGGGATCGCCTCGCGGGCGCGCTTGGAGTCGCCCAGCGGCGCGGTCTGGGCCCAGGCGCTGATCGCGACGATCAACTGCGCGTGGTGGTCGCGCTCGGTCTCGCTGTAGCCGGGCTCGTTGCGTACGTACTGGGTCGCGAACAGGCCCAGGGTCTTGGCCGCCGAGCGCAGTTCGGCGTCGGCACCGGCGAACTGGCGCCGGTAGGTCGCGACCAGGGTGCGTTCGGCGTCCTGCGCGGCCAAGGCGGCGATGAAGCTGGGGAAGCGGTCGTCCAGCGGCAGTTCGGTCAGCGGCCAGACCGTGCGGCCCTCGCTCCAGGCCGTTTCCAGGCGCGCGTGCAGCGGCGCCGGCACGGCGTGGCGGGCATAGGCCTCCAGGTCGTTGCGGCGCAGGTCGGCGACCAGTTGGGTCACCGCCTGCACCGGCTGGGTCGCGACCGGCTCCGGCGGCGACGGCGCGCGGCCGCAGCCGACCGCCGCCAGCACACCGACCAACAGCACGGCGGTCGGCAGTAGCGCGGCGCAGGCGCGTCGGACGATGGTCATCGGGTGCGGCTCCCCAGTCGCGGACCGGCATCTTGGCCGTGGGCCGGGACCGACACAAGCGGATCGGGGATCACAGCGACGGCGACGCGCACTAGTTGCCGCGTCGTGTCGGCTTTTCGCGCAAACGGCCCAAATGTAAATACGTGAATTAAATCACGTTATCGGGACTGAACAGGCACAGGACCGCCGCCTGTGACCGGCGGCTCCTTGTGTCCGTTTATGGCCGGCTATGGTGCCGGTATTGGCATGTTTTCTGCGTTGTATGAGTTTAGCCGGCAGCCTCGCCGGCACGCCCGCAGCGCGATCCGCGCAAGGAGAACCGATCCATGCGTTCCGCCTCGCTCCGTTCCGTCGCCGTCCTCGCCCTGCTCGCCGCCGCCGCGCCCGCGCTGGCCGCCGACGACAGCACCACCTTCGACGTCACCATCACCATCACCAGCAGCTGCACCATCAGCGCCACCGCGCCGACCGACGTCAATTTCGGTTCGGTCGCCTCGACCGCGACCAATGTCGATGCGCAGGGCCAACTGGTCGTCACCTGCACGCCCGGGACGGCCTACACCATCGCCCTGGACAACGGCCAGAACGGCAGCGACGTCAACAGCCGCAAGATGAGCGACGGCACCACCGAGGTGCCCTACCAGCTCTACCGCGCCGCCGCGCGCGGGTCCGGCGACGTCTGGGGCAGCACCACCGGCAGCGGCGGCAACGTCCTGGCCGGGTCCGGCTCCGGCGCGGCGCAGAACATCCCGGTCTACGGGAGGACCCCCAGCGCCAACTTTCCCGCTGCGACTTATAGCGACGTGGTGACCGCCACGATCACCTATTGACCGGGCGCCGATGCGCGGCCGTCGGCCTGCCACCGCCGTCCGCGGCCTGGCCGCAGCGTTGTGCTGCGCGGCGGGATTCGCGCTCGCGCCGGCCGCCGGCGCCGGCGGGCTGCAACTGACCCCGACTCAACTGACCCTGAGCGCGCGCAGCCAGGCCGACGGGCTGTGGCTGATCAACGGCGGCGACCGGCCGCTGCAGGCCCAGGTGCGAGTCTTCCGCTGGGTCCAGACCGACGGCGAAGAGCGCTTCGAACCCGGCCGCGCGCTGGCGGTGAGCCCGCCGATGCTCGAGCTGGCGCCCGGCGCGCGCCAACTGGTGCGGGTGATCCGGCTCGGCCCGCCGCCGGCGGAGGAGGAAAGCTATCGCCTGATCGTCGACGAACTGCCGCCGGCCGAAGGCGAGCGCAAGCCCGGGCTGCAATTCGTCTTGCGCTATTCGGTGCCGGTGTTCCTGGCCCCGGCCGGCGACCCGGCGATCGCGCCGGCGCTGAGCGCGCAACTGCGCTTCGAAACCGACCGCCCCAGCCTGGAATTGCTCAACCAGGGCCGCCGGCACGCGCAGGTGGCCGATCTGGTGTTCGTCGACGCGCAACAGCGGCGCCACCCGATCGCCGCCGGCCTGCTCGGCTACGCCCTGCCCGGCCAACGCGTGCGCTGGCCGCTGAACGCTCCGGCCGAGCTGCTGCGCGGCCCCGGCACCCTCAAAGCGAGGATCAATGGCGAACCCACCGAGCAGGCCCTGGCGCTGGACCCGCCGGCTCGCTGATGCCATGACGGCCGGCCTGCTCGCGGCGATGCAGCCGATGCATGCGGCGGAGCCGCCGCCGCTGCTCGCCCGTGCCGGCGAAGCCCAGGCCGCGAGCATGCCGCTGTATCTGGAAGTCAGCCTCAACCAGGGTCCGTACGGGACGCCGCAACCGTTCGAGCTGCGCAGCGGCCGCCTCCACGCCAGCGTCGCCACCCTGCGCGCGCTCGGCTTCGTTCTCGCCGAGCGCGACCCGGCCGAGGTCGTCGCCGTGGACGGCCTAGCCGGCGTGGTCGTGCGCTACGACGCCGCACTGCAACGGGTCGCGATCGACGCGCCGCTGGCGCAGCTGTCGCTGGCCACCACCCGGCTCAATCAGCCCGGCCTGGACCTGCCCGAAGCCACCGCCTCGCCCGGCCTGCTGCTGAACTACGACCTCTACGCCAGCCGCGACCGGCGCAGCGACAACGTCACTGCCTATGCCGAACTGCGCGCGTTCGGTCTCGGCCCGGGAGTGTTCAGCCAGACTGTCGCGACCCGCCACTACCGCAACGAGGACGCACCGCGTCGCACCGACTCGGTGCGCCTGGACAGCACCTGGCGCTGGTCGGCACCGGCCTCGATGCTCAGCCTCAGCGTCGGCGACGTGGTCAGCGGCCGGCTCGACTGGACCCGGCCGCTGCGCCTGGGCGGCCTGCGCCTGGGCCGCGATTTCGGCTTGCAGCCGTACCGCATCACCACCCCGCTGCCGACCTTCGCCGGTGAGGTCGCGGTGCCGTCGGCGGTGGATCTGTACGTCAACGGCCTGCGCCAGTACAGCGGCGAGCTGCCGCCGGGCCCGTTCCAGCTCGCTACCGTGCCCGGCATCAGCGGCGCCGGCAGCGCCCAGATCGTCATCACCGACGCCTTCGGCCGCACCCGCCAACTCGACTTCCCGTTCTACGCCGCGCAGCAATTGCTCGCGCGCGGCCTGTCCGACTGGTCGTTGAGCCTGGGCCTGGCACGCGAGGACTATGCGCAACAGTCGTTCTCCTACGGCGATTCGGCATTGGCCAGCGCCGAACTGCGCTACGGCCTGAGCGACCGCCTGACCGTGGAAGCGCACGGCGAAGGCGGCGACGGCATCGCCAACGCCGGATTCGGCGCGGTCGCCCTGCTCGGCCGCGCCGGCGTACTGAGCGGTTCGCTCGCGCACGGTCGCGACGCGCGCGACGGCCGGCCTTGGGAACGCAGCGGCTGGCAGTACGCCGCGGCCTACAACTGGGGCAATGGCCGCTTCAATGTTTCGCTCGACAGCCGCCGCGCCGAGCGCGGCTACCGCGACCTGGCCTCGCGCTACGGCCTCGGTCCGGCGCGGGTCAGCGAACGCGCTCTGCTCAGTTGGAACGACGAGCACCTAGGCAGCGTCGGCCTGAACTACGTGCGCCTGGCCTATCGCGACGAAGACGGCCGCCGCCAGGCGCCGGCGCGTTACGCCGGCCTGCATTGGAGCCGCAGTTTCGGCGGCCGCGCCCACCTGAGCCTGAGCTACAACCAGAACCTGGATCTGGCCTCCGACCGCAGCGCCTACCTCGGCCTCAGCCTCGACTTGGGCGAACGCACCCGCCTGGCGGCATCGCTGCAGCGCGATCGCGGCCGCGATCAGGCGATGCTGGACGTTTCGCAGCCGGTGCCCGGCGACGGCGGCTTCGGCTGGCGCCTGCAGGCGCGCGGCGGCGACGGCGCCGAAGGCGGGCTGGCCGAACTGGGCTGGTTGAACTCGGTCGGCCGCTTCGGCCTCGGCGTCGCGCGCGTCGCGGACCAGGACTACGCCTACGCCAGCGGCAGCGGCGCATGGGTGTGGATGGGCGGCCACACCTTCGCCGCGCGTTCGGTCAGCGATGCCTTCGCGGTGGTCTCCACCGACGGCGTCGCCGGCGTGCCGGTGCTGCTGGAGAACCGTCCGATCGGCCGCACCGACGCCGACGGCATGCTGCTGGTGACCCCGCTCAACGCCTGGCAGCGCAACCGCCTCGGCATCGACCCGATGGCGCTGCCGGCGCAGTGGCGGGTCGATCGGGTCGAAGCCCAGGCCACGCCGCGCGACCGCTCCGGCACGGTGGTGCGCTTCGGCCTGACCCCGGTCCGCGCCGCGGTGGTGGTGCTGCACGACGCCGCCGGCCGACCGCTGCCGCCGGGCAGCCGGGTGCGCAGCGACCACGGCGAAGACGCCTGGGTCGGCTACGACGGCGAGACCTATCTGGAAGCGCTGCAGGACGACAACCGCCTGCGCGCGACCGCGCCGGACGGCCGCATCTGCCAGGCGCGCTTCGCTCACGCCGACGGCAGCGACGGCATCGCCCGCATCGGTCCGTTGACGTGCCGCGCGGAGGCGCCGCGATGAACGCCCCGGTCCGCACGCTCGTCGCGCTCGCGCTGCTGTGGCTGTCGCTGTCGATCGCGCCGGCGGCGCGCGCGGCGACCACCTGCAGCGCCTCGATGACCGACCTCAACTTCGCTCCGAGCAACGGCGGCGTGGTCGACGCCACCGCGACGCTGACCGTCACCTGCTCGACCTTCGGCCTGTCGCTACTGGCCAACGCCAAGGTCAACATGTGCGTGAGCATCTTCAGCGGCACCGACGGCGGCGGCACGCTCAATCCGCGCAGGATGATCAACAGCTTCGGCGATCCGCTGCAGATGCAGCTCTACACCGATGCCGGACGCAGCGCGATCTGGGGCGCGCGCGGCAACGCCACCGTGCCGAACTTCCTGCCGCTGCAATTCAACTACTCGGTGCCGGTGCTGGGCGGCAATCAGACCCTGACCGCGACCCTGTACGGCCGCATTCCGGCGCAAAGCGGGCTCAATGCCGGCACCTACCTCAATCGCTTCACCGCCGCCGCCGACACCAAGATCGAATTCCGCTACGACGAAGTGCTGCTCGGCAATGCGACCATGCCGACCTCCTGCACCGCAGGCGGCAGCGCCGGCACCTCCAGCAGCTTCCCCTTCACCGTCAACGGCTCGGTGCCCAACGCCTGCACCCTGACCCCGAAGCCCGTGCCGGCGCTGGGCTTCGGCAGTACGCCCGGCTTCATCACCGGCAACATCGACCAGACCACCAGCATCGGCCTGGTCTGCACCGGCCGCACCCCGTGGCAGATCGGCCTCAACAACGGCCTGCACGCCAGCGGCAATGTGCGCCGCATGGCCAACGGCAGCGGCCAGTTCGTGCCCTACGAGCTGTACCGCGACGGCGCCCGCAGCCAGCGCTGGGGCAACACGCTCAACAGCGACACTCTCAGCGGCACCGGCAGCGGCACCGGCCAGTCGCTGACCGTGTACGGCCGGGTCGCGCCGCAGACCGCCACGGTCGGCAGCTACAGCGACACGATCACGGTGTTGGTGACGTACTGACGCGGTCCGCGGACGCGGACACGACCGTCGCACGCGGGCGCCGGACGGTCGCATCCGCGACGAAGGCGGTGTTTCGGGCCGCGCCGTAACGCAGCGGGGCGGCCGGGCCCGGCGGCCGGCTCATGCCGAGCCGGCCGCCTCGGCGGTCACCAGCGGACCCTCAGCCCCAGGTTGGCCTGACGCTGCTCGACCTCGCTCCCGTCCAGGCTCTGGCCGTACGAAAGCACGCCGAACAGGCTGACGGACGGGTTCAGTTCGGCCTCCACGCCGACATCGAGGGTCGCCATCAGCCCCAGTTCGTGATTCGGGAACGCCTGCCGCTGCGCGTTGGCGCCGGGCGGCAGCACGACCAGGGCATCGTCCTTCTCGCCCAGCGTGTCCTGCACGCCCAGCGTCGCCCACGGCCGCACCCTCGCGCCCGCCGCGGTTTCGAACAGCTTGTCGACGCGCACGGCCAGCCGCGCGGTGCCCAGCAAATCGTCGTCCATCACCAGCCGCTTGCCGCCGGCATCGAGCTTGTCCTGCCACTGCATCGCGCTGGCGCTCAGGTTGAACTGCGGCTCGACGGTCCAGCCGTTGTCGAGATGGAAGCGATGTCCCAGCTGCGCGCTTGCGGTCAGGCTGTTGCCATCGATCTTTTCCTTGAAACCGTCGGCCACCGCGATGCTGGCCTCGGGCCGCTGGCCGACCAAGGTCAGGTCGAGGTAGGTGCCGCGCTTCCAGCTGACGCTGCCGTACATGCCGACCATCGGCGTATCCACGCGCACATGGGCCTCGCCGATGCCTTGCAGATCGGTCGAGTTGGCGCCGCTGGCCCAGTAGTTGCCGCGCTGGAACGCCACGAACACGCCGCCGCGCAGGTGACGCGTCTCGCGGTCCTGCAGCAGGGTGTCGACGCCGGCGTACAGCCCGAGCGTGTCGCCGCTGAAGGCGAAGCCCGGGTCGGCGCCCATCTTCAGCTCGCTGCCGGTGACGGCCATCCAGAAGCCCTGGCATTCGCCCTCCAGCTGCCAGTAGGCGCGCTCCATGTCGTCTTCGTGCGAGCCGCAACGCGGCGTGTCGCCGCGGATGCCGGCCATGCGTTCGAACAGCAGGCGGTTGCTTTCCTGGATCAGGCTGGCGCCGATCCCGGGCAACACCGCGTAACCGCCGATCTCCGGCAGGATGTCGCTGGCCTCGGTGTTGAGATACCAGCCGTCGCCCTGGCGATCGAAGGTCCATGGGAACACGCTGCCGTTCAACCGCACCACGCCGTCGGTCGCGTCCGCGGCGATGAAATGGCCCTCGGTCGCGGCGTTGTCGTTCGGGGCCGCGATCACCCGGATCGAGGCCGGCTGTTGCGGCGTCTCGCTGCCGTCGCTGGCGAAAGCCACCGCGGTGCTGCCGACCACATCGCCGCCGATATCCAGGCCGCCCGAGCTCTGGCCGCCCGGCGACACGGTCAACGCCAGCCGGCCGCCGCCGGTGTAGTTGCCGCTGACGCCGAAGCGCGCGTTGCCGACCGTGATCAGACCCGAATTGGCCAGGTTGCCGGTCAGGCCGGCGCCGCTCATGCCGATCAGCTCGGACGTGCCGTCGATCGACAGCAGGCCGCTGCCCAGGTTCAGCGGTCCGGTCAGGGTCAGCTGCGTGCCGGTGAGCAGATCCACCCGCT
The DNA here is from genome assembly GCF_037027445.1 of Lysobacter firmicutimachus. Lineage (NCBI taxonomy): Bacteria > Pseudomonadati > Pseudomonadota > Gammaproteobacteria > Lysobacterales > Lysobacteraceae > Lysobacter > Lysobacter firmicutimachus. Next base: position 5,018,838 of record NZ_JBANDL010000002.1, read on the forward strand.
CCCAGTTGGACAGCGCGCCCACGTCGGCCTGGTCCAGGACCATGTCGTGGAAATTCACCCGGTCCTCGCCGCCGGCGCCGCCGTCGAAGCGGCTCAGGCCGCTCAGGTCGCCGCCGCGGAAATCGGCGGTGTCGTTGCCGGCGCCGAAGTCGAAGCGGCCGATCACCGTGCCGGCCGAGTCGAAGCGGTCGTTGCCGGCGGTGCCGCTGTAAAGGCCGCTCGCCTTCAGGGTCGAGCCGGCCGCGACGGTGGTGTTCTGCGCCGCCACACTGCCGCCGGCGGTGACCTCGAGCAGGCCGCCGATCACGTCGACATCGATGAACTCGGACGCACCGTTGATCTGCAACGCGCCCGCGCCGGATTTGGCCAGCGATTCGAAGCCCAGCATGCTGCCCAGCGGCACGTTGAACCCGGCGCCGATGTTGGCCTCGAGCGTATCGCGGCCCTGGCCGCCGTCGACCGTGCCGATCGCCGCGGTGGTTTCGTGGACGATGAAGCGGTCGTCGCCGGCGCCGAGCGCGAAACTGCCGCCGCCGGTGTCGAGCGTGCCGGCCAGATCGAACACATCGGCACCGTCGCCGAGGTCGCCGGAGGCGAGCAGGCTCGCCCCTACGGCCACGTCGACCGTATTGACGCCCGCGCTGCCGGTCAGCACGGCCGGAGCCGACGCCAGACCGCGCACGCTGCCGTCGATCGCCAGCGTGGTGGCATCGGCCATCGCCAGCGTCGGCGTCTGCAGGCTGCCGGCCACGCTCAGCACGCCGCCGTTGAGCGTGGTGCCGCCGCTGAAGCTTTGGCTGCCCACCAGCGTCGCTTCGCCGGCGTTGTCCTTCTGCAGATACTCGAAGTTGATCGTGCGGGCGGCGTCGAAGGTCAAGGCGTTGGCGTTGTCGAGCACCACCGTGTCGCCGCTGCCGTGGCCGCCGCCGCTGATCACCGCTTGGATGGCTGCGCCGTCTTGCAGGGTCAGCACGTCTTCGCCGCCGCACAGGTCGATGCTGCCGCTGCCCGAGACGGTGCCGGCCACGGTCATGCGGTCGTTGGCGGCGCCGCAACCGAAGCTGCCGTCGACGTTCAAGGTCGCGCCGGCGCCGACCACGGTGGCCAGCGCGCTGCCCGCGGTCGCGATCACGCTGCCGGCCGGACCGATGTTCAGGGTCCCG